>JAFTAB010000135.1 GCA_017458745.1 Schwartzia sp. (in: firmicutes) | reverse complement strand
CTATCTCATGCTCAATATGATTGTCGTGGGCTCGCAGTACTGGAATCAGGTACACGGCTTCACGCCAGAGGATGTCAAAAAGGACGAGGAAGGGCTTCAGACAATGCGCACGCTCGCCAAAAATATCGCATGGCTCTCGAAGTGCATTGAATTGGGTGACAAATCAAACATCCCCCGCCCATCATACGAGCCATTCAAGCCGACACATTTCATACGATAAAATTAGACTTATTCAGCGGTGGATTTTTACTTCTTCCACTGAATCCAGTCGAATTTACCCATTGCCTTATGAGCGCTTATATCCCGCTGAAGAAGCGGGGGTATTATCGCCCGTTAGCATCGAATAAAAAATATGCCAACACCTTTAAAGTGTTGGCATATTTTTTTATGAAGTTTACCACAAATCAGCCGCGTCTATCAGTTCCTTTGCCGCATCGCTTTTCGGATGCGCGATGACATCACTCGTTGTCCCCCGCTCGACGATACGGCCTTTTGCCATCACCGCGACGCAGTCGGCTATTCCCGGCAGCAGCGCGATATCGTGCGTCACGAAAAGTGACGCCATATGATTTTCATGAATCAACTCTCGCATTAGGATTATGATTTCTTTTTGAACTGTGGCGTCAAGCGCGCTCGTTATCTCATCGCAAAAAAGCAGCATAGGCTTCATCGCTATAGCACGCGCAATCGCCGCTCTCTGGCACTCGCCGCCGCTCACCTCATGCGGGTACCGCTCGGCATAATCCTCAGGCAACCCGACTCTCATCAAAAGCTCAATCACTCGCGCCTTCGACTCGGCCCTCGGCACGCCCCTGCAAATCATAGGCTCCATTATGCTGTCCCCAATGGCGCGACGCGGGTCGAAAGAATCAATAGGCTGCTGAAATATCATCTGCATATTTGCGTAGTATGCCATCATGGCGGAACGAGACGCATGGGTGATGTCCTCGCCGCGAAACGATATGCTCCCTCCGTCGCAAGGTATCATTCTTGTCGCAACGGACATCAACGTCGACTTGCCGCATCCCGATTTTCCGACAAGCCCAACACATTCGCCAATACCTATGTCAATCGATACATCGTCCAGCACCAAATGTGACGAGTATTTTTTTTTGATATGCGAGAGCGATAGTATAGGCTCATTCATCATGCACATGCCTTGCAAAGTCGTGGGACGGCATCAATCAAGCGGCGCGTGTATTGCTCCCTCGGCGAGCCAAAAATTTCATCCCTGCTTCCGATTTCAACCATTTCCCCTTTATTCATCACGAGAACATTATCAGCGATATAGTGAGCAAGCCCCATGTTGTGAGTTATCACTATCAGCGATGTTCCGATTCCCTTCGCCCGCACTAAAAGACTTGCCACCGCTTTTTGCGTCACGGAGTCGAGAGCACTTGTTGGCTCATCGCACAGCAAAACACTCGGGCGAAGCACCATGGCGGAGAGGATACCCATTCTTTGACCCATCCCCCCCGATAGCCGAAAAGGATATGCGTCCCATGTGCTTTCATCGAGCGACAATATCCCCATCAGCTCATCAGCTCGGCTTCGTATCTCACTATCATCAAGATTTCTGTGAGCTTTTATCCCCTCCGCTATTTGCTCTCCGATTTTCCTTATCGGGCAAAACGAGGCGGCAGCATTTTGAAAAATCATTGCAATTTTATCACCTCTAATTTTTTTGAGTTCATCATGAGTCATATTCAGTACCTCATCACCGTGAAATTTTATACTCCCCTCTGCCCTGCCGCCATTATCGAGAAGCCCCATCATAGCCTTAAGCACTGTCGATTTTCCGCTTCCGGATTCCCCGACAATGGCAAGCGTCTCCCCCTCACGTAATGTGAATGAAATATCATGAGCCACGCGACAATTCCCGTAATAAACAGACAGATTTTTGACATCAATTATTGTTTTGTCAATCGCTTTGTTCATTCAATTTGCCTTCCTGCTCATATTTTTTTATCGAGGGCGGGGCTTATTTCATAATAGTCCGACGGGTGCGCCACGAAGCCCTCAATATTCTTCCTCATGACAAACGACATACGAAGATGCGACGCATAAATCAGAGCGCAGTCATCGAGCAGCTGTTGCTCCATCTTGATTGCAAGATTTGACCTTTCAGCCGGATTAAATTCATTATGCAGCTCACGCCCAAGTGCCTCAATCGCATCACTGTGATAAAATCCGTTATTGTACGCGGAACTGTCGAGGACATGCGTGGTGAAATAATACTCCGGGTCGCCGGTCGGCGCGGCGACGAATGCCTTCGCGTACATATCGTAATCGCCGGTTTTCAGTACCGCCTTGTAATTGTCCGTCGCGTTGACATTAAGTTTTATTCCGATTTCCTTCAGGCTCGCCTGCATTGCCTCGGCAAGCAACGGCAGCTCTTGACGTGACGTGTACGTGAGATACCGCAGCTCAAGATTTTTGCCGTCTTTATCGACATAGCCGTCATTGTCCGTGTCAGCGTAGCCCGCCTCTTGCAAAAGCGATTTTGCTCTATCTTTGTCAAACTTCATTGCGCTGACTGCCTTGTCGCCAAAAGTCATTGCCGCGGGGAAAGGCCCGACCGCGGGCGTTCCCTGGCCGTGGAGCAGCACTTTCGTGAAATTTTCTTTGTCAAGAGCGGACGATATTGCCTGACGTACCTTTATGTCCTGCAATTCAGGCGTCTTGTAATTGAAAGCTATCTGATATATGCGCGACGTGTCCGCCTGACTTATTTTATATTTGCCCGTATCGCCGAAAAGTTCAAGACTCGCATACGGTAATCCCTGAACCGCGTCTAGCTCGCCATTCTGCATTGCCATTGTGAGCGTGTCGCCATCCGTGATGCTCCTTATTGTTATTTTGTCCATCTTTGGCTTGACATCGCCCCAATAATTTTCATTTTTAACGAGGTCAATCTGCGTGTCGGTAACTTTCACAGCCTTGTATGGGCCCGTCCCGACAACGATTTTATCCTTTACGTCTGCCTCCGTGTCAATTATGCAACCATAAGGGTCAGACAGATAATTTATAAGCGATGGGCTTGGCTCCGTGGTCTTTATCGTCACGGACGTTTCATCAGCGTCTATTGCTGCGATTTTCAAATCCTTCGGTGCGCGGTCGTTCATCTTTAGCAGACGTTCCAGACATGCCTTGACTGCCTTCCCTGTCACTTTTTTACCATTTGAGAATTTTATTTTTTCTTTCAAATTGATTTTGACTGTATTCTCATCTATACGCTCAAAATTTTTCGCTAGCCACGGCTCCAGTTCCATGCTCTCCGTGAATCGGAAAAGCGTCTCGCCAATCCCATAGCGCAGGGTGCTCCATCCCACATACGTGTCATGCGGGTCGGTTCCGACATTCTCCATCGCGACACCATAAGCCATAGTGCCATAGACGAATGTTTTCTCCCCAGCCTTGCCGGCATCAGTTTTCTTTTCGCCGCCGCCTCCGCATCCGCTGATCAAAATGCACCCCGACAGCGCGAGCGCCGCGATTAGTTTTGATTTTCTTGACATGAACCCTGAAAAAAATTTTTTGCTCCTCATTTTCATTCCTCCCTATATAACTACTCATTTAAATGAGTATCAAATACATCGCGCAGCTTGTCGCCGAGCATATTGAAAATTGATACTGCTATGAATATCGCGATGCCCGGCGAAAGGATGACCCAAGGCGATGTCTGGAGCAGGCTACGGCCGTTGTTCATCATAGCTCCCCATTCCGCCGTCGGCGGCATCGCGCCCAGTCCCAAAAACGATAACCCCGCCATCTCCATTATGAGCGTGCCAAGATGCGCGGTCGCCGTCACAATGATTGGCGCGGCGATATTCGGCATAACATGATAAATCAATATCTCTGTCTCCGAGCGGCCCGCGAATCTCGCGGCGGCAAGATATGGCATGCTTCGCATTTGAAGCACCAGCCCACGCGCCAAACGAGCATATTTAGGCCAGCTTATCAGCGCGATGGCAACAGCCGCCGACACAAGTCCACCCCCCAGCACCCCCGCGACCGCTATAGCAAAAACCATTGCCGGAAACGCAAGGGCGACATCCGACAGCCGCATCAGCGCCGTGTCGATTTTGCCGCCTCTGTATCCTGCAACCGCGCCTATGAGCGTTCCTCCCACCGATATGACTATGAGCAGCGCAAGCGACGCGCCAAGCGTTGTGCGCGAGCCAACGATAACACGCGACAGCACATCGCGACCGTATCTGTCAGTCCCAAGCAAATAAGTATCGTCGGGCGGCAAAAGAGCAACCGACAAATCCTGCGCGTATGGGTCAAGCGGAGCAATCGCAGGCGCAAAAAGCGCAACAACAAGCAACAGCGATGCCAAAATGACAAAAGGAATAAGAGCGTGATATTTTCTCATGGCGCGCTTCCTCCACCGTTATATATCTCAGCACGGGGGTCAAAATAATCGCACATGATGTCAGCTATGAGATTCACCACGACATAGATTATTGACATCCAAACGACATAAGCCTGTATTATCGGATAGTCGCGCATGATTATCGCATCGACTGCCATTTTACCAACGCCGTCCCACATGAATATAGTCTCTACTATTGCCGTTCCTCCGAGCAACGAGCCAATCGAAAGAGCGAGCAACGTGATAAGCGGCACAAGCGATGAGCGCAGCACGCTTTTAAACAGTATCGTGCTCTCAGCGACTCCTCGTGACCTCGCGCCCGCGACGTATGGCTTATTCATTTCCTCCAAAATTGCCGTCCTCATCTGCCGCGTGTATTTGGCGCCCATCGCGATTGCAAGTGTAAGAGCGGGAAGAATTACACTCCGCATATTCTCGCTGTTCCCCATTATTGGCAACAAATTCATCTTCAACGCAAGAAAATAAATGAGCAGAAGCGCCGTAAAGAAATTTGGCAATGAATTTCCGATAAAGCTGAAAAAGCGAATAATATAATCTATGCTCTCGTCCCGTTTAACAGCCGATATGATGCCGAGGGGAAGAGACACCGTGAGCGTCATTAAAATTGAAACTGCCATCAGCCATATTGTCTGTGGCAATTTCTCTATAAAAGTCTCAAAAACATCTTTGCCCGAGATAAATGATTTCCCCATGTCACCACTTGCAAGCCCCATCAGCCATGTCCCATACTGCACGAAAAATGGTCTGTCCAGTCCGAGCTCATGTCTCCTCTCCGCTTTCAGTTCCTCCGACACCGCCCCTCTGTCATCATACATTTTGTCAACCGCGTCATCTGCGGCAAATTGCATCATAAAAAACGTGAAAAAAGTAACTCCCAGCAAAACGAAAAAGAGACCAACCAGACGACCTGCAATATATTTTCTCAAACCTATCCCCTCGATCATTTAAAAGCTTCTAAAAATTTTTAGATTAAACTATACTGCTACCTGTTAAGATTTTTAAATCTTTACAGATAATGCATGAGACGGCATTTGCGCATAGGAGCAAATGCAGCCTGCGAAGCAGGCGTATCTTCGGTCAAAATTTAATTTTAAATTTTGGTCGAAGATTAGTATTAAAATTTTGGACTAAGATGATAAGTATTAATATCATAATTTTAACATCTTGAAAATTAAAAATAAGCCCCGCCACGGGTTGATAAAACCCATGGCGGGGATTATTTTTTGAAATTAATCTACAAGCTCGATTATGACCATTGGCGCGGCATCTCCGCGACGAGGGCCAAGCTTGAGTATGCGGGTATAGCCACCCTGGCGTTCAGCGTATTTCTGCGCTATCTCACCGAAAAGCTTCCTCACGACATCCTCATCATAAAGACGCGCGATCGCCATGCGGCGTGCCGCGAGGTCTCCACGCTTCGCGAGAGTAATGAGCCTATCGGCGAGGCGACGTATTTCTTTCGCCTTCGCCTCTGTCGTCTCAATACGCCCGTGCCTGAAGAAAGATGTCAGGATGCTTCTGAAAAGCGCTTTTCTCGCGCTGGAGTCGCGCCCCAATTTTCTCTGTGACATTTATTTCCCTCTTTCCTCTTATTCATCCGGTGACTTGTGGTAAAGCGACAAATCAAGCTCCGCGAGCTTCTTCTTGACTTCCTCAAGCGACTTCCTGCCGAGGTTGCGAACCTTCATCATGTCCTCCTCGGTCTTCACCGTGAGGTCAGCCACCGTGTTGATATTTGCACGCTTCAAGCAATTATAGGAACGAACCGAAAGATCAAGATCCTCAATCGTCATCTCCATGATCTTCGCGGTATCAGTATCTTCCTCTACTTGCTCTACGCTCTCCTCCTCGATTTCCTCCTCAGGCAATCCGGCCATGTTCTGGAAAATTCTGAGGTGAGATATAAGGTTGCTCGCCGCGCGCGACAGCGCCTCCTCCGGACGAATGGAGCCATCCGTCCAGACCTCTATGGTCAACTTGTCATAGTCAGTCGCCTGACCGACGCGAGTGTCAGCCACAGAATAATTGACGCGAACAACAGGTGAAAAAATGGAATCTATAGGAATAATTCCTATGACCTGATCGGGCTTCTTGTTTTTGTCGGCCGGGACATATCCATATCCGCGCTCGACAGTCATCTCCATGTGCAGAGAGCCGTCCTCGTTGAGCGTCGCGATATGCTTGTCAGGATTCAGAATCTCAAGATCCGCGTCCGTCTTTATGTCAGCACCGGTAACCTCTTTCTCGCCATCGACATCAATGCGTATCAGCTTTGACTCGTCCGAGTACATCTTGAAGCAAATCTCTTTCAAATTCAAAATGATATTCGTGACATCGTCGCGCACCCCCGGAACTGTCGAAAACTCATGGAGCACGCCGTCAATTCTGATGGACGTGATAGCCGCGCCCTGAAGAGACGAAAGGAGAATCCTGCGAAGGCTATTGCCAAGCGTCGTGCCATAGCCCGGCTCGAGCGGCTCACAGACAAACTTGCCATAGCGATTATCCTCGCTTATCTCCACAATCTCAATTTTTGGCTTTTCGCTTTCAACCATGCAATCTAGCCCTCCTCTATAACCTCTAACAATATCGGAGAAATGATATGAGGATTACTTCGAGTAGAGTTCGACAATGGCCTGCTCATTGACCGGAACGTCAATGTCCTCGCGCATCGGCACACGCACTACCGTTCCAGTGAGGTGCGTCTTGTCGGCTGTCAGCCACGACGGCACCGAAAGAGGCTTATAGTTTTCAGAAAGCTCCTTGAAGAAACCATTTGAGCGGCTCTTCTCTGCGATGCTGATAACATCATCCGTCTTCACGAGCGCCGAAGGAATATCAAGACGCTTGCCGTTTACCGTGATATGCCCATGTCTCACGACCTGACGAGCCTGACGGCGAGTATTTGCCAGCCCAAGACGATACACGACGTTGTCAATACGGCGCTCAAGCAGCGAGAGCAGATTCTCGCCCGTAACTCCCTGCATTTTCTTTGCTTTCTCATAGTAGCCGCGGAACTGCTTCTCAAGAACGCCATAAATGAATTTTGCTTTTTGCTTCTCTTTGAGCTGCGTGCCATACTCACTGACCTTGCGCATCTGGCGCTTCGGCTGACGCTTTGACTTCTTTGCCAGGCCGACGACTGCCGGCTCAAGGCCAAGAGCGCGGCACCTCTTAAGTCTAGGGGTTCTATCTATTGCCATCTAGTTCATGCCTCCCATTACACTCTTCTCCGCTTCGGCGGGCGGCACCCGTTGTGCGGAATCGGCGTGACATCTTTGATCATATTGACCTCAAGGCCTGTGGCCTGAAGGGAACGGATAGCTGCCTCTCGGCCTGCGCCCGGCCCCTTCACGTAGACTTCGACCTGCTTCAGGCCATGCTCCATGGCCGCCTTTGCAGCCGTCTCCGCAGCCATCTGAGCCGCAAACGGAGTCGACTTGCGCGAGCCGCGAAAACCAAGGCCGCCAGCCGATGCCCACGAAATAGCATTGCCGTTTTTGTCAGTGAGCGTCACAATCGTGTTATTGAAAGTCGAGCTGATGTGAGCGATGCCAGACTCTATATTCTTGCGATCCCTTTTCTTTGGGCGAACTGTTTTCTTAACTGCCAACTGCTATCCCTCCCTTATGATTCCTTTTTCTTTCCTGCTATAGTCTTCCTAGGTCCCTTCCGAGTGCGAGCATTGTTCTTCGTGTGCTGCCCGCGCACAGGGAGCCCGAGACGATGACGACGGCCACGGTAGCAGCCAATCTCAATGAGACGCTTTATATTGAGCGAAACCTCTCGGCGGAGATCACCCTCAACCACTACCTCCTTGTCAATCAGATCGCGCAGCTTCACTACCTCGTCCTCCGTGAGGTCGCGGGTACGCGTATCGGGATTGACCTTCGCTTCAGCCAGAAGCTTTTTCGACGTCGTAAGACCGATACCGAAAATATATGTCAATGCTATTTCGATTCTCTTGTCACGCGGTAAATCAACGCCGGCAATACGTGCCATATATTTAACCCTCCTTTTCCGTTAACCTTGTCTCTGTTTATGCTTTGGGTTCTCGCAAATGACCATCACGCGGCCCTTGCGCTTGATTACCTTGCATTTCTCACAAATTGGCTTTACTGAAGGTTTAACTTTCATGCTTCTCCTCCTCTTTTCCTTTCCTGTACGATAGGCGTCGTACAATATCATGCTCGCCTCATTTGAAGCGATACGTTATACGGCCACGCGTCAAATCGTACGGTGTAAGCTCAATCGTGACCTTATCGCCAGGCAGGATGCGGATGAAATTCATGCGGATCTTACCCGAGACATGCGCCAGCACAACATGGCCGTTTTCCAATTCGACCTGAAACATCGCATTGGGCAATGCCTCAAGTACTTTTCCTTCCACTTCAATGACATCTTGCTTGGACATACATTAACTCCTTAGAATTTATGGCGTCCCTTGATAAAGACGCGTATCGATCGGTGACTTTCTCTCGCCTTTTATACATCGAGACTCTTTTTAACATCATCATAGACTTTTTCAATCTGCTGGCTGCCATCAATACGGCTGTAAAGCTTTGCCTTTTGATAGTAGTCGATCAGGGGCTTCGTCTGCTGCTCGTAAACAGACAGACGATTTCTCATGGTCTCTTCGCTGTCATCCGCCCTCTGATACGTCTCGCCGCCGCACGCATCGCATACGCCCTCTTTCTTCGTCGGGCTGAATTTGACATGGTACGTGGCGCCGCATTTCTTGCAGATGCGCCTGCCAACTGCCCTCTCGATGAGCTCATCCTTTGACGCAGAAATATCTATGACTCGCGTCAGATTAATTTTCAGCTCATCAAGAATGCTCTTGAGCGCGTCAGCCTGCTCCACTGTGCGGGGAAATCCATCAAGGATGAATCCCTTCCTGCAATCAGATTTTTGAAGTCTCTCTCTGACAATGCCGATTGTGACATCATCCGGTACAAGTCTGCCCTCATCCATGCACGCCTTTGCTTTTTTCCCGAGCTCAGTTCCTTCTTTCACTGCCGCGCGGAACATGTCGCCCGTTGAAATGTGAGGAATAGAAAATTCCTTTACGAGATTGGCGGCCTGGGTGCCCTTACCGGCTCCTGGAGGTCCCATTAACAGGATATACATTTTTCTCCTCCTATTTCATAAAACCTTGATAATGGCGCATGACAATCATCGCCTCTATCTGCTTCATCGTGTCAAGCGCAACCCCAACCACGATAAGCAGCGCCGTGCCGCCAAAGTAGACGCCCTCGATATGAGTCGCCCCTGCAACCATATTGGGGAGGATAGCGATGAATGCAAGGAAAAATGCGCCAGCTAGCGTGATGCGTGTCAAGACATGATCCAAATAATCCTCAGTAGGCTTGCCCGGCCTTATGCCGGGAATAAAGCCACCGTATTTTTTCAGATTCTCTGCCATATCCGATATCTTTACAGTAACCGCGGTGTAAAAATACGTGAAGAAGATAATGAGGAGCGCATAAAGGCTCGTCTGTAGCGGTGTGCCCCACGCAAAATACCCGGCGACTTGCTTTACCCATGGTACATCAATAAACTGGGCAATAGTTACTGGAAACATCAGCACGGATGACGCAAAGATTATTGGTATTACTCCCGCCTGGTCTACCTTCAGCGGGATGTGACTCGAATGTCCGCCATACGATCTCTGGCCGACCACCCGTTTCGCATAGGAAATCGGGATTCTGCGATGCGCGACGTGTATCATTACGACGAATACCACCATCGCCAACGCTATGAGAATGAAGAGGACGATATTAAAGCCGCTGATCGTTCCGGCCTGCAAATACTTATAAAGTGTCCCAATGTTTTTGGGGAGAGCCGCGACAATTCCGGCAAAGATGATGAGCGATATGCCGTTGCCAACACCCATCGCCGTTATCTGCTCGCCCACCCACATCAGGAATACCGTCCCTGCCGTGAGTGTTATTGCAATTATAAGAATCGAAGTGATTCCCGGATTTAATATCGCATCCTTGAGGCCAATGGACATGCCTATCGCCTGAAGGAAAGCAAGCGCTATCGTCAAATAACGCGTTACCTGTGTTGTCTTCTTATGCCCTTCCTGGCCCTCCTTAGACCATTCCTCCAGCTTCGGTATCACTACAGTCAAAAGCTGGATGATAATCGAGGCATTGATATAAGGGGTGATGCTCATCGCAAAAACAGAAAACTTGCTGAGAGCCCCGCCAGAGAACATGTCAAGCAATCCAAAAAGGTTGCCGCTGTTAAAAAGTTGCTCAATGACGGCCGGATTCACGCCCGGGACTGGGATATGAGTGCCCATCCTAAAGACAGCAAACATTATAAGCGTAAAAAATATTTTCTGCCTCAGCTCGGGAATCCGATAAATGTTCGCAAGGGCTCCGAGCACATCAGATCACCTCGACTTTTCCGCCTGCCGCCGTGATTTTTTCCATTGAATTTATAGTGTAAGGATTCTTACGATCCACGTCCACTTTCTTCACCACAAGCACCATGCTTCCGCCCGCCGCCTTAATTTTCTCTATGGCAGTCTTCGTGAATCCGTGAGCCACGACTGTAAGATTTTTATTCAGCTCGCCGTCGCCCAAAATACGCACGCCGTCACGAACATTTTTAAGAACTCCCTCTTCGACAAGAGCAACAGGATCGACCTTTGCCCCGTCCTCGAAACGGTTGAGCATTGACACGTTGACTTCAGCATAAACATTTGCCCAAACATTTTTGAAACCGCGCTTCGGAAGACGACGATAAATCGGCATCTGCCCGCCTTCAAATCCCGTGCGCGTCTTTCCGCCCGAGCGTGAAAGCTGTCCCTTGCTGCCACGTCCCGCAGTCTTTCCGAGTCCTGAGCCAAGGCCGCGACCGCGGCGCGTGGGCTTCTTTCTTGAGCCGGGCGCAGGAGCTAGTTCATGTAATTTCATCCATTGCACCTCCCTTTCAGTCTTTTATTTCTTCCACCGTAACAAGATGCTTTACCTTGAAAATCTGACCGCGAATGGCGTCATTGTCCGGCAAAACATTTGAAGAATTCATTTTGCCGAGGCCAAGCGACTTCACTGTCTTGCGCTGAGTTTCCGGACGGCCGATAACGCTGCGGGTCAGAGTAACTTTAAGCTTTGCCATGAAATATCCTCCTTACCCGAGAAGTTCCTTCACCGTCTTGCCGCGAAGCTCCGCCACTCTCTCCGCGCGCTTCAGCTGCGAGAGCCCCGTGAGCGTCGCGCGAACCATGTTGTTCGGATTAGAGGAGCCAAGAGACTTCGTGAGAATGTCGCGCACACCGGCAAGCTCCAGCACGGCACGCGCCGGACCGCCTGCGATAACGCCGGTACCTTTTGCAGCCGGCTTCAGCAGTACCCTGCCTGCGCCAAAAATTCCGATAATCTCATGTGGTATTGTCTGACCGAAAAGTGCAACCTCGATGAGATTTTTCTTTGCGTCCTCGATTCCCTTCCTTATTGCCTCGGGAACCTCGCTCGCCTTGCCAAGTCCGACTCCGACCTTGCCCTTCTGATTACCGACTACGACAAGCGCGGAGAATGAGAAACGACGTCCGCCTTTAACAACCTTGGCAACACGATTTATATAAACAACCTTTTCCTGAAACTCAGGGTTTTCTTCCCTGTCCCTGTTTCTGTCGCGCTCTCTGTCATTCCTAGCCATTCATTTACCTCCTTTTCTGTTTTAGAATTTCAATCCGCCTTCACGAGCAGCCTCTGCGAGAGCTGCAACACGGCCATGATAAATATATCCGCCACGATCGAAAACGACAGCTGTGATGCCCTTTTCAATCGCCTTCTTTGCAATCGCGCTTCCAACAGCCTTCGCTGCCTCGACATTGCCGCCGTAGCCCGAAAAGTCCTTGTCCTTCGAGCTTGCAGCCGCAAGCGTCACGCCATTCTTGTCATCAATTATCTGAGCGTAGATGTTCGAGAGACTACGGAATACATTAAGGCGCGGGCGCTCAGGCGTCCCGCTGATATGATTCCTGACGCGGAGATGACGCTTCTTGCGTGCGCCGTTCCTGTCAAACTTATGAAACACGCAAAACACTCCTTTCTATATGATACACGCGGGATTATTTCTTTCCCTTTGCGCCGGCCTTTCCTACCTTGCGGCGGATGTGCTCGCCCTCATACTTTATGCCCTTGCCCTTGTATGGCTCCGGGGCGCGCAATGAGCGAATTCTTGCAGCAATTCCACCGACGGCCTCTTTGTCAATGCCGGTAATCGTTATCTTATTTGCCGCAGGCGCGTCAAGCTCGATGCCCTTCGGCGGCTCTACAATCACAGGGTGGGAGAACCCAAGCGAAAGTGTAAGATTCTTTCCCTGCTTCACTGCACGATATCCGACGCCATTAATCTCAAGATTTTTAGTGAAGCCCTCCGTGACACCGACAATCATATTGTTAATGAGCGTGCGTGTCAGGCCATGCAGGGAACGATGCTCTTTCTCGTCTGACGGGCGCTCAACCGTGATCACTCCATCCTTCTCGGTTATCTTCATTGAGCTGTTAAGCGTCCTTGCGAGCTCCCCCTTGGGGCCTTTTACTGTGACTTTATTATTATCGTCAATCGTCACTTTGACGCCTGACGGTATGGTAATCGGCATTCTTCCAATTCTTGACATTTTTCCACCTCCTATGCTCAAAAACAAATTACCAAACGTATGCGATTATCTCGCCGCCTAGTCCGGCCTTTCTCGCGGCCTTGTCACTCATGATGCCGTGAGACGTGGAGATAATGGCGATGCCCAGTCCACCGAGAACCCTCGGCAGCTCGGCGCATTTCGCATACATCCGAAGGCCCGGCTTTGAGATACGTTTTATCCCAGAGATGACCTTCTCTCGATTCGGACCATACTTCAGAGTGACAGTCAAAACGCCTTGCTTATTGTTTTCCTTGAAGACGAAATCCTTTATGAACCCTTCTTCCTTAAGCACGGCTGCAATCGCTTTCTTTATCTTTGAGCCAGGAATCTCAACCTTGTCATGCAGAACAGAATTCGCATTGCGAAGGCGAGTAAGCATATCTGCAATAGGATCAGTCATTGTCATAAATCGATATCCTCCTTTCTTTCAAATTTACCAGCTGGCCTTGGTTATGCCAGGAATCGCGCCATTGTAGCTCTGCTCCCTGAAGCAGATACGGCACATATCAAACTTTCTCATATAGCCATGCGGACGACCGCAAATCTTGCAACGGTTGTACTTGCGAACCTTGAACTTCGGCTCACGGCTCCATTTCTCAATTAAAGCCTTTTTAGCCACGGTATTTCTCCTTTCTCGCGTTATGCAGCAAACGGCATCCCCATGAGCGCGAGGAGCTCCTTTGCCTCCTCGTCCGTCTTCGCAGTGGTGACGATGACAACATTCATGCCGCGAACTTTATCAATCTTATCATAATCGATTTCCGGGAATATTAGCTGCTCCTTGAGACCAACCGAGTAATTGCCTCGGCCATCAAAAGCTTTCGCGCTTACACCATGGAAATCGCGGACACGTGGAAGCGCGATATTCATAAATTTATCAAGGAACTGATACATGCGAACGCCTCGGAGCGTCACCTTTGCGCCGATGGCCATGCCCTGACGAACCTTCCATGTCGCTATCGACTTCTTTGCGCGAGTCACGACAGGCTTCTGTCCAGCGATCAGCGTGAGATCGGCGACAGCCGCATCAAGAGCCTTCGGATTGCCAACAGCCTCACCGACGCCCATGTTGATTATTACCTTGTCTATTTTCGGCAACTGCATGACATTCTTATAGCCAAACTTCTTTGTAAGCTCCGGGCAAACTTCCTTAACGTACTTCTCTTGCAATCTATCCACCTATTATCCTCCTTTCTGTCTTAATTATTTGGACTCATCAATTACCTCGCCGCATTTTTTGCAGGCTCTGACATATTTCCCATTGACGAGTTTCTTGGCGATACGCGTCGGCTTCTTGCAGGCCGGGCATACGAGCATGACCTTCGAGACACCGATAGGCGACTCACGAGTGATTATTCCGCCCTGCGGATACTTCTGGCTCGGCTTCGTATGACGCTTCACCTTATTTATTCCCTCGACGATGACCTTCATCTTCTTGGGTATTGCTTTTACAATCTCACCCTTTTGCCCTTTGTCCTTTCCTGAAAGGACAATGACCGTGTCACCTTTTTTTACATGAAGATGATTGTGTGGCTGCGCGCCTTTATTTGTTAGCAAAATTACACCTCCTCACTAATAGGAATTCTATCAAAGAAC
This sequence comes from Schwartzia sp. (in: firmicutes), assembly GCA_017458745.1. Lineage (GTDB taxonomy): Bacteria > Bacillota > Negativicutes > Selenomonadales > Selenomonadaceae > RUG024. Next base: position 29,373 of record JAFTAB010000135.1, on the reverse strand, counting down.
CTCCGGGGCCAACGAGACGATTTTCATGAAATCTTTTTCGCGAAGCTCCCTTGCCACCGGACCAAAAATACGCGTTCCTCGCGGCGTATTATCATCTTTTATGATGACCGCCGCGTTCTCGTCAAAACGGATATATGAGCCATCCTGACGACGGACGCCCTTCTTCGAGCGAACCACGACGGCCTTCACAACCTCACCTTTTTTAACCATGCCGCCAGGCGTAGCCTGCTTGACAGATGCCACGATTATATCGCCGATATTGGCATAACGCCTGAAAGAGCCGCCCATAACGCGAATGCACATGATCTGCTTCGCGCCGGTGTTGTCACCGACATTCAGCATTGTCTGCTGCTGTATCATATTTTTCCCTCCCTCGCGTTCAATTACAAAACTTTATTTTTCATTTCGCCTTTTCCATAATCCTGACAACGCGGAAATGCTTGTCCTTTGAAAGCGGGCGAGTCTCCATTATCTCAACCTTGTCCCCGATGTGAGCCTCATTGTTCTCATCGTGAGCCTTGAACTTCACGGTCTTCTTGACGGCCTTTTTGTAGAGCTTGTGCTGCTCAATATCCTTGACAGCCACGACTACAGTCTTATCCATCTTGTCGCTCGTCACGACGCCGACGCGCGTCTTCCGGGCATTTCTCTCGCTCATGAGGAGCCTCCTTCCTTTTTCATGCTCTTAGGAATTGTCAATAAATAACCTTGCACAATGCACTTGCGCAAAATATCTCTTTCAATTTCCGTAAAATAAGCTTAATTTGCTGCCTCTAATTCCTTTGCACGCTGGTAGGTCTTTATACGGGCTATCGTCTTTTTTACCTCTCTGATGCGCGCCGGATTCTCAAGCTGGCCAGTCGCGAGCTGGAAGCGGAGGTTGAAGAGCTCCTCTTTTAGCGAGGCGAGTTTTTGGACTAACTCGCCGTCGTTCATTTCACGTATCTCTTTGCGAATCTCATTAACCTTCATTTACTTCACCGCCCTCTTGTGCATCCTCACGAGTTACAAACTTCGTTTTAATGGGAAGCTTGTGTCCCGCAAGGCGCATAGCCTCTTTCGCTACCTCCTCGGATATTCCGTCAATCTCGAAGAGAACACGCCCCGGCTTTACGACGGCCACCCAGTACTCGGGTGATCCCTTGCCGCTGCCCATGCGAGTCTCGGCAGGTTTCGCAGTGACAGGCTTATCCGGGAAAATCTTTATCCAAACCTGACCGCCGCGCTTAATGTAGCGCGTCATTGCAATACGAGCTGCTTCAATCTGACGATTTGTTATCCACGCGGGCTCAAGCGCCATGAGGCCAAACGCGCCATGTGAGACCTTGTTTCCACGATGTGCCTTGCCCTTCATGCGGCCGCGAAACTGCTTGCGGTATTTAGTTCTTTTTGGTAATAGCATTACGCTTCGCTCCCTTCCTTGGCTGCCGGAGCTTTGACCTTTTTCTCGGGGAGTATCTCGCCTTTGAAAATCCATACCTTTACGCCAATACGCCCGTATGTCGTGTTTGCTTCCGAGACGCCGTAATCAATATCGGCGCGAAGTGTATGCAGAGGGATGCTTCCCTCACGATACGATTCCTTGCGAGCAATCTCGGCACCGCCAAGACGACCAGCAACCATAATTTTAATGCCCTTCGCGCCGGCCCGCATCGTACGGCCGACGCACGACTTCATCGCGCGCCGAAAAGCAATGCGGCGCTCAAGCTGCGATGAGACATTCTCGGCGACAAGTTTAGCATCGAGATCCGGAGACTTTACCTCCGCAATATCAATATCAATACGCTCCGCGTCCGTGAACTTTTTGATTCCCGCCTTGATTGCCTCAATGCCGGAGCCGCCCTTTCCTATGACAATGCCCGGCTTCGCTGTGTGAATGGTAAGACGGACACGGTTCTTCATGCGCTCAGTCTCCACGCGCGAGATTCCCGCTGCCTGGAGGCTTTTCATCAGGTAATCACGAATCCGAATATCTTCATGAAGATTCTTTGCGAAATCTTTCTTGTCAGCATACCATTTGGCATCCCATGACTTTATAACGCCAAGACGCATGCCATGCGGATTGACTTTCTGACCCAATACATTTCCCTCCTTAATTATTTTTCGGCAACGACTACCGTTACGTGTGATGTTCTTTTCAGGATGCTGAATGCCTGACCGCGAGACCTCGGATGAATGCGCTTCAGCGTCGGGCCCTGATCTACAAAAGCAGATGAGACATAGAGATTATCGATATTCATGTCAAAATTATTCTCTGCATTCGCCACGGCAGACTTCAGTACCTTCTCTATAACGTCCGCGCCCGCCTTCGGCGTGAACTTCAAAATCGCAAATGCATCTGCGACGTCTTTGCCACGGATCAAATCCATGACCACGCGTACCTTCCGCGGAGCAATGCGAACATATCTTGCAACAGCTTTGGCTTCCATTTTGCTGCTCCTTTCAGTTTACTTTAGCTCCGTTTTCTTTTCTGAGCCCGAATGGCCTCTGAACGTGCGTGTTGGCGCGAACTCTCCGAGCTTGTGGCCGACCATGTCCTCAGTAACGTAGACAGGGACATGCTTTCTGCCGTCATGCACGGCAATCGTGTGACTAACGAATTCCGGAAGAATCGTCGAGCTGCGCGACCAAGTCTTTATAACCTTTTTCTCGTTCTTCTCATTAAGAGCCGTAATTTTTTTCATGAGCGAATCTGCAACAAAAGGTCCCTTCTTGACAGATCTTGACAAGGTTTATCCTCCTTTCAGGCAACGAAAATAATATCGCCGAAATCAAAGCTTCGCATATATTACTTGCGCCGCTTGACGATGAATTTATCAGATGGCTTCTTATGACGTGTCTTGCCGCCGATAGCGATCTTGCCCCATTTCGTGACAGGATGCTTGCGTCCGACAGGGCTCCTGCCCTCGCCGCCGCCATGCGGATGGTCAATCGGGTTCATGGCAACGCCGCGAACCGACGGACGAATACCGAGCCAGCGCGAACGACCTGCCTTGCCAATCGTGATATTCTCATGCTCAAGATTGCCGACCTCGCCAATAGTGGCACGGCAATTCACGTGAATCTTGCGCAGCTCGCCGGACGGCATACGGAGCAACGCATAAGCGCCCTCCTTCGCCATCAGCTGTGCGCCCGCGCCGGCCGAACGAACAAGCTGAGCGCCTTTCCCGATTTTCATTTCAACATTATGAATTATCGTGCCGACAGGGATATTGAGTATGGGCAGCGTGTTCCCGATCTTGATATCGGCATCAGCTCCCGACTCTATTTTCATTCCAACCTTCAGCCCATTGGGAGCGATAATATAGCTTTTCACGCCGTCCTCATACTCCACAAGGGCGATACGCGCACTGCGATTTGGATCATACTCTATGGTCTTGACCTCGGCCTTGATTCCATCCTTAATACGCTTGAAATCAATAATACGATAACGGCGCTTATGACCGCCGCCCTTATGACGCACAGAGAGCCTACCCTGATTATTGCGGCCGCCATGCTTCTTCAGACGCGTGACAAGCGGCTTATACGGCTTATCCGTCGTTATTTCCTCAAAGGAGGAAACCGTCATGAAACGGCGGCTAGGCGAATACGGCTTAAAACTTTTTATTGCCACTTATTTTTCCTCCTTTATCTCAATTCTCGAAGAACTGGATTGATTCACCCGGTGCCAGCTTAACGATAGCTTTCTTGTAGGACGGGCGTCTGCCGACATTCCTGCCGACTCTCTTCAACTTGCCTGGCATATTCATCGTATTGACAGAGACAACTTTGACATTGAAAATCTCGGCAACGGCCTTCGCTATCTCAACTTTATTAGCACGCTTTGCGACTTTGAAAGTGTACTTGCCTTCCTCCATCAATGCAGTGGATTTCTCTGTGATCCATGGACGAATCAGGATATCACGTGCTTCCATTATAAAAGCACCTCCTCAATGCGAGAAATTGCATCCTTTGTGATGAGCATTTTATCGTGGTTCAATATATCATAAACATTGAGGCCGGTCGAATTGATTGCCTTCACGCCAGGAATATTATTCGATGAACGCTCAACATTCTCTGCCTTGTCAGCCGTCACAATAAGCGTCTTGCTGTCAATCCCGAAATCCGAGAGCATCTTGACAACCTGCTTTGTCTTCGGGGCATCAAAATTTATAGCGTCCAAGACAAGGAAATCACCGCTCTGAACCTTATCTGACAAAGCACATTTTATGGCAAGACGGCGCTGCTTTTTCGGCATGCTGAACGCGTGGGAACGAGGCTTGGGACCGAAGGCGATTCCGCCTCCCGGCCACAACGGCGAGCGACGCGATCCGCTTCTTGCATGTCCTGTGCCCTTCTGCTTCCATGGCTTTCTTCCGCCGCCACGCACCTCGGCGCGTGTCTTAGTGGAATGAGTGCCAAGCCGCTCGCAGGCGAGCTGCATGACAACAGCCTGATGAAGGAGGGGGCCATTCACTTCAACGCCAAAAACATTCTCATTTAATTCGATATCGCCGACCTGATTATGCGCGATATCATAAACTGCAACTTTAGGCATAATAGAGCTTCCTCCTTCCAATTATTTCAAATTCGGTTTAACCGTATTTTTTATAGTTACAAAGCCCTTCTTTGGGCCCGGGATTGCGCCCTTGATAAGGATTATGTTTCTGCCAGTATCAACCCTGACAACCGAAAGGCGCTGCACCGTGACGCGCTCGTGTCCCATATGTCCCGGGAGCTTCTTGCCCTTCAGCACTTTTCCGCCGGGGCCTGAAATCATCGCGCCGATCGAGCCGGGCTCACGATGAGATTTGGAGCCATGCCCCATAGGGCCGCGAGCAAAGCCATGACGCTTGATAGTTCCTGCAAAGCCTTTGCCCTTTGAAGTACCGGTCACATCAACGAGGTCGCCGGCAGCGAAAATATCAACGCCCAGCACATCCCCGACCTTGTGCTCAGACGGAGCCGCCAATCTCATTTCACGTATCAGCTTCACAGGCTCAACGCCGGCCTTTTTGAAAAATCCTTTCATTGGCTTGTTGACATGCTTTTCCTTTATAACGCCAAATCCAAGCTGAACGGCGTTATAACCGTCAACGTCCTCGGTCTTGTTGCCTATGACAACGTTATTGCCGGACTCGACGACAGTGACAGGAATGAGCTTCCCCTCTTCGGTGAAAATCTGCGTCATGCCAAGCTTTCTTCCAAGTAATGCTTTCGACAAATTTTCCACCTCCTATCAGAGCTTCATCTCAATATCGACTCCCGCAGGAAGATCGAGATGCATCAGCGCATCGACAGTCTTGTTCGACGGCTCAAGAATATCAATCAATCTCTTATGAGTGCGCATCTCAAATTGCTCACGGGAATCCTTGTTGACATGCGGTGAACGAAGTATCGTGTAGATATTTCGCTCGGTAGGAAGCGGAATGGGGCCCGAGACCATGGCGCCGGTGCGCTTTGCAGTCTCAACGATTTTTACCGCGCTCTGGTCCAGCGCAGTATGATCATACGCCTTCAAACGAATCCTTATTTTTTGACTCTTTGACAAAATCTTTTCCTCCTTACGCCAAGGCTCACGGCCTCGACAATTCTCCGCGCCAGTTCCCTCGCGCAAAGCGAGCAATCTGCCGCGTCATCGCAAAATGCTAGAAAGTCAATATTGCCATATATAAGGGCGACGAATCCGCCGCCCTTATATTGACAACACATTATATTTTATTAATCTTCTTCGATATCGGTGACACGCCCTGCGCCGACAGTATGGCCGCCCTCGCGAATAGCGAAGCGGAGACCCTTTTCAATAGCAATCGGCGTGATAAGCTCAACAGCCATCTCAATGTTATCGCCAGGCATGACCATTTCAGTGCCCTCCGGCAGAGTGATGACTCCGGTGACGTCCGTGGTACGGAAATAGAACTGCGGGCGATAGTTGGAGAAGAAAGGAGTATGGCGTCCGCCCTCTTCCTTCGTCAGAACATAGACCTGAGCCTTGAATTTAGTATGCGGATGAATCGAGCCCGGCTTCGCGAGAACCTGACCGCGCTCAATCTCGGTACGGTCAATGCCGCGAAGAAGAGCACCGATGTTATCGCCTGCGACAGCCTCATCAAGGGTCTTGCGGAACATCTCGATGCCGGTAACAACAGTTGATTTCGTCTCCTTGATTCCGACGATTTCAACAGTGTCGTTCATCTTGAGCTGGCCACGCTCGACACGGCCGGTGGCAACAGTGCCGCGCCCGGTAATGGTCATGACATCCTCCACCGGCATCAGGAAGGGCTTCTCGGTGTCACGGACAGGAGTCGGGATATACTCATCAACAGCATCCATCAGCTTCATGATGTTCTCCTGCTGCTCCTTGTCGCCCTCAAGAGCCTTGAGTGCGGAACCCGAAACGACAGGAATATCATCGCCGGGGAACTCATACTGAGTGAGAAGGTCGCGAACCTCCATCTCGACCAGCTCAAGGAGCTCAGGATCGTCAACCTGATCAACCTTGTTCAGGAAAACGACAATGGCGGGAACGCCGACCTGACGAGCAAGCAGGATATGCTCACGAGTCTGAGGCATCGGGCCATCGGCAGCGCTCACGACGAGGATCGCACCGTCCATCTGAGCCCCGCCCGTAATCATGTTCTTGACATAATCAGCATGGCCCGGGCAGTCAACGTGCGCATAGTGACGCTTCTCAGTCTGATACTCGACATGCGCAGTGTTAATCGTGATGCCGCGCTCGCGCTCCTCCGGAGCTTTATCAATCATGTTGTAATCCATGAAGTCCGCGCCGCCCTTTTCAGCGAGCACCTTCGTGATTGCAGCCGTCAGCGTCGTCTTGCCATGGTCAACGTGACCAATCGTTCCGATGTTGACATGTGGTTTTGATCTGTCGAATTTCTGTTTAGCCATTTAAGTTTTTCCTCCTTATAAATAAGTACAATTTGTACTTTGAACTTTTATTTACTCGCCCTTGTTTTTAGAAACAATAGCATCTGATATGTTCTTTGGAACCTCATCGTAGAACGCGACTTCCATGGAATAATTGCCGCGGCCTTGCGTCTTTGAGCGGAGGTCTGTCGCATATCCGAACATCTCGCCAAGCGGAACCATCGCGCTGATAACCTGAAGACCATTGCGCGGTTCCATGCCCTCGATACGACCGCGACGCGAATTCAAATCTCCTATGACGTCGCCCATGTAATTTTCGGGCACTGTGACCTCTACTTTGACATAAGGCTCAAGGAGAACCGGGTTCGCTTTCTCAGCGGCAGCCTTGAACGCCATAGATCCGGCAATCTTGAATGCCATCTCCGAGGAATCGACCTCGTGATAAGAGCCATCATAGACAGTCGCCTTAATATCGACCATCGGATAGCCGGCGACAACGCCGGTCTCCATGGCTTCCTTGACTCCGGCCTCAATCGGGTTGATGTATTCTTTCGGAACAACGCCGCCGACGACCTTATTCTCAAACGCAAACCCATCGCCGGGGTTCTGAGGCTCAACGCGAAGCCAGCAATGACCATACTGGCCATGGCCGCCTGTCTGGCGAATGAATTTGCCCTCGGCCTCGACCGTTTTCCTGATTGTCTCACGGTAAGCGACCTGAGGATTGCCAACCGTGCATCCGACTTTGAACTCGCGCAGCATCCTGTCAACGATAATCTCAAGATGAAGCTCGCCCATTCCGCTGATGATGGTCTGCCCTGTCTCCGCGTCAGTATGAACGCGGAATGTCGGATCCTCCTCGGCAAGACGTTGCAAGGCAATCGCCATCTTCTCTTGATCGTCCTTCGTCTTCGGTTCGACCGCGACCGAAATGACCGGATCCGGGAAGACCATGGACTCAAGGATAATCGGATGATTCTCATCGCAGAGCGTGTCACCGGTAGTCGTGTCTTTCAATCCGACAGCTGCCGCAATGTCGCCGCTGTAGACTTTCTGAATCTCGGCGCGATGATTGGCATGCATCTGAAGGATGCGGCCAAGACGCTCTTTCTTGTTCTTCGTTGAATTATAAACATAAGATCCGGCATCGAGCGTGCCGGAATAAACGCGGAAAAACGCGAGCTTGCCGACATACGGGTCAGCCATGATCTTGAACGCGAGAGCGGAGAACGGCTCAGAATCACTCGACGGGCGATTATCCTCCTCCCCGCTGTCGGGATTAACTCCCTTGATCGGGGGAATATCCGTCGGCGCGGGCATATAATCAACCACAGCGTCTATCATCGGCTGAACGCCCTTATTGCGATATGACGACCCGCAAGTAACCGGGCACATTTTGCAATCAATCGTCGCTTTTCTGATAGCAGTCTTTATTTCCTCGACCGTGAGTTCCTCGCCGCCAAGGTACTTCTCCATGAGGTCATCGTCAGTCTCAGCAACTGCCTCAATCATCTTCTCGTGATATTCCTGCGCTATATCCTTGAGGTCATCAGGAATATCAACCTCGTCGCTCACCTTGCCAAGGTCATCCTCATAAATTATGGCATCCATTTTTATGAGATCGACAATGCCCTTGAAGGAATCCTCGGATCCAATCGGAAGCTGTATCGCGACAGGATTAGCGTGAAGCCTCTCACGCATCATCTTAACGACATTAAAGAAATCAGCTCCGGTGGCATCCATCTTGTTGACGTACGCCATGCGAGGGACGCTGTACTTCTCCGCCTGCCGCCAGACCGTCTCGGTCTGCGGCTCAACTCCGCCACGCGCCGTGAGAACAGCTATTGCCCCATCAAGCACACGGAGCGAGCGCTCAACCTCAACAGTGAAATCAACGTGGCCCGGCGTATCTATGATATTGATTCGATAGCCTTTCCAATGGCACGTCGTCGCGGCGGACGTAATCGTTATGCCGCGCTCCTGCTCCTGGGCCATCCAGTCCATCGTAGCGGCTCCATCATGAACCTCGCCGATTTTGTGATTGACACCGGTGTAGAACAGTATGCGCTCGGTCGTCGTCGTCTTGCCAGCGTCGATGTGCGCCATAATACCAATATTACGAGTTTTTTCCAGGGGAAACTCTCTGCCCACTGTTTATCTCTCCTTAATCATTCGGGATACCGCCTAAAATGCTAAGACATGTTCTCCATGCCGCATATCGGCTGGCATGGGGAATGTCCCACCAAATCACCAGCGATAATGGGCAAAAGCCTTGTTTGCCTCGGCCATTTTGTGCGTGTCTTCCTTTTTCTTCACCGATGCGCCCGTGTTATTGGCCGCATCCATCAGCTCGCCCGAAAGCCTCGCGTCCATCGTCTTCTCTCCGCGAAGACGCGCATAATTGACAATCCAGCGAATGCCGAGAGTCAATCTGCGGTCAGGGCGAACCTCAACAGGAACCTGATAATTCGCACCGCCAACGCGGCGAGCGCGAACCTCAAGAACCGGCATGACATTCTTAAGAGCCGTCTGGAACACTTCCAAAGGATCTTTGCCGGTCTTTGCTCTGATAGTCTCAAACGCGTCATAGACGACGCGCTGCGCGACGCTCTTCTTGCCGGAGAGCATCACCTTATTTATGAATTTAGTAACAATTTTATCGTGATATACTGGATCAGGCAGTACATCGCGCTTCGGCACTGGACCTTTTCTTGGCACCGAAATCCCTCCTAGCTAATCCCTTATTTCTTCTTTGCGCGCTTTGCGCCATACTTGGAACGCGCATGACCGCGCCCCTCGACTCCGGCCGTATCAAGCGAACCGCGAATAATATGATAGCGGACGCCCGGCAGGTCCTTCACGCGGCCGCCGCGAATCAGAACAACACTGTGCTCCTGAAGATTGTGGCCAATGCCAGGGATATAAGCCGTAACCTCGATGCTATTCGTCAGGCGCACACGGGCTACCTTGCGAAGCGCTGAATTAGGCTTCTTCGGCGTCGTCGTGTAAACACGAGTGCATACGCCGCGTTTCTGCGGGCTGTTCTTCAGCGCAGGCGCATTGGATTTATCCGTGAGCGACTGTCTGCCTTTGCGAACCAACTGATTAATTGTAGGCATGTACTAACGCACCTCCTTCCTTCACATTGAAGATTTATTATTTATTAAAACCCTTGCGATACATAATACATGTAATTATGGAAGCAAAGATTTTTAACAAAATAATCTAATCCTTTAATACCGCTGCTGTGGCTGCCGCGACATCAATTTTGCAGGCTCTCCCCAGTTCCGCCATTGACATTGTATCGTCAATCGGAATACCGTGCTCATTGGAAATCTGCTTCATCTTGTTTACAACAAACTCATCAGCGTCCGAGGCTATGAACACCCGCATTGCCTCGCCTCTGGCAATCGCCTTTGTGACCTGTTTCATTCCTGTCACATGACGCTCATTTGATAAATTGGTTTGCATCAAAACACTCCCAAGAGCTCAAAACCTATATGTGACGCGGCATTCAAGGCATTCTGTCCCCTTGAGCGACACTCATATATATTAGCACTCACAAAAATCGTTGTCAACACTTATTTTATGCTTTTTTTCTAGTACACGCCCCCTTGCGTTTCATTTCGTAAAAAATTGGTCTTATTTCCTATATATATGTTATGAATGATTTCAATTATTTCTCATTTTATTTCTTGCAGCGAATAGTGAATATCGAGAATATCAAATAGTATGATACGAAAAAAATAAAAAATAAAGCGCGTTTTATGTGCCATTGACATATAAAACGCGCCTACAGAATATAGCGAAATATTTTTCATACAGTCTAATTTTTTTATTAACGCATAGACTATTTCAACACATTTTTTACGGCTTGTACGACGTTTTCAACTGTAAAGCCAAATTTTTTGAAAAGCGTTCCTCCCGGAGCTGACGATCCGAATGAGGTCATAGCGACTATCCCGCCGTCGAGCCCAACATATTTTTCCCAGCCGAATCCCGAAAGCGCCTCGACCGCCACCCTCGCACGAACATCACTTGGCAGAACGCTTTCACGATACGCCGCGTCCTGCGCTTCAAATATTTCCATTGACGGCATCGAGACAACCCGCGTGTCGATGCCCTCGTCCCGCAACTTTGCCTGCGCGTCAACGGCGAGCGAGACCTCCGAGCCCGTCGCTATGATAATGGCGCGGGGAGTTCTCCCTTGGCTCGGCGATACGATATACCCGCCGCGCAGTGCCTCCTTGCTCGTGCCCTCAAGCTGTGGCAGATTTTGGCGCGAGAGCACGAGAGCGGTAGGTGTCCTCTCGCTCGTCGCGGCGATGTACCATCCCGCCGCCGTCTCCGTCGCATCGGCAGGGCGATACACATTCACATTCGGCATTGCCCTGAGCATCGCGAGCTGCTCCACTGGCTCATGCGTCGGCCCATCCTCTCCCACTCCGATGCTGTCATGTGTCAGCACATACGTCACGGGGAGTCCCATCAGCGCGGCAAGCCTTATCATCGGCTTCATGTAGTCGCTGAACACGAAGAAAGTAGCCGCGTAAGGGCGCAGCCCTCCATGAAGGGCAATGCCATTTGCCATCGCCGCCATCGAGAGTTCCCTCACGCCGAAATGAATGTTGCGACCGGCATAATCTTTTTGGCCGAAGTCACCCATACCTTTCATCTCTGTCTTGTTTGACGGAGCAAGATCCGCGCTGCCGCCAAACAACTGTGGCATCAATTTCGCAAGGCGATTTATCATCGCGCCTGAAACGCTGCGCGTTGCCTGCGGCTTGTCCTCATACGCCCAAAACTCCTTGTCATTGAGCAAAGCTTCATTATCGACGGGCGAATGATATTTGTCCCACAAATCTTTCATATCGGGGAATTTCGACGAATATTCATCAAATAATTTTTGCCACTTGTTTTCTGATTCCTCACCCTTTTTGGCAAGGCTATTATAATTTTCATATACTTCGTCGGGTATCTTGAAAGCATTCTTTACTGGCCAGCCCAGCGTCTCGCGCAGCGCCGCCACATTTTCCTCGCCCAGCGGCTCGCCGTGCGCGCTTGCCTTGCCCTGCTTCGCGGGACACCCGTAGCCGATTTTCGTCTTTATCGTGATGAATGACGGATGCCGCTTGTCACTCTTGGCCTCCTCGATTGCATTGCCAATCGCCTCGAGATCATTTCCGTCCTCCACGGTGAGCGTCTGGAAACCAAATGCTCTCATTCTCTCCTCGACATTCTCCGTGAACGCCAAAGAGGTGCTGCCCTCTATGCTGATTCTGTTGCTGTCATAAAGCACTATGAGCTTATTGAGTCCCAGCGTCCCCGCGAGGGAGAAAGCCTCGGACGATATTCCCTCCATCATGCAGCCATCGCCGCCAAGGGCAAAAGTATAATGGTCAACTATTTTATAATCGGGCTTGTTGAAAATGGCAGCGAGATGCGCCTCCGCCATCGCCATGCCGACTGCCATTCCCATTCCCGCGCCGAGAGGCCCGGTCGTCGCCTCAACGCCCGCAGTATGACCATACTCCGGGTGCCCCGGCGTCAGAGATCCGTCCTGACGAAATTTTTTCAAATCATCAATCGTTAGACCATAGCCAAAAAGATGAAGAAGCGAATAGAGCAACATCGAGCCATGCCCGCCTGACAGAACAAATCGATCGCGGTCGGGCCATTGGGGATTTTTGGCATTGTGCTTCAAATGATGCGCCCAAAGCTCATACGCCATCGCCGCAGCCCCGAGCGGCAACCCGGGATGCCCTGAATTTGCTTTTTGTATCGCGTCGGCCGACAGCACGCGTATAGCATTGACACTAAGATTATCAATATCGCTCATCATAATCTCTCCTTTTTGGATATGTTATTTTAATAGATTTCGTGAAGCAGAGGACTCTATTCATGTCATACAGGCAGACACTCACTGCTTTTGCAGCGCGGCGGCCTTTTATGAAAACAGATCCTTAGTTTTTTCCTTTGCCGCCGGGTCCCGACATGCTAGGCGCAGTGCTCGGCGCGGTCGGGGTACTCTGCTGCACAGGCTCGCTCGGCTGGACAGGCTCACCGGAATACTCACTGCCACGTTCAACTTGCACAGCAGACGGAGCGGGAGACTGAGCAGGCGCGGGAGACTGCTCCTGCGCTCTTGATGTGCCCTCATCGTCCGGACGCGTCCTCGTGCTCGTATTCACATTCGGCGTAGCATTCTGCTGTCTCTGAGAATTATTCGTCCTTTCGTTTCTGTTGCTTCTATTAGTACGATTAGACTGTTTGTCTTCCTCCTTCATCTCTTCTATGGCGTCGCCCTTGTATCCCGCCGCGCCCTCAAACTCCTTCACCGGGATCTCGCTTGCCGCTTCCATCATAAAATCATGCCAGATTGTCGCGGGGAGATTGCCTCCCGTCATGCCGCCAAGCTCCTCATTGTCATCGCATCCGACCCATACGCCCGCAACAAGATCCGGAATATATCCCACAAACCATGCGTCACGGTAATCGCTCGTCGTGCCGGTCTTTCCCGCGGCAGGTCTGCCGATGTTCGCCCCCGTGCCTGTGCCGCGCCTCACGACCCCCTGAAGCATATCGGTCAGCATCGCTGCGCTTTCCTCACTCACGACGTTCCTCTGCTTCGGGTTCGCCTGCTCAATCACCTGCCCGTTGCGGTCAAGCACCTTGAGCACAGCTATCGGCTCGACATGCACTCCCCTGTTCGCGAATGTGCCGTACGCGCTCGTCAGCTCCAGCGGCGTGACGCCGCGAGTGAGTCCCCCGAGCGACGTCGCAAGATTGCGATCATTCGTGGGCCCATCGAGCACGAAAGTCGTTATGCCCATTTCTTGGGCATAATAAATAGGCTTATCTATTCCGATTTTTTGCGCTATCTTTACCGTCGGAACATTGAGGGATTGCTCGGTGATATAGCGGAGCGTCACCTTGCCATTAAAATTGCGATTATAATTTTCAGGCTCCCAGTCGTCAATCTTTATAGGGCTATCCTCGATTATGGTCGACGGAATGAATTTATTTTCCAGCGCCGCCACAAACACGAACGGCTTGAAAGCCGAGCCAGGCTGCCTCTCAGCCATTGTCGCACGGTTGAATTGGTCGGTTCCCCTTCCTCCAACCATCGCCTTTATCTGCCCCGTATGGGGGTCAATGGCCACCAGCGCGCCTTGCGGCTGCTGTATGCCGTTCTCATCCTCGCCAAACTGAGGAAGGTCACCTATCAGAGCCTTCTCTGCCGCTTTCTGCATGGCCATGTCAATCGTCGTGTAAATCTTCAAGCCTTCCTTGTATACTGCATCGGCGCCATATTTGTCTATCAAGGCCTGCACTACATAATCAATGAAGTAAGACGCTTCTTTTGCTCCAGCCGCCGTTTTGGGCTTTGCCAGCTTTATATCCGCGTTTCTCAGTTTCGCCCCCTCTGCCTCGGAGATATAATGGTATTTCGCCATCTGGTCAAGCACGATCGCCTTTCGCTCTTGAGCCGCATTCAGATTATTGAAGGGAGAATAGTAATTAGGGCTCTTCGGTATTCCGGCGAGCATGGCACATTCATTGAGGTCAAGATCTTCCACGTTTTTACCGAAATATGTCCTGGCCGCGGCCTGAACGCCATAAGCGCCCTGCCCGAAATATATCTGATTGAGATAAAATTCAAGTATCTCCTGCTTCGTGTATTGCTTTTCGAGCTGAAGGGCAAGGAATATCTCCTGGACTTTGCGCTTCATTGTGCGCTCCTGCGTGAGATACGCATTCTTCGCAAGCTGCTGAGTGATAGTAGAGCCGCCCTCCGCTATGCCTTTATCCGATAAATTTGCGAAAATCGCTCGCAGAATCCCTCGCGGGTCGATTCCCGCGTGCTCATAAAACCGTGCGTCCTCGACCGCGATAAAAGCATTCTGTAGATTTTTAGGGACTTGGGAGAGCTTCACCGGCATACGATTCTCGGCGGCATGAACATTTGCAATCTCGTTGCCATTCACATCATATATCTGTGACGATGCGGGCGGCCGTATGTCATCCGTCAGATTCGGCTTGGTATTCATGCTGGCGGTAAGAAATCCGCAGCCAATCCCAGTAAGCATCACCAGCAGGACGATGAAAAATCCCAAAAAAATTCTTCCCCAATGACTGCTTTTCTGCTTCGGCTTGTGATGCGTCGGCTGTTTTCTGCGCGTGCCGTTGCCGCTTGAGCTAGCTCGTTTGTTGCTTTCCATATAATGATAATCTCCTTCGTCGAACAAAAAGATAACTTGATTATTTTACCACAAACAAAAGAGTATTGCATTGAAAAAGAAAACGAGGACATATTTCATTTTTTCAGCGTCACTAGCGTCGCCCCCGTGCCGCCCTCATCAATGTCCGCGAACCTGAAATCACGGACATTTTTATCGCGCCTCAGGTAATCGTGTATGCCGCGCCTTAATGCGCCCGTTCCCTTGCCATGTATGACGAGGACTTCTTTCAGCCCCGCCAGTATCGCATCATCAATAAATTTCGCAACGACGCTCTCTCCCTCGTCGACCATCATGCCGCGAATATCGGCCTCGCGCCGGACATTTTTCATCTTGTTCAGGAGCGTGCCTGTCGCCTTGCCCTGCATTGAGTCCGCGCTTTTGCTTTTTTTCGCGACGAACCTGCAATTATCGGCTTTGACACTGGTACGCATTGCGCCAAAATCGACGACGATGCTTTTTCCTTCTATTGCTTCCACCTTGCCCTTCTGCCCCAGCGATATGACATAAACCGTGTCACCAGTCCCGAGTTTTTCAAGGTCAATCAGCTCGCCATGTTCCTCCCCGTCGCCGCCGAGCCTTGGGCGTACCCCTCCCGCGAGGTCGGACAATCTGGCGCGTGAATCCCTGATAGCCTCCTGACGTTTCTTTATTCCCTTGTCATTAAATTGCTCCTTTAGCTCGCGGATGATTCCCTCGGATTCGCGCCGCGCCCTTCTCACGATTTCCGCGCCGTCTCTTTTTGCATTCTCTATAATCTCGTGCTTGCGCCTCGACAGTTCCTCCCTCGCTTTTTGAAGTTTCTGCTCCAGCTCGTCGATTTCCCTTTTTTTCAAAAGGAGCTCGTCATTCATCTTTTCGTATGATGATTTTTCTCTTTCGAGGCCATTCACTATCGTCTCGAATTTTGCATGGTCAGCAGCTATAAGCTCTCTCGCCCGCTCAATCATATCGTCGCCCAGCCCGAGCCTGCTGCTGATGGCAAAAGCGTTGCTCGCGCCCGGAATACCTGTGAGAAGACGGTACGTCGGCCTCAATGTCTCAACGTCAAATTCCACGCAGGCATTTTCTATGCCGTCACGCTCATAGGCGAATGTCTTCAGCTCCGAGTAATGCGTAGTGACTACCGTAGAAACCCGCATATTATGCAGCCGCTCCAGTATCGCCATCGCAAGCGCGGCTCCCTCCTCGGGGTCGGTGCCCGCTCCTATCTCATCGAGCAGCACCAAATCACCGCTTGTGACGCTCGACAATATGGAGACAATCCTTTTCATGTGCGCCGAAAAAGTCGATAGGCTTTGCTCTATGCTCTGCTCATCGCCGATATCGACATATAGCTCTTTATATATCGCAACGCTCGAATCGCTGTCGGCAGGTATGAAAAGCCCCGACGCGGCCATAAGCGAGACAAGGCCGAGCGTCTTCATGCTCACCGTCTTTCCTCCGGTGTTGGGTCCCGTTATGAGCATCATGCGATAATCTTTTCCTAGGGTGATATTTATTGGCACAACCTTTTCGACGGGAATCAGGGGATGACGCGCGTTTTTGAGCATCGTCAGGCCATCGTCATTCACAATCGGCCTTGAGGCATGCATCTCATACGCAAGTTTGGCCTTGGCGACTGTGAAATCAATTTTAGAAAGTATATCCATATTGGATGAGATGGCATCGCTGCTCTTGACGATTGACGCCGTGAGCCTCTGCATTATGCGAGCAATCTCCTGCTCCTCTTTGAGTTCAAGTGTCTTTATGTCATTATTCAGCTCGACGACAGCCATCGGCTCGATAAACACCGTCGCCCCGGTCGACGACTGGTCGTGAACGATGCCGGGAATCTTTGAGCGGTACTCCGCTTTGACCGGAATGACATAGCGATTTTCACGCATAGTCACTATTGATTCCTGAAAATATTTTTGATTTTCAGCGGAATGGAGCACATGGGACAGGGACTCCTTTATCCGCCTCTGCGATACCTTAATCTCACGCCTCAGACGCGAAAGCTCGACCGTCGCGTCATCTCGCAGGGCGCCGTGCTCGTCGATGGCATTATTTAAATCCCGCTCCAGTTCTCCAAGAATCTCAATATTATGCGCCCATGATTTTAATATGGGGGCCTCAATCTCCAGTTCCTTGAAAAACTTTTTTAGCTCACGCAGGGCGTAAAACGTGCTCATGACAGCCGCCAGCTCGTCCAAATCGAGAATCATTCCGATATTTGCCTTTCGCAGCGACGGGCGAATATCCATCGCCCCGCCGAATGGCGGCGTCGCCGAAATGATTATGCGCGCCGCCTCGTCAGTCTCCGAAAGGGCGCGATAAGCATCGGAAACATTGTCATATGGCATAAGAGAATCTATCAGCTCACGCCCCACTTTAGTCGACGCTTCATTTCCGAGCATATCCTTGACATTATTATATTCGAGCACGTTCAAAGCCTCTTGATTCATCGCCGACCTCCGATTTTAAGTAAAAACTTTTCATTTAAGAATAATATTGCTCTGTATGAAAAATGAGACTAATCGAATTGGCGCGAGTACGCGCCCCTGCATATACAGCAATACTGTTTTAGAATACAGCCATATTCTTATAGTTGAATTATATGTCACGCCCGCCACTTTATCAAGGCATCACTATTTGATATAATGTTCCTTGACATTCATAAAATGAGACTTATTCAGCGGGAGTTTTAGCACCCGTTAACATCGTATAAACACTAATAGAGGATAATCTTATGAAGCGAATACTTCGCATATTCATTGCGCTCGTTCTCATTTTTTTTATGGGCTTCATCGCTGCGGGCGGAAAGGACGCACTGCGCCCGGAGACATTCGCCCGCATGATGGACTCGGTAAGGCTGCCGGACGCGAAAAACGAGCCTGCCGAAAGCGACAGCGCAATGGAACGCATAAAAAGATTTATATTTCTGCCCGACGCGGTAAACGAGCGCGTGACATCGGTGCATTTTGTTCCCGTGGGAGAGCTTCCGAACAGATTGAGCGAGGCTGTAATATCAGTGGAGGACTCGCGATTTTATCGGCATCCCGGCTTTGACATGGAGGCAATCATAAGGGCCGCGCTCATAAACCTCCAGCAAGGGGAAGTGACGCAGGGCGCCAGCACTATCACGCAGCAGCTTGTCAAAAATCTATTTCTCTCGCCGGAGCAAACATTCTCCCGCAAGGTCGATGAACTGGTATTGGCAATCGACTTTGAAGCCAGATATTCAAAAAATGAGATTTTATCGCTCTATCTGAACACGATTTATTTCGGCTCAGGATATTACGGCATATATGACGCGGCGCATGGGTATTTCGGCAAAGACCCGCAGTCTCTCAATCTGCCGGAGGCCGCCATGCTCGCAGGCATCCCGAACGCGCCGTCGATATACTCGCCATACGAGGATTTCATCATGGCAAAAAAGCGGCAATTCGTCGTGCTGGATGCAATGGTAAAAAATGGCTATATTGATGAAAAAACAGCCGAGGCGGCAAAAATTGAGCCGCTTTTTCTCGCTCATTGACAAGCCATTAATCTAATTCGCTGTCTTATCGTATTTGAATGAACAGCTCCTAATTATTTCTTCGATTTTTTACCTCGTCAATCACATAGGGAAGCTCCATATACAGGTTATATCCGGGACATCCCGTGTCACGGTTCATGTCAAGATGGCCGACAATCGTATGATCGCTCGGCGCAATGCTGTATATCCTGCAAAGTGATGACAAAAGCTCGATGAGGGACTCTATCTGGGCATCGGTCGGCATCTCGACCTCAAAATTTCCCGACAGGCAAATGCCAACTGAATAAATATTGTGCATATAAGAGTGAGCGCCGACAGTAATCAATGGCCTTCCTCTCTGAATCGTGCCATCCTGCCTTATGACATAATGATAGCCGATGCCGGCCCAGTCATTATAAATATGCGCGGAGTGTATCCGCTCCGCCGAGGTATCGCCATCCGGCACTCCGACGTGATGTATGACTATGACCTCGGTAGTCGGCCTGACAAAAAGCATCCCCGCGAAGAAGAAATCCGTCTCCTCAATTTCGCACTCCTCGACCGGCACTCTGTCCCTGCCGGGCACATAGGGCTGAAGGCCTCCGCTCCATCCGTTGAACTCCTCGGGCTTTTTAGGCTGCGGGGGTCTCGGCCACGCCGTGCGCATTCTGGTGCGCTCCGTCGTCCTGTCTTTCGTGTTAGCCGCGCCGTGACGTCTCGCGTCAGCCCACGGCGAGTCTAAAAATCCCGATGAAAATAATAAAAACAATGCAAATAAAACAACACAAAAATTTTTTATCAATATCATCACCAGTAAAACCCAAAAATACCGTCGGAATATCCCGACGGTATTTTTATTGCAACATCATAAAAATCAACAAAAAAGCTGACTTACTGAACGATGCGACTGAATACGGACGATTACATCACCAATGACATCCGCCAAAGAGCAAACGACTATCTTGTCCGACTGTTTCTCAGGCGCCAGTGGAATTGTGTCAGTCACTATCAGTTTTTCAATATTAGACTCATTTATTCTCTTTACTGCCGGCTCGGA
Organism: Schwartzia sp. (in: firmicutes); assembly: GCA_017458745.1. Taxonomy (GTDB): domain Bacteria; phylum Bacillota; class Negativicutes; order Selenomonadales; family Selenomonadaceae; genus RUG024. The sequence goes on along the minus strand of JAFTAB010000135.1, from coordinate 9,710 downwards.
AAGTATCGCGTGCGAGCAGCAAGCAAAGACGGCCTTCGCTCCGCGCTTTGCCAGTGCTTTTGCTCCCTCGCAAAGAGAGCCGGCTGTGTCCACTATATCGTCGACCATGACGCACGTCTTGCCCTCCACGTCACCTATGAGGTTCATGACCTCCGACTTTCCGGGCTCAGGGCGACGCTTTTCTATGATGGCAATCGAGGTATGCAGCCTGTCGGCCAGTTCCCGCGTGCGCGTGACTCCGCCGAGATCCGGGGAGACCACGACGATATTCTCCAGCCCCATCTTTTTAATATTCTTGGCAAGTACCGGCACAGCAGTAAGATGGTCAACCGGGATATCAAAAAATCCCTGTATCTGACCTGCATGGAGATCCACAGTGATGACTCTATCGACGCCAGCCGTGCTCATGAGATTTGCAACCAGCTTCGCGGAGATTGGCTCGCGCCCCCGTGTTTTCCTGTCCTGACGCGCATAAGCATAATACGGGACTACAGCCGTGATGCTTTGAGCCGAAGCCCTCTTGCAGGCATCGACCATTATCAAAAGCTCCATTAGATTGTCATTGACGGGATGAGAAGTCGGCTGGATGATAAAAATATCCCTGCCCCTCACGCTCTCACCGATCATGACCTGAGTCTCGCCATTGTTGAATCTGCTCACCAGCGCATTGCAAAGCTTCACCCCAATGCGACTCGCTATGTCCTCTGCCAATTTCGGATTAGCGCTGCCCGAAAGGACGCAAAGGTCTTTCATATCCGCCATTTATAATACCCCCATATTGTGTCATGGTATTACCAAAAAATACCTAGCGCGCTGTCTAATCGACATTTCAATAAACCGCTTCGGCTCTGCTGTCATCTGCACATCCATCGTCGCTTGACGTAGCCCTGCTTCGCCTGCATTCCTCTCAATGTGCATTTTACAGCATATCCTGTATTTTTATTCAAATGTGATTGCGACAACACACTAGCAACATTATAGACCCGACAAGAAAAATTATCCACACCAAATTTTAAAAATCTAATTTCTATTCTTCCTATTCCTCGTACTCTATTTGATTTTCCTCGCAAAACTCACGCGCCAGCGCCATCATGCAGCGCGTCCTGTATCGCGCCCACTCCTCATCAAGCGAAAGATTTTTTATCAGCCTCTTTGTGCAGGTTATTGCGCCGACGCCATTAAGTGAATCAAAGAGCTTCTCTTTTTTCACATCATCTTCGAGCTGCCCTGCAAATGAGGCAAGCTGCGCCTTCATCTCATAATCCTCGATATTGGGCAGTGCGACATACCTCTCCCAGTTATCCTCCATGTCCATCGCCCTTGAAAGCTGCGCCTCGTCGTCAGCATCATAATCAATGACCCCGCCCGGGGCATCATCGCCCATGAATATGACTCTGCCCTGCTCAATATCCACATAGCCGATGGCCTCATCGGAGCGCGAAAACGCGTTCACCAATTCATTCAATCTTATCCGCAGCGTCATTGCCCCCTCAAATATCAAAAAGTTTTCCCGTCTGGTCGAGAATAGAGTCACGCCTTTTCTTCGCCGAGGCAAAGTAATCATGGAGCCTGCCGCGATCTTTTGCCACTATGGCCTCCACAACGTCGCCCAGTATTTTTTGCACATCTTTCAGATGAGCGGCTATGGCATCGCCATTCGTCATCAATATGTCGGCCCACATGTCGGCGTTTGAGGACGCTATGCGTGTCGTGTCCTTAAATCCGCCACCCGCTAGCTTAATCGCCTCCTCCATGTCGTCGTCATGACGTGACAGCAAAGTGACAAGCGCGGACGCAGTGACATGAGGGACATGGCTGATAAGCGACGCGCACCTGTCGTGCTTTTTCGCGTCGAGAGTCGTGAGACTTGCCCCCGTCAGGCGAAAGAGATCCACAACTTTGTCGTATACATCCTTCGGCGCGGTCGTCTCACTCAGCACGACATAGCATTTATGACGGAAAAGTTCTTTATCGGCGGCCATCGGACCACTTTTCTCCTTGCCCGTCATAGGATGACCAGACACATAATAGATGTCCTTTGGCAAAAGCGTCGAGAGCTCATTCCAGAGGTATTCCTTCGTGCTGCCAACGTCCGTGATGACTGCCCCTGATTTCAAATACGGCAGGATTTTTTTTGTCATCGGAACAATCTGGAGCACGGGCGTGCTGATATATACTATGTCCGCGCCCTCGATGACCTTTGAAATATCGGGCGACGCCTCATCAATTTCACCGCGCATCAACGCATTTTCCATTGACTCGCGCGTGCGGCACAGCCCGGTAATATGTATGTCGCCACCGAGCGCCGCTTTCATGGCGAGACCAAATGAGCCGCCTATAAGCCCGACACCGATAATAGCAAGATGAAGCCTCGCCATTTACTTTCTCCCCATCGCGCTTGCTATCTTTTTCACGTCCTCCATCATCGCCTTGAAATGCTTCGGCTTAAGAGACTGGTCGCCGTCGGACAGCGCAACCTCAGGGTGCGGATGAACCTCCACTATCAGCCCGTCAGCTCCTGCCGCGATCGCGGCCCGTGCCATCGGCTGAACCATCTGCCACCTGCCCGTGCCGTGGCTGGGATCAACGATAATCGGGAGATGCGACTGCTCCTTTATCGCGACAACGGCGGAAAGGTCGAGCGTGTTGCGCGTGAATGTCTCATACGTCCTTATGCCGCGCTCACAGAATATTACATCGTCATTTCCCTCGCTCATGATATACTCGGCGGCATTTAGCCACTCGGAGATAGTGGCGGCAAGCCCACGCTTCAAGAGGACAGGCTTATTCCCTTTGCCCACGGCCTGCAAAAGCCTGAAATTCTGCATATTGCGAGCGCCAATTTGGAGGACGTCGGCATATTTTGAAACCAGCTCCACATCATTGACATCGACGATTTCCGTGACAACGCGCAGATCATACTCGTCCCCTATCTCTCTCAGGAGCTTCAGACCTTCCTCGGCGAGCCCCTGAAAATCATACGGCGAGGTGCGCGGCTTGAAAGCGCCGCCGCGAAGGAATTGAGCCCCCGCGTTCTTCACAGCCTCGGCAGTCTCCCGCAGCTGCTCCCTGCTCTCTACCGAGCAAGGCCCCGCAATGACGGCAAGCTCCTCGCCGCCGATTTTGACTCCTCGCACATCCACGACGGTATTCTCTGGCTTAAACTCCCGACTAACCAGCTTGTACTTCTCCGTGATTCGCACGGTCTTCTCGACGCCCTCCATCGCGCCCATCTCAAGCTCGCCTATCTTCTTCTTGTCGCCAATAACACCGACAATAGTGCGCTGCTCACCGACAGATAAATGGCATTTCAGGCCAAAGCTCTCTATTCGCTTTTCGACATTCTTAAGATTTTCTTCCGTAGCCGAACGGCTCATTACAACAATCATAGAACTATCCCTCACAAAACAAAAAAATTCAAGGGAATATCTTGCTTTTTCCCTTGATAAAAATAACAATTTTTATAATATTTGTCAATGATAGCCGCTATTTTTTCTCCATGGCCGCTATTCTCTCAAGCGTCCCCATGATAAGTCTCACCTGCGAGGCGACAGTCGCAAGGACCAGCCTTTCTTTCGGGCTATGAATATCAAGAGTCGTCACCCCGATGGAAACAATGTCAATATTGGGATTTTTTTTCATCATGTAGCTGCACTCCAGCCCCGCATGTATGCTCTCGACGCGCATCTTATTATCATGCTGCTCATTATAAACATCTGTCACGATTCTAACGAGCACGCTTTTTGAGTTAGCCTCCCACACCGGGGAAGGCTCATCAGCCACAATGTCAAATCCAAACCTCTTGCCCAATATTTTCCCTTGACGCCGGAAAGATTCGAGTTTCTCCTCTATCCCTGAGCGCGCGAAGTAAGAGAGCCACAACTTATCGCCTTCTGTCCGAGCAATTCCGATATTCGCGGATGTCTCGATCAATCCCGGATATTCCTTAAACATGGCGAATATTCCCGTGTGCAGGATTGCGACAAGCTCCGCAAAGGAAACGGCGTCCTCCTCGTCCATAACGCGCTCCGGAAAATTTGCCTCCCCGACGTCAATGGAAATATCTTTTTCCGCTTTGCCGTAAGCTCTTAGAAAGCGCTTTTTCATGGTTTCCGCGACTTCAATTATAGCCCCCTTGCCGGCGCAAGTCACAATTACCATTGACGCGGTAGCAGGTATGGCGTTGCGAGCCGTGCCGCCTTCAATCTTGGAAACATCAAAATCAATGTTCGCTTCTCTCAATCCGAGTATCATCTGCGCCAGAACTCGAATGGCATTTCCCCTGCCATCCCCGATGCGCTCGCCCGAGTGACCGCCAAGCAGACCGCTCACCTTCACCTCGTACGATACCGCGCTCTCTGAATGACGCCGCTCATGAGCATCATGCCACTTGATATGGCGGTGATACTCTATGCCGACGTTTCCGGCGCTGGCGACAGTGAGCAGGTCGTCCTCCTCGTTGTCGCAGTTCAAATAATATTCAGCATCGAGAAGATATTTTGCATCAAGGTTCCTGGCGCCGGTCATCCCCACTTCCTCATCGACTGTTATGATCGCGCGAAGCGGCCCATGATTTTTGACATTCTTGAAAATATATAAAATCTCGGCTATGCCCGTGCCGTCATCAGATCCCAGACTCGTGCCATCGGCACAAAGGTACTCCTCATTTTCAATCAGCTTTATGGGGTCATCAAGCGGGGAATATTTTACTCCCGTATCCGCGACGCAGACCATATCCATATGGCTTTGAAGTATCGTGAGCGGAGCATTTTCCTTCCCCGATGACGCAGGAAGATCGGCAATGATATTATTACTTTCATCCTGCACGACAATACAGCCAATAGCTGAAAATTCATTTTTCAAATAGTCGCTTATTTTCTTTTCATGTCCCGATGGACGGGGAATAGCCGCTATTGAACGGAACTCATCGAGCACACCATTAAGGATTTTATCATCGTTCATGAAATCATTCACTTTCCTTTATTATTATTGCTTCACAAAATTTCTCTAAACAGCTCCTAACAAACAGAGCCTAAAATAAAAGCCCCTCCCGCTAGCGGGAAGAGCCTATCACTATTTCTTACTTATGAGCTAAAAAGGTCTGAAGGGACGACACACTCACACCCTGCGGAACATAAAGAATCATCGTGTCGGATATGCGACGAGCCTCACCATCAAGGACATAGCAAGAACCGTTAGCGAAATCAGAAATACGGCGGCACTCGTTTTCATCAAGCTGCTCAAAATTCACAATGACAGCGCGTTTTGCCAAAAGGTCATCCGCAACCTTGGCAACCTGATCGAATGTCGTAGGAACATGGACGCTAACCGAAAACTCAGGAACCTGATTAGTATGCAAGGTCAGCTTCGGCCTTGCCTGCTGCATCGCAACGCCGGCGACGCCCCTGCTGCCGACGCTGACATATTGCGAACCCCCATTCACAATCTTGCGCGACTCCTCAATCTCCTCGTCAGTTTCCTCGTTCTCTTCGTACTCTTCATCCTCTATGGCATCCACCTGAGGCATAAGGACATCCTTTATTTTTTCCCACGCAACTTTAATCCCCATTTTTTTCGCCTCCACCGCGCAAAATAATACGCAATATCCCCCTGATATCGTAAAAAATTTGCCGATTCATCAATAATGAAAAATCCCTGCAAAAAATGGATTTTTTCCTGTTGCTTTTCATTTTAATTCAAAGTACCCATTTTAGCAAGCGATTTTTCTCATTTTCTTGATTAAATTTTTAAAATTGTGTCTGTAAAAACGCCTATCCACAAGAACTTGCGGTGAACGTCTTAAAGAGAACAATCTCTCTGTTATTATTGACTCTCTTTGGCAAATAATATTGATACTTGTCTCATAACTTTATTCATATAGCTTCATATTTTTCATGCGCCTTTTGCGGCTTTAGTGGCATTTTTCTTTGCGCGGCCACGAGCCGAATGATTCAAAACGACCTTGCGGAGGCGCACGCTCTGCGGCGTCACTTCAACCAGCTCATCATCATTTATATATTCAAGGGCCTGCTCCAGACTCAGGATGCGCGGCGGGGTCAAGCGAATAGCCTCATCAGACGACGACGTGCGCATATTGGAGACATGCTTTTCCTTGCATGGGTTGATATCAATATCAAGGTCACGCGAATTTTCACCGACCAGCATCCCCTCATAGACCATCTGCCCGGGCGAAATAAACATCGTCCCGCGATCCTGAAGAGTGTAAATCCCGTAGCCGGTAGTCTCTCCCTCCTCAAAAGCGACGAGAGAGCCATGCTCGCGCCCCTGCATGTCGCCCTTGTAAGGCGCGTAGCCATGGAACACGTGGCTCATGATACCGTTGCCCTTTGTGCTTGTCAAAAGCTCGGAGCGGAATCCTATCAGTCCTCTGGCGGGAATAATAAACTCCAGCCTCATGTATCCATTGCCCTCGGTCATATTGGATAAATCTGCTTTTCTTTTGCCGAGCAGTTCCATGACAGTTCCCATGTACTCCTGCGGAACCTCGACCGTGAGATTTTCCATCGGCTCGCACTTCTGACCATTTATATTCTTGTAAATAACCTCAGGCTTTCCCACCTGAAGCTCAAAGCCCTCACGGCGCATGGTCTCAATCAAAATCGAAAGATGCAGCTCGCCCCTGCCCGAGACCTTGAAAGTGTCAGCCGAGTCAGTTTCCTCGACATGAAGCGCGACATTCGTCTCGACCTCTTTGAAAAGGCGGTCACGAATATGACGCGAGGTGATGAACTGCCCCTCGCGCCCCGCAAACGGGCTCGTATTGACGCCAAACGTCATCGAGAGAGTCGGCTCGTCAATATTGATAGAGGGCAGCGCCTCAGGATTTTCCACGTCGGCGACCGTCTGACCGATATGAACATCGCCTAGCCCCGTCAAGGCGACAATCTCGCCGAGACCTGCCTCGGGAACCTCGACGCGCTTCAGCCCCTCGTAAACAAACACCTTGTTGATTTTTCCTTTTTTCTCGCTGTCCCCGCCAAGCAAAGCGACGGCCTGCCCCGGCTTCGCGCTGCCTCGGATAATGCGCCCTATCGCAACCTTGCCGACATATTCATCAGCCTCCAGCGTAGTAACCATCATCTGAAGCGGGCCCTCGCCGTCACCGCGCGGACATGGTATCTCCTTTATGAGCATATCCATGAGAGGCTCAAGATTATTGCTCTCGTCCTCCATATTGAGCTTGGCGATGCCGTCACGCGCCGCGCAGTAAACAACGGGGAACTCAAGCTGGTCATCATCCGCGCCGAGATCCATGAAAAGCTCCAGCACCTCATCATACACATCATCAACGCGCTGGTCGGGACGGTCGATTTTATTTATAACGACGATTGGCTTCAGCTTTTGCTCCAGCGCCTTGCGCAAAACATACTTCGTCTGAGGCATGGGCCCCTCAAAAGCATCGACAAGCAAAAGAACGCCATCGACCATGTTCAGCACGCGCTCGACCTCACCGCCAAAATCAGCATGGCCCGGCGTATCGACAATATTTATTTTTATGCCCTTGTACATTATCGCGGTATTCTTGGAAAGAATCGTGATACCGCGCTCGCGCTCTATGTCCCCGGAGTCCATCACTCGCTCCGCCACCTGCTCATTGGCTCTGAATACATGACTCTGCCTCAGCATAGCGTCCACGAGCGTCGTCTTGCCGTGGTCAACATGAGCGATAATAGCGACATTTCTTAAATTTTCTCTTGTAGTCATCCTAAACAAACTTCCTCCCATGCGCAATGGCACAAACAAAAATAACTTAATTAAAAAACAATTTATAATGTTACAATACATATACTTGACTTGTCAATTTTTTAGCAAAAAAAATTGGTCTTGGAAAATTTCCAAGACCAATTTCTATGAAGATTTAGATTCCCGCTTGCTTCTTCAGTGTCTCAGCTTTGTCGGTGTGCTCCCATGGGAGATCCACGTCAGTCCTGCCGAAATGGCCGTATGCCGCGGTCTGCCTGTAAATCGGTCTGCGCAGGTCAAGCGACTTTATTATTCCAGCCGGGCGGAGGTCAAAATTCTTGCTTATCAGCTCGACAATCTTTTCATCAGCAATCTTGCCGGTGCCAAATGTGTCAACATAAATCGACACGGGCTTTGCGACGCCGATCGCATACGCGAGCTGTATCTCCACGCGGTCAGCGAGACCGGCAGCGACGATATTCTTTGCGACATAGCGAGCCGCATATGCAGCCGAGCGATCCACTTTCGTTGGATCCTTGCCCGAAAATGCTCCGCCGCCATGACGAGCCATTCCGCCGTATGTATCGACAATAATCTTTCTGCCTGTGAGTCCCGAGTCGCCCTGAGGGCCACCGATGACAAACTTGCCTGTTGGATTGATGAAATATTTCGTGTCCGCTGTCAAAAGCTCCGCCGGGACGACAGCCTTTATAATGTGCTCTATGATGGCGCCGCGGATCTCCTTCTGGGAAATATCCGGGTCATGCTGCGTCGAGATGACAACAGTATCGACAGCGACAGCCTTGCCATCCTCATAGGCGACAGTCACCTGCGATTTCCCGTCGGGGCGAAGCCATTTAAGCTCGCCATTTTTCCTTGCCTCCGTCAGACGGCGAGCAAGCTTGTGCGCGAGCGCAATCGGGAGCGGCATATACTCAGGAGTCTCATTCGTCGCGTAGCCAAACATCATTCCTTGATCGCCCGCGCCTATAGCGTCAATTGCGTCCATCTCGCCCTCTTTTGCCTCCAGCGCCTCATTGACCCCGAGCGCTATGTCAGCCGACTGCTCGTCAATCGAGACAAGTATGCCGCACGTCGCCGCATCGAATCCATACTCCGCCTTGACATAGCCAATATCGCGCACCGTATCACGAATGATATGCGGTATATCAATATAGCATTTCGTTGAAATCTCACCGACAACATGCACCTGCCCGGTTGTCACGAGTGTCTCGCATGCCACGCGACCCTCCGGGTCCTGCGCCATGATAGCGTCAAGGATGCTGTCCGAGATCTGATCCGCGAGTTTATCCGGATGCCCCTCCGTCACGGACTCAGACGTAAACAATACACGTTTCTTGCTCATTTCTGTTCCTCCTTTGAAAAGAAAAGATTATTTGGCTCTTTGTGATTAAAGAAACAACGATTAACACTGATCTTCGACCAAAATTTTAAATATAAATTTGACCGATGATACGCCTGCTGACGCATAAGCGATTTGCGCCACGCACTTCGCCTCAAAATTCTTCCGATTCGAAAATCGAAAAGGCTCTCCATGCGAGACGGAGAGCCTTTATTCTCTCATCTCATAGGTCACGCCTATCGGAATTGGCACCGTTTGAATAAATCAATGGTTGCCGCGGCTTCGCAGGGCCAGTCCCTCCACCGCTCTTGATGAGCTTTATGCGGTTTTTATGATACTATACTATCATAATAAAATGTCTTTGTCAACGATAACCATATTAGAAACACCGACAGCGATTATTTTCGCACAGCTCCTTACACAGCTTGCCCTTTCGCCGCCTCTATTCTCTCTTTCGCGACCGAAAGCATCAGTTTAATCCTGTTCTCTTGGTTTACCTCGCTGGCTCCCGCGTCGCAATCCAGCGCGATTATATTGCTGCCTGGGTAACGGTCACGCAGGGCGTGCATAACGCCCTTGCCTGTTATATGGTTTGGCAGGCACCCAAACGGCTGGAGGCATATGACATTAGGCACGCCGCACT
>JAFTAB010000022.1 GCA_017458745.1 Schwartzia sp. (in: firmicutes) | reverse complement strand
TATTCCTGGGGCCCACCGGCGTCGGCAAGACCGAGCTTGTCAAGACGCTCGCCGAGGCGCTTTTTGACGACGAGCGCAGCATGATACGCATCGACATGAGCGAGTACATGGAGAAGCACTCCGTCGCGCGTCTCATCGGTGCCCCCCCGGGCTACGTCGGCTATGACGAGGGAGGACAGCTCACCGAGGCGGTGCGTCGCCGCCCATACAGCGTGATACTGCTCGACGAGATCGAGAAAGCGCATCGCGACGTGTTCAACGTGCTGCTCCAGATTCTCGACGACGGGCGGCTCACCGACGGCAAGGGGCGAGTCGTGAATTTCAAGAACACCGTAATAATCATGACCAGCAATCTTGGCTCGCATGAGATACTCAACATGGACTTTGACGAGGCGCAAAAAGAAGTCAAGGAAATGCTGAAGGAGAATTTCCGTCCCGAGTTTTTGAATCGGATTGACGACATCATCGTTTTCCATGCGCTCAAAAAGGAGCAGGTGAAGGAAATCGCTGCGCTGCTCTTGAAGTCGCTCAGCGGGCGGCTGTCGCGTCAGGTGAAAATATCTCTCGCGTGGGACGACGACACGCTGAACGCTCTCGCGGACGAGGGATTTGACCCGGGATTTGGCGCGAGGCCGCTGAGGCGTCTCATCAGCCACAGCATCGAGACGCTGCTCTCCGAGAAAATCATTCGCGGCGACGTCGGCGAGGGCGACACCGTGAAAATCGGAATAGAGGGCGGCGAGTTTACCGCAGAAAAAGAATAAAGAACTGCTCAAAAAGGGACTTATTCGGTCGGAGTTTAACGCTCCCGCTGAATGAGTCTCTTTTTTTTTACGAAAATGAGCCGCGCAAAATAATCTTAAATTTTTGTCATAAATCGCTTTTGGCTATTGCCTTTTTTATTGGGGCTATTGTATAATACAACCGAATACGTTCAGATAGTTTCCATTTTCATGGGAATGTTTTCGCGTGCGCGGGTTTCGCGTGGCGTCGGCTTTCCGTGTGAGGGGAACGAGAATAATCGAGACGGTATAATGTATTCTATATTCACTGGGCCGATTCACGGCCGAGGTGCAATATGAAGCAACTCTTATCCGTCTATGGCAAGGCCGGCACGCTCATGGCGGTCATCCTGGGAGTCATCACTTTCCTCATTCTGATGTGCCTGATTTTTTGGGGGGACGAGATGCGGAGGAACGCATACATCGGGGGACTCGCCGGGGGATACGTCGCGGGCGCTGTCTGGCTGTGGAGCCTGACGAGCAATGTGAGCAGTGCAGAATTTAATACGGAGGATGCCTTGAAGAAGATAGGCAACGGTGGATTTGTCCGCATCTCCACGTTGGGCATTATACTCGCTTCCGCGGATATGCTTGGCGGGGACGAGTGCTTTTTCATGGCCATTGTCGGTTATTTCCTGTTCCTGTTCATGTCGTTCGCCGGCTTCATTGCCTCACGCTTCATGAAGAAGGATAAGGGCGATACAAATTAATTTTTCAAGGGGGGAGGTTTATGGACAAAATCGGTGTCCGCGAGGTCATTGAAATCGGAGGCTTCATGTTCAACGAGCATACGATTATAATGACGTGGATTACGATGATTTTCACGGTCATCGTGGCGAAGCTCGCCACCCGCAACGTCAAGGAGATTCCCGATGGGTTCTTCCAAAGCGCTGTCGAGATGATCGTGGATCTCGTGCAGGACAAGATAAAGTCGATTATAGGGCCTGAGGGGCTTTACCTCACGCACTATTTCCTGACGCTTTTCCTGTACCTGATGATTGCTAACTGGCAGGGCCTGACGCCGATCGGCGAGTCGCCGACGAACGACCTGAACACGACGCTCGGCATGGGATTCATGACGAGCATCGCGGTGCATTTCGTGGCTTTCAGGAACAAGGGCATCAGCCATCTGCATCATTTCATCGAGCCGTTTGCTCCTTTCATCATTGTCAATGTGATTGAGGAGCTGGCGAGGCCGTGTACGCTTGCCTTCCGTCTTTTCGGAAATATTCTGGCGGGCGAGGTGCTCATCATCATCATGCTTGCGCTCGTCCCGTGGTACGCGAACTGGATACCAAGCACAATCTGGGTATGCTTCTCTATCTTCGTTGGCATCATTCAGGCTTTCATTTTCACGACGCTTTCTATTACCTACATGGCGCCGTCGGTGAAGGGCCACGAGTAATCCGGCAGCTTATCGTGTAAGCCGTGGCAACGGTTCGGGCACGTCCCGAAATTTGCCGTTATAATATTTATTTATTTATTAAGGGGGATTTTTTTAAAATGACTAATCCAATCGCACTCACAATCGTAGCTATCATCATTCTCGAGGCACTGGCGGTTCTATGCGCGGTCTACGGCGACTCGAAGATTCTCGGGAAGCTGATGGACGGCGTCACCCGCCAGCCCGAGGCAAAGGACGCGCTCTTCACCAATGCCCTTATCGGCTGCGGTCTTGTCGAGTCCATGCCTATTATCGTCACCGTTGTTGTCCTGATCCTCATCTTTGCGAACCCGTTCCTTAAGTAATGCAGCTTAGGAAAGGCGCTCGTTTGGGTCGCCTTTTTGCGAAGGTTGGAAATTAGGAGGCATACAGGATGATTGATCTCAATTCCACGCTGTTCATCCAAATACTGAACTTCATCGTCCTCATGCTCTTCCTGAAGCATTTCGCTTGGGGCCCAATCCTTAAGGTGATGAAGGACCGCGCTGACAAGATAGAGAACAATATCAAGTCGGCGGACAGGGACAGGGCCGACGCGGCAGAGATGAAGAAAGAGTACGAGACGAAGCTCGCGGATGCGCGCAACCGCGCACAGGAGATCGTCGACGCGGCATCGCAGAGGGCGGATCAGGAGTCGCGCTCGAAGAAAGACGCGACGCTGCAAGAATGTGAGCAGATGAAGGAGCAGGCGCGCGCCCAGATCCAGGTGGATTTCGATGAGGCGGCGCTGAAGATGAAGGGGCAGGTCGTCGCTTTGTCGCTCCTGGCGGCGCAGAAGCTCCTCGGCCACAAGATGGACGCGGACGCGGACGCGCAGTTTGTCAGCCAGTTCATCGACAGCCTCGACAAAGAGAAGCTCGGTGATTTATCATGCTGAATTTACAACTGGCACACAGATATTCAAAGGCGTTTTTCCTTGTCGCGAGGGATGCGGGAAAGCTGGAGGACTATGGCAACGAGCTGAAGGGCCTGGTGAAGGATCTTGAGGCGATGCCTGAGCTTCAGGCGTACTTCGGCAGCCCTCTCGTCCCCGTTGACGCGAAAAAGGAAATGGCCGCAAAATGTTTTGACGGCGAGATTTCAAATGCCACGATGAACTTCCTGCGCGTGCTACTCGACAAGCAGCGCGAGTCGTTGCTCTTCGAGATTTCGCGTGAGTATGAGGCGCTCGCCAACGAGGCGGAGGGCATCATCGTCGCCGACGTGACGACGGCACGCGATATGAGGGGGGAGCAGCAGGAGCATCTGAAGAGGAAGCTCGCGGAGCTGACTGGCAAGAAGATAAAGCTCCGCCTGCATCTTGACCCGAAGATGATCGGGGGCGCCATCATTCAAATAGGCGATCGCCGCATCGACGGGAGTCTCACCCGGCAGCTTGAGGAGCTCAGGAGCGAGCTCCTGAGGCACTGAAGGATGTAAATTAAGCAGAGATAAAGATATGAATTGGGGTGACAGCTAAGCTATGAAAATAAATCCGGAAGAAATAACCGCCATCATCAAGAGCCAGATCGAGAACTACAATGTTGATCTCGACGTGGACGATGTCGGCACGGTTATTGAAATCGGTGACGGCATCGCCCATATACATGGACTTCAGAAGGCCATGGCGGGCGAGCTGCTCGATTTCGGAAACGATATATACGGCATGGTGCTGAACCTGGAGCAGGACAGCGTCGGCGCCGTCGTCCTCGGCCGCGAGACGGAGATAGAGGAGGGCGACCAGGTAAAGCGCACGGGCCGCATAATGGAGGTGCCGGTCGGCGAGGCGATGATTGGCCGCGTCGTCGATGCTCTTGGCCGTCCTATTGACGGCAAGGGCCCAATCGAGACGACGGAGACTCGTCCCATTGAGAACCGCGCGCCGGGCATCGCGGACAGGAAGTCAGTCCATGAGCCGCTGCAGACCGGTATCAAGTCTATCGACGCGCTCGTCCCCATCGGACGCGGCCAGCGCGAGCTGATAATCGGGGACCGCGGCACCGGCAAGACTGCCATTGCCGTCGATACCATCATCAATCAGAAGGGGCAGAACTGCATATGCGTGTATGTCGCCATCGGCCAGAAGGCCTCGACTGTGGCGCGCATCGTCGGCACGCTGGAGCAGCACGGCGCGATGGCGTACTCTATCGTCGTCGCCGCGACGGCCGCTGACTCGGCTCCGCTTCAGTACCTAGCCCCCTACGCGGGCGTGTCCATCGCCGAGTACTTCATGTACAAGGGCGGGCATTGCCTCTGCGTTTATGACGACCTCACGAAGCACGCGGCCGCTTACCGCGCCATGTCGCTTCTGCTCCGTCGTCCGCCCGGACGCGAGGCGTACCCGGGCGATGTTTTCTATTTGCACTCCCGTCTTTTGGAGCGCGCGGCGAAGCTCTCCGATGACCTCGGGGCAGGGTCGATCACGGCTCTGCCGATTATCGAGACGCTCGCGGGCGACGTCGGCGGATATATCCCGACCAACGTCATCTCCATCACCGATGGCCAGATCATGCTGGAGACAGAGATGTTCTATGCCGGCAATCGCCCAGCTGTAAACGTCGGCCTCTCGGTCTCGCGCGTCGGCGGAAGCGCGCAGATAAAGGCAATGAAGCAGGTCGCGGGCACTATGCGTCTCGACCTCGCTCAGTACAGGGAGCTGGCGGCATTCGCGCAGTTCGGATCTGACCTTGACAAGTCGACCAAGGATCAGCTGGATCGCGGCGCTCGCATGGTCGAGACTCTGAAGCAGCCGCAGTATTCCCCGCTCGTCGTGCAGGATCAGGTCATGGTCATTTATACGGCGGTCAAGGGATTCCTCGCGGACATCCCCGTCGACAAGGTCACGACTTTCCAGCGCGATTTCCTGAAGTTCATGTATGCGAGCCATCCCGAGATTGGCGAGCAGATTGCCGCAAAGCAGAAGCTCGACGATGATCTCGAAAATTCGCTCAAGAAGGCCATCGAGGAGTTTAAGGACACTGTCCCCTATAAAATGGCATCATGACGCGAGGTGATTCTTAATGGCTAGTTTACAGGATATAAGGCGCAGAATAAAAAGCGTCAAGAGCATCCAGCAAATCACCAAAGCGATGAAGATGGTCGCGGCAGCGAGACTGCGCCGCGCCCAGAGGGCGGCAGTTGCCAATCGCCCGTACGCAAACAAGATGGAGGAGATCCTCGAGAGCGTCGCGGCCCACGTCGGCGATTTCCAGCATCCTCTTCTTGAGACGTACCCGGACGGCAAGGAGCTCTACGTCGTCCTCGCGGCAGACAAGGGGCTCGCGGGCGCCTACTCAAGCAACGTGTTCAAGGAAGCCGTTTCGCATATCCCGGACAGGGACGCGGTTGACCTCATCACGATTGGGCGGCGCACCGAGGAGCATTTCCGCAATCGCAATTACCATATAGTGAATTACTACATGGGCATCAGCGAGAAGCCGACATTTGAAGATGCCAGGAAGATCGCTGCGGACATCACGGAGCGTTACATGACGGGCGAGTACAGCTCGATTTATTTGGTGTACACTCGCTTCGTCTCGGCGATTTCGTCCGTGCCCGAGACATTCAAGCTGCTCCCGTTTGAGGACGTTTTCGGCGATGCCGATGAGAAGGAAGCGGAGGAGACATTCTTTCAGAGACTCAGGCAGGGCATTGAGGCCATAAAATCGATTCATATTGAGAACATGGCCGAGTCGAAGGCTGTAAGGGAGAAACGCGAGAAGGCTCTTGATGAGCTCAATTTTGATGAATACGATAATCTCAAAAATGAGAATATCATATTGAAGGATATACGGGATATTAAGGATCTCATAAAGCTCGCGAGGGCGGAAAAGGAAGAGGCGAAGGTCGAGGAGGATCCTTTTGGGCCGCTTGAGCCGCTTGAGCCGCTGGGCCCCTTGCCGGAGCCTGAGTACACCTCAGACATAGAGGAGAGTGAGGCGGCCGACAAGGATGCCTACATTTTCGAGCCCAGCGCTGACGAGGTCCTGAATTACATACTGCCACAGTATTTGGTGACAATGATTTACGCGGCGCAGCTACAGGCCGCGGCGAGCGAGCTGTCATCGCGCATGACCGCTATGAGCACCGCGACGGACAACGCCGAGGAGCTCAACAAGAAGCTCGACTTGCAATATAACAAAGTACGTCAGGCACACATCACCACCGAGATGAGCGAAATCGTCGGCGGTGCTGAGGCCTTGAAGTAAGGAGGTCTACCATTGGCAAAAGGTAAAGTAGTGCAGGTCATCGGCCCTGTCGTCGATGTAGAGTTTCCCATGGGCGAGCTCCCTGAGATTCTCAATGCGCTTACGATAAAAGGCAAATCGGGCGACCTCGATATCGATCTCGTTATCGAGGTCATGCAGCACATGGGCGACAATGTCACGCGCTGCATCGCCATGAGCTCGACGGATGGCCTCGTGCGCGGCATGGAGGCTGAGGACACCGGAGCGCCCATAAGGGTGCCCGTGGGGCCCGGATGCCTCGGGCGCGTTTTTAATGTTCTCGGACAGACGGTCGATAAAAATCCGGAGCCTGTCAAGGCTTCGGATTATTATCCGATTCATCGCCCTGCCCCGACATTCGACGAGCAGGCGACAAAGGCGTCGATGTTTGAGACGGGCATCAAGGTCGTTGACCTTATTTGCCCATATTCAAAGGGCGGCAAGACGGGACTGTTCGGCGGCGCGGGCGTCGGCAAGACGGTTCTGATTCAGGAGCTCATCCACAATATAGCTACCGAGCACGGCGGATACTCGGTGTTCGCGGGCGTCGGCGAGCGTACTCGTGAGGGCAACGACCTTTGGACAGAAATGACCGAGTCGGGAGTTATCAACAAGACGGCTCTCGTCTACGGGCAGATGAATGAGCCGCCCGGAGCCCGTATGCGTGTCGGCCTCTCGGGACTGACGATGGCGGAGTATTTCCGTGACGTTGAGGGCCAGGACGTGCTGCTCTTCATCGACAACATATTCCGTTTCATACAGGCGGGCTCGGAGGTTTCCGCTCTGCTCGGCCGCATGCCTTCGGCCGTCGGCTATCAGCCGACGCTGACGACGGACATCGGCGCGCTTCAGGAGCGCATCACCTCGACGAAGAAAGGGTCAATCACGTCGGTTCAGGCTGTCTATGTCCCCGCTGACGATCTCACCGACCCGGCTCCTGCCGGCACATTTACCCACCTCGACGCGACGACGGTTCTTTCCCGTCAGATCGCTGAGCTGGGTCTGTACCCCGCTGTCGATCCGCTCGACTCGACGTCGCGCATCCTCGACCCGAATGTTCTCGGCGAGGAGCACTACGAGGTCGCTCGCGGAGTGCAGGCGGTGCTTCAGAAGTACAAGGATCTGCAGGACATCATCGCCATACTCGGCATGGAGGAGCTGTCCGACGCCGACAAGCTGACGGTCGCTCGTGCCCGCAAGATCCAGAGATTCCTCTCGCAGCCTTTTGCGGTCGCGGAGCAGTTCACCGGGCAGAAGGGCGTGTATGTGCCGGTCAGCGAGACAGTTCGCGGGTTCAAGGAAATCCTGGAGGGCAAGCACGACGATATGCCGGAGGCTGCCTTCTACATGGTCGGCACGATTGACGAGGCGATTGAAAAGGCAAAGAAGATTGCCGCTGAGGAGGCCTGATCTCCATGGCTACCATGAAGCTTCAGGTAATCTCCCCTGATGCTGTTGTCTACGAGGGAGACATCACCATGCTTGTCGTGAGAGCGACGAGCGGCACGCTCGGCATCCTGCCGCATCATCTGCCGATGATAGCGGGCATACTTCCCTGCGCCATGCGGGCGAAGCTGGAGGACGAGAGTGAGGAGCTTATCGCTGTCGCGGGTGGATTCATGGAGGTGCAGCGTGACAAGATCACCGTGCTCGCCTCATGCGCCGAGACGCCGATAATGATTGACCGCCACAGGGCGGAGCAGGCATACGCGAGAGCGAAGGAGCGCATAGACAGATTCCATCACGGCTTCGAGCCGCCGAAGGACATCGACATAAAGCGCGCCGAGCTGGCACTGGAGAGAGCAATAGCCCGACTAAAAGTTTCAAATTCAAAATAACGGGAAAATCAAAATCCGATTGCCAAACATGGCAGTCGGATTTCTTATTTTATATTTATCCAACAGAATTTTGTAAAAAATTCTATATTTTTTACCTGAATGTGATATAATAAAAAAATCATAATGAGGAGGCGCTCAAAATGCCAAAGAAAATTTATTTTGTGAAGTCAAGGGAATACTGCCCTGTCTACAGATGCAAGGAAGAGGTCGTGTGCAAATATGATGAGAAAAAGCGGCTGGGCAATCAGTCGCTTTGCGAGAAAAAGCAAATCATATCGCACTCGTGCAGGCTGTATGAGATATGCAGCACTCGTCGGAAGAATGCCTGCCCCCCGATCAAGGCCTGCGAGAAGGCGAGGTATCTCCCCTGAGTTGCTTTTCAGGTGACAATCTTAAAACGTAAAAATAACCGTAAGCTTATCAATATGCGTATGATAGGCTTACGGTTATTTATTATGATTTTTATCCGATGCTAACGGGCGCTAATACTCCCGCTTCTTAAGCGGGAGATAAGCGCCCATAAGGCAATGGGTAAATTCGACTAAATTCAGTTATTGGAGCCTCTTATGAGCAAAGCGAATTAGAGGCTCCTGTATGCATGGGGACGCGAAAGCGTCCATCGTAGGGAGTATAAAACTCCCACTGAATAAGTCTCATTTTATCCTCTCAACTTCGGCGGCGATGTCCTGCGTGAATTCGCCCTCGGCGGCCTTGCCGTCAACATAGGCGAGGAACTTGTCGATGTCCTCGTCCACTTCGCCGACCGTTCCCTTTGTATTCAGAAATATCTTTACCGTCTCGTCTCCGAGTTCCAATCCGTCCTGCTCATGGCAGCGGTTTGAAAATGTGTAAATTTTGCGATTGTTTCCAAGGAATGGGTCAAACGTGCGCTTCTTCCTTTTTCTTAATTTTACAACGGTTGTAGAGCTATGGCAAGTGGGGGTTGCTCAACTATTTCCGAGTCGAAAATCTTAGAGAGTTGCCCTTCCATCTGCATCGTCAATCATTGTATTTTTACGGGTAAATTTTTACCCGTCACTTATGTTATAATGAAATTGAAGATAGGGAATGACGTAACAAATCCAATGGGAGGGATGCCGATGAATGTGTGCGCCGGGAACAACAAGAAGATGCTCAATATGCTGATATTGGAGATACTGAAGAAACTGACAACAAAATGCTGGTGACGCTCAAGTGTAACGAACGAGCTATGAAGTATTGGGCGTTGCAATATGGTGGACATATAGAAATTAAGGAGCCGCAAAGTTTGCGTGAGACCGTCAAGGCGGCTATTTCAGATATGGCAAAGAAATACGCCGAATGACGAGCGAAAGGAGCAATTATCATGCACGGAGCGATTTTAGGCGACATCATCGGCTCTCTTTACGAATTTGACAGGGGAGCGAAAATCAAGGCGTTTCCCTTGTTCATTGAAAAATCTCGTTTCACCGATGATACGGTGATGACTATTGCTGTGGCAGATGCTTTGCTTTATGCAGGAAAAGAAGCTGCGGAGGAAAAAATCTGCGCTGCGGTGGTTTCCTCTATGCAGCATTGGGGCAGGAAATATCCCAAAGCAGGTTACGGTGGCAATTTCCGTGAGTGGCTTAAGGCGAAGAACCCAATGCCATACGGCAGTTTCGGCAATGGTTCGGCAATGAGAGTGTCTCCGGTGGGTTGGCTTTACGATTCTATAGAGCGCACGAGAGAAGTTGCTAGATGGACGGCAGAGGTAACCCATAATCACCCTGAAGGCATCAAGGGAGCAGAGTCTATAGCGAGTGCCATTTATCTCGCACGAACGGGAGAATCCAAGGAGACCATCAAAAAATATATCGAGGACGAGTTCGGCTATAACCTTTCCCGCACATTAAAGAAAATTCGCCCTGCCTACCACATGGATGTGACTTGTCAAGGCTCGGTGCCGGAGGCCATCATTGCTTTCTTGGAAGCTACGGATTTTGAAGATGCCGTGCGAAACGCCGTGTCCATTGGCGGTGATACGGATACTATCGCTTGCGTTGCCGGAAGTATTGCCGAGGCGTATTACGGGCTTATTCCGATGATGGAAGAAGAGTGCTTAAAACGCATACCGAATAAAATGAAAGATGTCATAAAACGCTTTGACCGTGCGAGAGGAAAGGCAATACAAGGCGAGCCCATCATCGAAGCCGCTCTTCTTCGCTATCATCGGGAAAGTTCACCGAAAAACGAGACAGCGGTGCTTAATGCGATTTATATGCGCATGAAAGACAATGGTTAT
>JAFTAB010000134.1 GCA_017458745.1 Schwartzia sp. (in: firmicutes) | reverse complement strand
GCGACGATAACGTGGGGGCTTGGCCGCACATACATCGAGATAATGGAAAAGCTGTTCAAGGGAGAGATAACGAAGGACGACTTGCGTGAGGGCTCCGACTTCAGCACAAAGATAAAAGAGCTGTTGAAAGAAAATCTTTCCAAATGAAATTAGAATATAGCTCGCAAAAAATGACTGATTCGGGCAAGCAAAATTTTCAATTTTTATCCGATGCTAACGGGCACTAAGACTCCCGCTTCTAAAGCGGGAGATAAGCGCCCATAAGGCAATGGGTGAATCTAGTCTCATTTTATTAAAATCAAAGGAGCAATGACACTGCATGGATGATAATATGATAGAGGAGATGCGCGCTATATCGCCTGTCGCTGACTCGCCCGAGTTCCGCGAGAGGGTGCGCGGGGTATTCGTGAAGCACGGCTTTCGCGTGGAGCATCGCGGCGCGACGGACAGCATACTTATCGTGCGCCTCGACGCGCTCGGGGACATGGTGCTGACAAGCGGAGTGATAAGGGAAATCAGACGAAATTATCCGAATGCTTTCATCACGCTGCTCGTGCAAAAAAATGTGTTTCCGCTTGTGGAGCTTTGCCCGTATGTCAATGAGGTGATTGCGCTCGAGGTGCCAAAGATGAGCGCGTTTTCGGAAGGGCTGTATTATGCCGTCTTGGATTTTTGCAACAAGCGGCTGTGGCGTCGTCGGTACTCGATATGCTTTTGCCCTCAATGGGGAGATGCGCGCGCGAATACGTACCGCATCGCTTTTTTGAGCGGCGCGGAAAAAATCATCGGCTTTAACGTTGTCGGGAACGTGATTTATAATAAGCTGACGCGCAAG
This sequence comes from Schwartzia sp. (in: firmicutes), assembly GCA_017458745.1. Taxonomy (GTDB): domain Bacteria; phylum Bacillota; class Negativicutes; order Selenomonadales; family Selenomonadaceae; genus RUG024. Next base: position 10,389 of record JAFTAB010000134.1, on the reverse strand, counting down.
GTGGAGACTGGTTCCGACGAGAGCATGAACGGCTACATGACGGAGGTGGTCTTCACTCCGGATGACATGGTTCGCGAAGCCGAGCGGCATTTTCATCTTTTGACGGGGGCAGGTCTCCGCGTGCGGGACATGTCGATGGAGGCATGGTTTTCCAAAGCGGAATTGGAAAATGTGAGGTCGATGATAGGCGGCCGCGCAACGGGGAAAGTGATTGTCGCGCTCGGGATAGGAGCGTCTATCCCGTGCAGGCGTTATCCCGTGAGCCAATATGTCGAGGCCATGAAAATGCTCCTTTCGAGAAATGTGTTTTTCCTTATACTGGGAGGGAATGACGTCGCCGATGATGTCGTGATGATTGAGAAAGCCATACCGGCGGAGTCGATGATGTCGCTCGTCAATAAGACGACAATTCGCGAGACTGAGGCGGCAATATCAATTTCGGATATATACGTCGGCAATAATACGAGTCTCTCGCATATTGCCGCGGCATTGAAAGTCCCAGTGATCACGCCGATTCAGGAGGCGAAGGATCGCGAGGAAATCATGCCCGGGTATATCAGCCTTTATGCGAGGTTCTCGCCGTGGCAGACAAGATCGCGTGTCCTGCGCCCCGAGCATGGCATTGATGAGTGCTCCGATCCTCAAAATTTTATGTATGGCGGCTGCGGGCATCACAATGAGTCGCACTGCATCGCGCAGATAAGGCCTGAGCAAATTGTCGGGGCATATGATGAGCTGATGAAGGAGCAATAACCTGCTCAATTTGTCGCGCATATCTCGCGTTTACATCATTTTTTCAAAAATAAATAAAATGTCCTATTAAGTACCTCAATTTTGTTTGAGGTGCTTTTTTGTTTTGCTAAAACAATTTGATGTTATAAATTTTTATGAAATATCATATACATTATATGGCAGATATAAAAATTTTATTCAATATCTTGTGGATAACTTGAAAAAAAGATGAAAAAATAGGAACAATTTTTCTTGATTGCTTTTTATGGGACTTTCGGGGAGAAATCGCTCAAAAAATTATTCTTTGAAACAAATAATCGCCGAAAAATGGCGTTTTAGAGTGGATGTGCTAAAAGAAAATGAGGATAAAAGTGGAGATTTGTGGTAAAATGTGGTTGCTGAGATAAGAAAAGTGGGGAGGGGTGACAATATGGCGTCGAATGATTTGCCGGAGGCCGCAAATGTCAATATGCTCATGGGCGAGCACGCGCACTCCATCGACGCCAAGGGTCGCATTATTCTTCCCGCTGATTTTCGCGAGAAACTGGGCGAAAATTTTGTTCTCACCAAGGGACACGAGAACTGCCTTTATATTTACAGCAAGGAAAGCTGGCAGGAGCTGATAAAGGATTTATCAGAAAAAAAGTTTTCTAATCCGAAAGTGAGAGCTTATGAGAGGTATTTTTTGGCTCCCGCGCGAATACTTGAATGTGACAAGCAGGGGCGATTCCTCGTCCCCGGGACGCTGCGCAAGCATGCGATGCTCGAGAAGGAGGTCGTGCTCGCGGGAATGCTCAATCATGTCGAGGTGTGGAGCAAGACCGAGTGGGAGCGATACAATGACTCGGCGATGGCGTCTATAGCCACGGAGTCGCTTGACGATATTGGCGTTTGACTATGGATGAAAAAGTGACTGGGTTCCACCATGTGAGCGTGATGAGCGACGAGGTCGTGAATGGGCTGGCGATAAAGCCCGATGGCGTTTACGTCGACTGCACGCTCGGCGGCGGGGGGCACGCGGGCCGAATAGCGAGCCTGCTCGGAAACGGGGGGCGCGTCGTGGGCATCGACCGCGACTCTGACGCGATAAATGCGGCGGGGGCACATCTGAAATCGCTTGGGCTGTCCTGCCGATATGATTTGATTCATGATAATTTCTGCCATTTCGATGATATATTGGATCGCCTCGATGTCTCGCTCGTCGACGGCGTGCTCTTTGACCTTGGAGTCTCGTCCTACCAGATTGACGAGGCGTCGCGTGGATTCTCGTATATGAATGACGCGCCGCTCGACATGAGGATGGACAGGGAAAAGGGGATGAGCGCCCGCGACGTGGTGAACACATACGGGGCAGACGAACTCACCCGAATATTTCGCGACTATGGGGAGGAACGCTGGGCAAAGCGTATCGCGGAATTTATCGTGGCGGCGAGACAAGAGGGGGACGTCGCCACGACGGGCGAGCTCGTCGATATTATTCATCGCGCTGTCCCGGCCGCAGTGAGGAAGAAGATGGGCGGCAATCCGGCGAAGCGCGTCTTTCAGGCAATACGCATCGAGGTCAATCATGAGCTGGATATACTGCGCGACGCTTTCAGGTCGGCGGTTCACAGGCTGAGGCCTCACGGGCGCATAGCGATAATCACGTTTCATTCGCTGGAGGATCGCATCGCCAAGAACACGCTGAGGGAGATGGCGGCCGGCTGCGTCTGCCCCCCGGGGCTTCCGGTGTGCGTGTGTCACCACAGGCCCGAGATAAGGATTTTGAAGAAAGCCGAGAGGCCGGGAGCCGACGAGCTGGCAAGAAATTCAAGAGCGAGGAGCGCCAAGCTGAGGATAGCTGAGCGACTTGCAGATGAAATTAATGATGCAGGGGAGCATCACAGGGAAAAGGCCGAAAGGGAGTGAGACCTTTCCCCGATGGGCACGCCGATTGCTGGGGTGCCGCACTATTTCATGGAGAGGGGGAGCCGTGATGGCGGCCGCGAGTCTTAGTTATCGAGAGGAATATTATGGAAATGCAGTCAGGTATCGTGAGGTTGCGCCGATAGCGAAGGAGAAAAAGCGCATAATAGAAATGCCGCGCCCTCACATAGATACCGTCATGAGGACGCGGGCTCTGATACTCGTCATGGTGCTGACGGTGGTGCTTTCGGTGCTGACGATGAGGAGCGTCGTTTCTGCGATGCGCGGCTATGAGCTCGTGCAGATGCAGCGGGCGGCGGCGCAGCTTGAAAACGAGAACAAGCAGCTTGAGGTGCAGATCGCGCATCTTCGGGCACCGCAGCGTATAAAGGATATAGCGACGAATGACCTCGGCATGATTATGCCGAAGAATGTCTATTTCGCCGCAGAAAAGCAGTAAATTTTTTTGGGGGTACTGCCGCGGCAGTACCCTTTTTGCGTTTTTTTTGCTTGCCTGCCGGGCCTTTTTCCGTCATGCCGTGTCAAAGTGCTCTCGACGTAGCGATGCTACGCTTTCGAGCACTTTTCCTTGCCTGACGAAAAAATCCCTCGACAGGTCATGACTTGACTTAATCAGTGATTCCTTAAAATTATTGGTTTCAATGCTCATTATTTAATTTTGCTTCAAGGAGAATTTGTCCGATGCGGAAAAAAATCAGCTCGCTCGCGTCTTTAGTGGAGGGCGCAAAAATAATCGGCCGAAAGGAAACATTCATTACCGACATCGTGCAGGACTCGCGGCAGGTGACCCACGGCGCGATGTTCGTCTGCCTCGACGGGGCCCATGTCGATGGGCATGAATTTATACCGCAGGCAGTTGCGAAGGGGGCGGTCGCCATCATAACGGAGCGGAGCAATGTCTCCGTGCCGGACGGCATCGCGGCACTGGTGGTGCCGAATATCGAAGAGGCGCTTCAGAAAATTGTGCCATTCGCTTTTGATTACCCCAGCCGGAGTATGCGGATGATAGGCATCACCGGCACGAACGGCAAGACGACTACGAGCTACCTCATAAGGGCAATTCTGCGGGAGGCTCATAAAAGGTCGGCCTTATAGGCACAATACAAATAATGATAGGCGACAAAATTCTTCCTGTTCACAACACTACGCCGAACGTCGTCGACCTGCAGCGCACGCTCGCGATGATGCGCGACGAGGGCATGGACTACGTCGTGATGGAGGTGTCGTCCCACGCGCTCGACCAGAACAGGGTGGCGGGGTGCGAGTTTGACACGGCGGTATTCACTAATCTCACTCAGGATCATCTCGATTATCACAAGACCATGGAGAACTATCGCGCGGCGAAGGCAAAGCTGTTCGCGTCCCTAGTGGACGGGATAAAGCCGCAGAAGACAGCCGTCGTGAATATCGACGACGAGGCGGGCGCATTTATGCTTGCCAGCGCGGACGAGTCAGTGGAGCGCGTCACTTTCGGCGCGAACGATGAAAGCGCGGATATAAAGGCGGCGCAGATAAGGGTGCATCAGACAGGCTCCGATTTCACAGTGAGGGGCGGTTTCGGGCGTGTGCCGCTGCGTCTCAGGATAACGGGCATGTTCAATGTTTACAATGTGCTCGGCGCTTTCGGCGCGTGCGCGGCGGAGGAGATACCCGTCGAGACAATCACGCGCGCTCTTGAGAATTTCAAGGGAGTGCCCGGCAGGTTCGAGCTGGTCGATTGCGGCCAGCCGTTTGCCGTCATAGTTGATTACGCGCACACGCCTGACGGCTTGGAGAATATCCTGACTACGGCGAGGCAGATAACGGAGCATCATATCATAACGGTGTTCGGCTGCGGGGGCGACCGCGACAAGACGAAGCGTCCGATAATGGGGCGCATAGCGGCGTCCATGAGCGACGCCGTGATACTCACGAGCGACAATCCGCGCACTGAGGATCCCGAGGCGATACTCAGCGATGTGGCGGTGGGCGTCGAGGAGAAAATCGGGGTAAAGCCGTATGAGAAAATCGCGGACAGGCAGGAGGCGATTTTCGTGGCGATAGCCATGGCGCAGCCCGGCGACACGGTCGTCATCGCGGGCAAGGGTCACGAGGATTACCAGATACTCGCGGACAAGACCATTCATTTTGATGACCGCGAGGTCGCTCGCGAGGCACTTGGAGGTATAGTCTGATGGAGCATGGGATGTCGCTGCTTGCCTCGGAGATTGCCGAGGCGACAGGCGCGAAAATAAAAAATTTGAACAGCGGCGAGATGCGCGGGCTCGTTTTTCATGATTTGACGACTGACACGAGAAAGATTTCGGCTGACAGCGCACCGCTTTTTGTGGCTTTGAAGGGCGAGAAATTCAACGGCGAGGATTTTGCATCCGACGCGCTCGAAAAGGGCGCGTCGGCCGCGCTCGTCAGCGAGAGCTTTGACGCGGGGTCGGTTTCTTCACCGATATTTGTCGTGCCCGATACGCTGACGGCGTATCAAAAAATAGCTCAATGCTGGCGCAAAAAATTTGAATTGCCTCTGATAGCCATTACCGGCTCAAACGGCAAGACGACGACGAAGGATCTCACCTCGTCCGTGCTCGATGCGAGATTTTCGGGCGACGTGCTGAAGACCGAGGCGAATTTCAACAATGAGATTGGCCTGCCGCAGACGCTCCTCCGCCTGCGCTCCCATCACAGGGCGGCTGTGGTGGAGATAGGCATGAGGGGGCTGGGGCAGATAAGGGCTCTTGCGCCGATCGCCGCGCCCACTATCGGCATCGTCACTAATGTCGGCGAGACGCATATGGAGCTTTTGGGCTCGATTGAAAATATCGCAAGGGCAAAGCGCGAAATGGTGGAGGCAATAGAATCGGGCGGCACGGTGATGCTGAACGGCGATGACGCTCGTGTCAGCGCGATGAGGAGCGCGGCAAATGAAAATGTGCGCGTCATAACATTCGGCATGGAGAATGAGGCCGATGTCAGGGGGCGCATAGTCTCGACCGACGGCGAGAGGTCGGAATTTGATGTCTCGTTTGGCGGCGGCAGGGAAGAAAGATTTATCCTGCCGATGGCGGGACGCCATAACATATATAATGCGCTCGCGGCTCTCTCGGCGGGCTTTGCGCTCGGACTGACAGCCGACGAGATGAGAGCGGGTCTCCTGCGCTCGACTGTCACGGGCGGAAGATTTGAGATACAGAAGATTAAGGGATACTCGGTCATAAATGATGCCTACAATGCGAGTCCCGCGTCAATGATGGCGGCATTTGAGACGCTGCATGACGTGGCTGGGGGGAGGACGATCGCCGTGCTCGGCGACATGCTGGAGCTTGGCGAGATATCGGAGAGGGCTCATCGCGATGTGGGCGCGGCGGCATACAATGCGGGAATAGATTTCCTCGTGACGCGCGGCGACATGGGCGAGATGATAGCCCGAGGTGCCATGGACGCGGGGATGGCACGCGACAGAGTGTTCATGTGCGCGTCGCACGAGGAGGCCGCCGACGTCCTGCACGGAATTTTGCGGGAAGGCGACACTGTCCTGTTCAAGGGCTCGCATGGAATGAAAATGGATAAGATTATTGATTTGATATAAATTCTTTTGCGTGATTATTATTATGGAATGAAAGGAAATGTTTCATGGATTTTGCCTCTCTTATAATGTCGGCTGTAATAAGCGCGCTTTGCGTGCTCATCTCCGGCCCGTTTCTCATACCCGAGCTTCATAAACTCAAATTCGGTCAGAGCATAAGGGAGGAGGGGCCTAAGAGCCATCAGGCGAAAAGCGGGACGCCCACCATGGGCGGCCTCATGCTCATAGCCGCCATAACGCTCGCGTCCCTGATTGCCTGCGGGAACGACGCGAGGGTTGCCCTTGCGCTTTTCGTGACGCTTGGCCATGGCGCGATAGGATTTCTCGACGATTACATAAAGGTCGTCAAGAAGCGCAATTTGGGCCTGCGCCCGCGACAAAAGCTGCTGGGGCAGATCGCTATGGCGATAGTCGTGACCTTCATCGGCACGGAGTTTCTCGGCATGACCACGGAGCTTTGGATTCCATTCCTCAATACAGTTATTGATTTGAAATTTTTCTATTATGTGCTTGTTTTCTTTGTGCTTGTCGGCACGACGAATGCCGTTAATCTGACGGACGGTCTGGACGGTCTGGCAGCAGGAACCGTGGCCGCGGCGTCGGCAGCGTACGCGTTCGTGTGCATCCATTTCGGCATGGCGGAGCTTTCCGCTTTTTGCGTTGCCGTGGCGGCGGCCTCGCTCGCGTTTCTGAGGTTCAATGCTCACCCCGCGAGGGTGTTCATGGGCGACACGGGGTCGCTCGCGCTCGGCGGCGCGATAGCGGCTGCGGCAATCCTGACGAAAACGGAGCTGCTGCTCGTGATCATCGGCGGCGTGTTCGTGATCGAGGCGCTGTCCGTCATAATACAGGTCATCTCATTTCAGACGACCGGCAAAAGAGTATTTCTGATGAGCCCGATACATCATCACTTTGAGCTTTCGGGCTGGAAGGAGACCAAGGTCGTCCGAGCTTTTTGGGCGGCGGGGATTATGCTCGCGCTTATCGGGATTGGAATATTGAAAATAAATTTTGGGAAGTGATTTTCATGATTGACTGGACGACTCAGAATGTCCTCGTCGTCGGGGCGGGTATTTCCGGCATCGCGGCGGCGAAGAACACGCGCAATTTGGGCGCGAATGTGACGCTCTCCGACTCAAAGCTCGGGAGCGAGATCAACTACGACCTTGACGAGCTGAAGGCGCTGGGGGTCAATCTCGCTCTCGGCAATCAGGATGATTCGTTGCTCGAAGGCGTGACCCTCATCATAGTGTCTCCGGCGGTGCCGCTGAAGGCGCCTCTTATCCAGTCGGCGACAGAAAAAAATATTAAGGTCATCAGCGAAATAGAGTTTGCCTATTCTCTTGCGAAATCGCCGATGCTCGCCGTCACGGGGACGAACGGCAAGACGACGACCACGACTCTGCTCGGGGAGATGATGAAGAAGTCCTCGAAGTTTGCAAAGGTCGGGGTGGGAGGCAATATCGGGGTGCCGCTGTCCGACGAGGCTCTGCGCGTCGGCGAGGGCGGCATAATCGTCGCCGAGATTTCGAGCTACCAGCTTGAGGCGTCGAATGAGTTTCGCCCTCATGCAGCGGCGATACTCAATGTCACGCCGGACCATGTCGTGCGTCACGGCTCGCTCGATGTCTATCGTCGGACGAAGGAAAAAATTTTCGCTCGTCAGGGTGCGGAGGATTTCGTCGTGCTGAACTACGATGATCCGGCAACCCGCGAGATGGCCGACCGCGCTCACTCGGCCGTGTGCTTTTTCAGCAGGAAGGAGGCTCTCGATGAGGGCGCGTTCCTCGACGAGGACGGCAATCTCGTCATAAGCTGGCGGGGCGAGAAGAAGGCGATAATAAATAAAAGTGAACTCCTCATAAAGGGAGACCACAACATAGAGAATGCGCTCGCCGCAAGCGCGATGGCGTATCTTGCGGGGGCGAGCGTCGAGGAGATAAGCAGCGTCCTGCGCGATTTTAAGGGCGTGGAGCATCGCATCGAGCCGGTGCGCATGGTTGACGGGGTCATGTATTACAATGATTCCAAGGCGACCAACACGGACTCCGCGATAAAGGCGCTGGAGAGTTTCCCGGGTAATAAAATCGTGCTCATCGCTGGCGGCGACGACAAGATGACCGACCTCACGAACTTCATGAAGCTCGTCAAGAAGAACTGCGCGAAGCTGATACTCGTCGGCGACGCGGCGGCGAGATTCAAGGAGGCCGCGCTCGCGAATGAGTTCCCCGCGCAGAATATCAGGGAGGCGGGCTACTCGATGGAGAAAGCCGTGGCGATAGCGAGGAGCCTCGCAAAGCCGGGGCAGGTCGTGCTGCTCTCGCCCGCGTGCGCCAGCTTCGATATGTTCACGGATTTTGAGGAGCGCGGCAAGGTGTTCAAAAATATTGTGAATGGAATGAATTAATTGCGTATCATTGTTTCGGGCGGGGGAACGGGAGGACACATTTATCCCGCGATAACGCTTATAAGGGCAATAGAGAGAAAAGTGAATAACGCGGAGTTCCTCTATGTCGGCACTGACGCGGGTCTTGAAGCGGATATCGTGCCAAAGGAAAATATTCCGTTTGAGACGATAAACATTGAGGGATTCGCTCGAAGCCTCTCACCTGCAAATATCTTGAGGGGCGCGAAGGCTGTAGCGGGCGTGGCCAAGGCGATGAATGTCGTGAGAAGGTTCAGGCCCGATGCGGCCATCGGCACGGGCGGGTATGTGTGCGGCCCGATACTGCTCGCCGCGAGTCTTGAGGGCGTGCCCACGCTCATACAGGAGCAAAACGTCGTGCCGGGCATCACGAATAAAATCCTTTCAAAATTCGTGACGAAAATCGCCGTCGGCTCGAATGAGGCGGCGGCTCATTTCCCAAAGGAAAAGACAGTCTTTACCGGCAATCCTATTCGCGGCGAGGTAATGGCGGCCCGGAGGGAGGACGGCATAAAGAAGTTCGGGCTGGATCCGAATAAAATCACGGTGCTGGTGTCGGGGGGCAGTCGGGGAGCGCGCACGATAAATCGCGCGATGGTCGGCGTGCTGAGGCACTACGTGGGCGACGGCAATGTGCAGATTCTCCATGTGACCGGGAGCGCGGGGCATGACGACACGATGTCCCTGATAAATGAGGCGGGGATAGATTTAGATAATGTGAAAAATCTTATCGTCAGGAAATATCTTTATGATATGCCGCTCGCGCTCGCTTGCGCTGACCTCGCCGTGTTTCGTGCCGGGGCAATCGGCATAGCCGAGCTGACGGCGCGGGGCATCCCGTCGGTGCTCGTGCCGTACCCATACGCCGCGGCAAATCATCAGGAGAAAAACGCGAGGGCGATGGAGGCGGCCGGCGCCGCCCGCGTGATACTCGACCGCGACCTGAAGGCCGAGAGCCTGCTCGCGGTAATGGTCGAGCTTTTATCCGAGAGCGACAAGCTAAAGAGGATGGCGGAGATGAGCAGGAAGCTCGGGCGACCGAACGCGGCCGACGTGATAGCGGGCATCGTGCTTGATATTGCAAGAGGTGAAAGACGTGCTTGAAGGACTAAAAAAATTTCATTTTATCGGCATCGGCGGGGCTGGGATGAGCGCGCTCGCCTATATACTGCTCGGCAAGGGCTGCGAGGTGACAGGCTCGGACATAAAGGACTCCGCGACAGCGGCCAGGCTGCGTGAGCATGGGGCAAAGGTCTTTGTCGGTCACCGCGCGGAGAATGTAAAAGGCGCTGACGCAATCGTAGTGTCGTCGGCGATCGCGGAGAACAACCCGGAGGTAGTCGCGGCTCACGCGACGGGGATAAAGAGGCTCCACCGCTCCGATGTCAACGCGGCGCTCCTCAACGGCGCGAAGGGCATCGCGGTCGCGGGGGCGCACGGCAAGACGACGACGACCTCCATGATCGGGCTCATACTGGAGCGCGGCGATCTCGACCCGACCATCATAATAGGCGGCGATGTCGATTACCTCGCGGGGAACGCGAGGCTGGGCAAGGGCGAGTATCTGGTCTCCGAGGCCGACGAGAGCGACGGCTCATTCCTGAAGCTGCGGCCTCATATAGCTGTCGTCACGAATGTCGAGGATGATCATCTCGACCACTACGGCACCATGGAGAATATCAAAAAGGCTTTCGCTGAGTTCATCGGGAACGTGGACAAGGAGAGCGGG
>JAFTAB010000133.1 GCA_017458745.1 Schwartzia sp. (in: firmicutes) | reverse complement strand
CTTGCGCCTTGACCGCACGTCTGGCTTTTCTTAAGTTAAGGTGTACATTTCTGCACTGTTCAGTTTTCAGGGTGCGCCGCCGGCTCCTCACGAGTCAGCTTGTATATATTACCAAAACGCGTCCTCGTTGTCAACTGTTTTTTTCGTTTTTTTTGCGTTTTTTCGGGGCAATCTTATTCCGCGCCGCGCCGCCCTTGCGAGCGATTCTTTTTCATATTGCGCCGCTTAATTTTTATTTTTCCTTTATTTTTTCGTTCGGATTTTTTTGACGGCGGGATGAAAAAAAGCCCCCGCAAGTCCGAGACTTGCGGGGGCGATTTTTTCCGGCGCAAATGGCGTCGAATAAGTCTTATTTCATTTCACATAGTATGAGACCACGGCGCCTATAGTCAGCGCCAGCAAGAGCAGCCCCCATTTTTTGTATGCCGCGGCTCGGCTTTGCTGCTCGGGCATCACGTTCATGCTGTCGATTGTCGAGAGATATGATGCTCTTTCCGCGTCGGTCATCGAGGACGACATCGCGGGGGTATACTTTATCGCCAGAAATTCATTCTGATGGTTCGCGTATAGCTCCTTCAGCTCATCGCTGTAACCGATAATCACATGGGGCAATAGCTCCTCTTGATTATCCAGCAGTTTCATATATTCCTCATTCGTGAACACATACCCGAAGACATGATACAGCTTGCCATTTGCCAAAGCTATATGCGGCACGAGAAATGTCTCCCAGTGAAAGAAGCTGGTCATTATGCGCTTGCCGGTGAAATATATCCACGCTATGTCCTCCTTGCGGAACATATAGACGCGATCCACATAATATAAATACATGTTGTCCTCACCGAGATATTTAAATCCCTCCGGGCCCTTCATCATGTCCATCGGTATATTCATCGGATTGATGCCGGCCTCGCGCGCCGCCTCCTCTATAATGTCGCGAGCCGTGCGCCCTCTTATTTTGTCGGTGATGTACTGAGGGATATACCCCATCTGAAATGAAATCGTCTGCTCGTGGCTCATTATGCCAACGCCCATTATTATCAGCACGGGGATGACCGTCGTCCAGTTCCCGCTCGTCATGCCCATGTTTATCAAGATAGCGAGCACAATAAAATCCGTCCCAACCGAGATCAAAGCGTTTATGAAAAGACGCTTCCGATTGCCCTCCATTTGCTGCTCAATAATATCCAAAGCTGTTCCTCCCCGTATAATTTCACCATGCAGTCGCAGTCGAAAGTCAAAATTCCGACTGCATCATCCCCGCTTGCTCTTTTGCATCTGAGTCAACGCGGATATTGATATTTTGCGTTGCACCCATCTTCATCACTTTTCGCGCCACAATTATAAGTGATTGACGCGTAAATGTAAAGCCAGCTGATACCAACAAAAAAGCGTGACCGATCCCTGTCCGGTCACGCCGCGCTTTTATGAAAGCTGCCTATTTATTTAGCTTCATTATTTAACTTCTGCCAGACTATAGATTCCTTCCTTCATAAGGTCAACGCAGGTCATGGCTATTTCTTGCGCCTCGGGGCCGCTCAGCTTCGATGCAAGCTCCATTTCCTGACGAAAATAATCGACAAATTTCTGCGGAGCGTTTTCCTTTATAAATCCCTCGTCCTGATGAAACGCCCACTCAATGCCAATGCCGCCGTTCTGATTCTCGCCCGACATTTCCCACGATTTATCAAACGTGGTATAAAATTGAGATGGGTCAAGCTCCGCCCATGACTTTGATGCCTCAGCGAATTTGAGGCATGAATTGGTATACTCTTGAACTGTCACTTTTTTCTCCCTTCCTGCTCTTCCGCCATATTGCCTATCAGATTTTCGGCTTGGATAGGCAATATGGCGCAACGGTGACACGCCGGGGCATGTCACCAACGCAAATGAATTTTAATTTAATATGGCAGCGAGCGCCGTGCCGCACTCGCTCGTTGATGCCTTTCCGCCCAGATCAGGCGTGAGCGCAATCTTCTCGACAAGCATTTTCTCTATGGCGTCAATCACCTTCTTGCCCCAATCCTCGTAGCCGAGGAAATCAAGCAGCTGCGAGACCGCCCAGACCGACGCGAGGGGATTAGATATGCCCTGCCCCGCGATGTCAGGAGCCGAGCCATGAATGGGCTCAAACATCGACGGGAATGTCCTGTCCGGATTGAGATTCGCGCCGGCCGCTAGCCCCATGCCGCCCGCGATTGCAGCGCCGAGATCCGTGAGTATGTCGCCAAAGAGATTCGACGCCACGACGACCTGGAAGCGTTTCGGATCCTTCACCATGAACATCGAGGCGGCGTCGACCATCAGCTTGTACGTCTTGACATCGGGATACTCCTTGCCCACCTCGTCAAAGATTTGATCCCAGAATACCATCGAATAGTTCAGGGCGTTGCCCTTGCTGACATTCGTGAGCGTCTGATGAGTTTTGTGCGCCAGCTCATACGCGTAGCGAATGACACGCTCCGTCCCCTTGCGCGAGAAAACGCTGTTCTGAATGACGACTTCCTCCGGCTTGTCCTTGTATAGCCATGCGCCCGACCCGGAGTACTCTCCCTCGCTGTTCTCGCGTATGAATGTCATATTGATTTCCTCCGGCCCCATCCCCTCGAGCGGGCAAGGAGCCCCCCTCAGCAGCTTGATCGGGCGAAGGTTTATATACTGGTCGAAATCGTGACGTATGCGAAGGAGCAAATCGCGCAGAGAGACATGGTCGGGGACTCCGGGATAGCCGACGGCTCCCAAAAGAATCGCGTCGTACTGCTTCAAAATATCAAGCCCATCCGCCGGCATCATCTCATGATTTTCAAGATAATACTGGCAGCCCCACGGATAAGTCGTGAACGAAAAGCTCATTCCCCCGTCAATCTCTGCAACGCGCTTCAGCACCTTGACGGCCTCGTCCATTACTTCCGGGCCAATTCCGTCTCCCGGCACCACGGCAATTTTGTAATTTTTCATCATTTTGCCCCCCTCAAAAAAAGATGATATGAATTGTCCTGCATCCGTGCCTTGCTCATACTGCCCGTTACAACTTGGAAAACAACGATCACTGATTAAGTCAAGTCATGACCCTGTCGGGAATTTTTTCGTCAAGCAAGGCTCGGCATGACGAATAAGCATGCCGAGCCGCCTTCGCAGCCCAGCGGCCGCTCATGCGCGGCAAAAGCCCCGACCGGGGTGAAAGAGACCTATTCGGTGTTCACTTAAATTCTATCGAAAGAATTTCAAAAAAGCAAGCAAAATGTTTCGTTTGCAAAAAAATTTTGAAATTTCAATCGGGAAACGTTCATCAAATGAGAACTAGTAACTCCGCATGGGATGGGGTGTGTCAATGGCGCAGCAGCCCCGCCGCGAGATTTACTCCCGCGCCCTGCTCCCTTATATCAGGCAGCAGCAGCGTTTCAAAATTCACATTATGCTCGCTTTGCTGCGCTATCAATCGAATAATCATCACCGCCTCATCGTCGCAGGCGTTTTCATTTTTCGCGACAAGCGTCAAAAGGCAAAGCTCTATCACCTTGAAAACAGCCAAGAATACCATGAAATTCTCGCTGAGCGTCGCATCGAGCCTGCAAGGATATGCCATGGCCCAGAACTCATTTATGAGATAATTCCCCAGTATCCCGCCAAAGCGCGCGATAAGGCGCTCCCCGTTGCCCGACCACGCTTTCTCATAAGCCAGCGCGACTTCTTCCATGCTGCCGCCTGCCTTCACATGATAGAGAGACTCGAACTCACGAAAAATATATATCGGCGGGAAAGCGATATCGCGGCTCGGGCTGTATAGAGCCTCAATGACGCCAAGTATCCACTCGATGTACCGCCTGTGCGAGTACGGCGCATCGCGCATCATCGCAAGCGTCTCCCTCGGGCCGCCGCCCTCCGTGAGCCCGCTTGCGAGCGCAGCGATTCTCGCCTCGCCCCCGTCAGCGATCACCTTGTCCGCCACGTCAAAAAGCGCGGCAAGAAGCAGCAGCCGCTCGTCAACGGTCAATGATTTGTCTTTCAGTATTCGTATGCCCGCCCGCTGCAAGAGCAAGAAATTATTCATATCTGAAAGACAGCCGCTTTTTATATCTTTGGCCATTGCAAGGCGAATATTCGCGTT
>JAFTAB010000021.1 GCA_017458745.1 Schwartzia sp. (in: firmicutes) | reverse complement strand
TGCAAAGCCGCATAAACACTAGCTTTCTTAGTTCACGCTTTTCAGCGTCGGGAAAAGCAGCACGTCTCTTATTGACGGGCTGTCCGTCAGCAGCATTACCAGTCTGTCCACTCCTATGCCTAGTCCGCCCGTCGGTGGCAGGCCATGCTCCAGCGCGGTGACGAAGTCCTCGTCCATCATGTGCGCCTCGTCGTCTCCCTCTTCTCTCAGCTTCAGTTGATCCATAAATCTCTGGCGCTGGTCTATCGGGTCATTCAGCTCGCTGAAGCCATTGGCAAGCTCCCTGCCATAGACGAAGAACTCGAACCTGTCTGTTATCATCGGGTTGTCCTTGTTCCTCTTGGCAAGCGGCGAGATCTCCGTCGGATGACCGGTGATGAATGTCGGCTGCATGAGCGTGGATTCGACTTTCTCCTCGAAAGCGGCGTTCAGTATGCCGCCTATGCCATGACGCTGCTCGTACGGCACGCCGATCTCGTCAGCCATCTTTCTCGCCTCATCGACGCTGCCAGCCGCGAGGAAGTCCTTGCCCGTCGCCTCCCTCACGGCATCATTCATGCTGATTCTCTTCACGTTCTTCAGGTCTATTTCAAGCCCCTCGTAAGTGATCGTGGTCGTCCCCAGCACTTTCTCCGCCGCGTCGCGCACTATGCCCTCGGTGATGTCCATCAGGTCGGTGTAGTCGGCGTATGCCTGATAAATCTCGACCGACGTGAACTCGGGATTATGACGGTTGTCAACGCCCTCATTGCGGAACACGCGCCCCAGCTCATACACGCGCTCAATCCCGCCGACGACGAGCCGCTTCAGCGCGAGCTCCGTCGCTATGCGGAGGTACATATCAATGTTGAGCGCATTGTGGTGAGTGATGAAAGGCTTTGCCGCCGCGCCTCCCGCTATGTTCGAGAGCACGGGTGTCTCCACCTCAAGGAATCCGCGCTCGTCCAGGTAGCTGCGCATCGCCTTTATGATTTTAGTGCGCTTGATAAATGTATCCTTGACCTCGGGATTCACAATGAGGTCGAGGTATCTCTGGCGGTAGCGAAGCTCGACATCCTTCAGCCCGTGGAATTTCTCCGGCAGAGGACGAAGCGACTTCGACAAAAGCTCAAAGTCATTGACTATTATGGTTATCTCGCCGCGCTGCGTCCTGAAAGCTCTACCGGCAATGCCTATGATGTCCCCGACGTCGAGCAGCTTGTACTGGGCGTATTTTTCCTCGCCAAGTATGTCGATTTTAAAATATATCTGAATCTTTCCGGAGAAGTCCATGAGCTCGGCGAAGCTCGCCTTGCCGTGGCCGCGCTTCGCCATGAGGCGACCGGCCAGCTTCACTATTGGGCCGTCAAATTCGCCCTCCAGCTCATCGAAATGGGCGCGAATGTCTTCCGCGTGGTGCGTCACCTCAAAGCGATGCCCGAAAGGGGCCACGCCCATTTCCTCGAATGTCTTCAGCTTCTCGCGGCGCACCTGCATCATCTCATTGACGCTCTGCTGTGGCTGCGCCTCGCTGCTATTGTTCTGCTTTGCCAAAATTATACTGCTCCCCACTTTTGGATGTATTTGCCATTTTCTGCAAAGGCGCGGCTCATAAGCCGCCCCTGCGAAAAACAATTATACTATATATAAAGCCTATTTTTTTATTTTCACGATTTTATATTTGAGCAGTCCCGCCGGGGCGCGGACATCAACAATCGTCCCCACCTTTTGCCCAAGCACTGCCTCGCCGACTGGAGACTCGTTCGATATGCGCCCCTCCGCCGGGTCAGCCTCCGCGGAGCCGACTATCGTGTACTCGAGGTCTTCCTCCTCCTCCATGTCGCGGACGACGATGCAGCTGCCCATCTGCACGACGGACTTTGATTTCTTCTCGTCGGAAATGACCTCGACATTGCGCAGCTTCACAGTGAGCTCCTGTATGCGCCCCTCGATGAAAGCCTGCTCATTTTTCGCGTCGTCATACTCCGAGTTTTCCGAGAGGTCCCCGAGCGCGATGGCCTCCTTGAGTCGCTCGGCCACTTCCTTGCGGCGCACGGTTTTTAAATGCTCCAGCTCCTCCTCCATTTTTTTGAGGCCGTCTTTTGTCAAAATTATTTTCTTGTCTTCCATCGTTTTCTCTCCTTGCAGCTAATTGTGATTGGCTTGATGCAATCCAACACAGCCTAATATTATATCCCAAATCCCTGTTTTTTGCCACAAATTTTTATTCGATGATGACGGGCGCGCGGTCATGTTTTTTCTTTTCTTTTGCTGTCCCACTGTGATATAATGAGATTAATTTTAATTGCAAATGAAAGAAGGTAACCGTCATGGAGCTTAGGAATTTCATGGAGGACATAGTCAGCCAGAACATCAGCAGCGTGCTGAAGGAGTACCCGAACTGCTGCCGATGTGATGAGTGCCGCATGGACATCGCCTGCATCGCGCTCAATCATCTGCCGCCGAAATACGTGTCGACGCATCAGGGAAATATATACGCGCGTCTCGACGGGATGAGCGTGTCGTACATGACGCGGGTCATCGAGGAAATCGCGAAGGCCATCGAGATAGTCGAGAAGAACCCACGCCACGACGCTTCAAAGCGCGTATAATTCATCTGCGGGAGGAAAAGAAGTGATACCCAAATGTTAGAGCTGCCCATAAAAGATATAAAGCCAGGCATGGTTCTAGCAACGGACGTGCTCACTGCGCGCGACATCACATATCTGCGCAAGGGCACTGTACTCACGCGGCAATACATAAAGCAACTGGCCGGTTCTGGCATCGGAAGTGTCAGCGTGTTCTCGGGCGAGGACAATTACCAGATGAAGGATTTGTCGCCGCGCGAGACTCTCATTGAGACTCGGGTATTGGGTCTCTCCGCCATCGACAAAAAGCTAAAGGAACTCATAGACTCGCATACCATTAACCCCGATTATGTCAATGAGGACTTGCACCAAATCTGCAAGAAGGCCCTCGACGACGAGGCAGACATCGCCACGCTGACAAAACTGCGAGTCCATGACAAGTACACCTTCCTCCACAGCATCGGCGTGGCCATCATCTCAGGCATCATCGGCAAAATCGAAAATTATGACAAAAGCAAGCTTTCTCTCTTGGTGCGATGCGGGCTGCTGCATGACGTCGGCAAGCTCGTCGTGCCTCCCGAGATACTGAATAAGCCGGGCAAGCTGACCGACGAGGAATTTGCGGTGATAAAGCTCCACCCCACTGCCGGATGGAGCGAGCTGAATCAGAAAACCGACCCCTCCCATGAGCTGCTCGCCGCCGTCGCGTTGCAGCACCACGAGCGACTCGACGGCACGGGCTATCCCGACAAGCTGAAGGAAGAAAGCATACACCCCTTTTCCTCGATTGTCGCCATCGCCGATGTGTATGACGCGCTCACATCGGAGCGCAGCTACAAGCTCGCCTACAAGCCACACATAGCATATAAAATCATGACGCGGCTCTCGCGCGGCCAATTCGTCGAGCCGCTGCTCCGTGAGTTTTTCGACCAAATCGAGATATACGCGGTCGGGAGCGTCATAGAGACGAGCGAAGGCTACGCCATCGTGAAGTCTGCAAAGTACGGCAGCGCGGCTCACCCAAGGATATGCGTCTTCGCAACGGAAAGGTATCAGCTGCTCGACGAGCCGTATGAAGTGGATCTCTCCAAGGATACGCCCATATCTATCTCGTCGGTGCTGGAGGACATAAGCCTCATCGCGCTGTCGAACAGGCTGCGAATAAACCCGATGACCTTCCTCGAAAACGATTACCCCGAAAAAAATTTTTAACAATATTATCAAAAAACACCGACCAGAAATTCGTCAGATGAATTTCTGGTCGGTGCTTTTTTACGAATCATTTAATCATTTTTTCGCCCATGCCCACGGGCGCTGATGCTCCCGATGAGCAAATCTCATTTTATCATTTCCTCGGGAAGGAATTTTCTCAGAATCCTGTCAAGCTCCTGCGGGTCGATTGGCTTGGAAAGGAAATCGTCAAAGCCAATCGCCTTGTATTCGGCCGCCGCCCCGCTGTATGTGTTCGCGGTCAAGGCTATAACCACGGCGTCGCTGCCGCCGGGCATCTCCCTCATCTTGTGCATCGTCTCGACGCCGTCCATCACCGGCATCATGTGGTCCATCAAAATGATGTCGAAATGACGGGCCTTGAAAGCATCCAATGCCGCCGCCCCGCTGTCGGCCCGCCTGACTGAAAACTCATAAGGCTCAAGCGCGAACTCCGCGACATCGAGATTTATCTCATTGTCATCAACGATAAGCACGCTCGCCTTTGGCGCCTTGAATGTAGCTTGGAAAGCCTCGTCCACTTCTCCCTGATGGTTTCCTATGTCACCCATCGGCGACCAGTCAACCACCTTGCACCTGACCACAAACGAGAAGGTCGAGCCTATGCCGTACTCGCTCGCGACGCTGATATCCCCGCCCATCATGTTGACGAGGCGCCGGCTTATGGCAAGCCCCAGCCCGGTTCCCTCCACGGAGCGGTTCTTTTTCGTGTCGACCTGCGTGAAACTGGAAAAAATATTTTCAAGATCTTTTTTCTTTATGCCGATTCCCGTGTCCTCGACATCCACCTTGAGACTCACATATTCCTCGTCGATTTTCTCAAATCGCACCCTCAGCGTGATTTTTCCTTCGCGGGTGAACTTCACGGCGTTTCCGAGGAGATTTATGAGCACCTGCTTCATCCTCACCTCATCGCCGTATATGACACGGGGGACTTTCCCGTCGATGTCCGTCACCAGCTTTACCGGGCTGTCGGTGAGGCGCGTCTCAATAATCGCCATGACGTCGTTGAAGAGCGAGGCTGGCTGATATGCCTCCTCCACGAGCTTCATCCTTCCGGATTCTATCTTTGAAAAATCGAGTATGTCATTTATAATCGTGAGCAGGGTCTTCGATGCATTCTTAATCATGATGGCGTGATGTTTCGCCGTCTCGTCCCTGCTGTCGCGCACGATGAACTCCGACATCCCGCTTATGGCGTTCATCGGGGTCCTTATCTCGTGGGACATATTGGACAGGAAATTCCCCTTCGCCTGGTCAGCCGCCTCCGCTCTTTCCACCGCGTCCACGAATTTCGTCATGTCGATGAAAAAAACCGTCAGCCCGATAATTTTCCCGTCCTGCACCATTTGCTTTATCGTGACCTGCCAGACGGAATTGCCGTCATTGCCGACGGAGCGCAAAAGATACGGCTCCACCGAGACGCCCGAGAGCACCGCCGCGCAATTATTAGCCAGCTCCGACAGCAAATCCTCGCCGATTATGCCGGACAAGGCTCTAGAAAGGTGAATCCCTCGGCTCACCGCTCCGCGGTCGAAATTCTCGGTTCCCTTGTACGAAAAGAAGACATCCGAGACCATGAGCGTCCTCAGCCCATCGTCCAAAAGCAGCAAAAGATACGGGCATGTCCTCAGGAGCTGATTGATATAAAAAATCTGACGAACATTGTCGCGCTGTATATAAGCCTGAGTCCGCATCCCCTGCTCGTTGGCGACGCGAAGCAGCTCGTTGTCCTTGCGAAGCCTCCTGATTTCCCTGCTCAATTTTTTATTGTCAAGACGAAGCTGTTTTTCCTCATCCGCGCCCATCTTCTTTTACCGCCTCCACTAAGGAATCACCAACAAATCATACATCTTGCTTGCCCATTAAAATATATTCTGCGCCATTTGCGCGACTTATTAATTACGGTTACTTAATGTCAAATCGCCATTATTGTGAAAGTGAAATTATGGAACAAGTTGTAAATCTCTTTCGTCTTGTCCCCATACACGGGGGAATATTCCCCGTAGCCATACATCCCTATGAGCGAGACTCCCTCCGGCAGCTTGCCGAGATACGCCTTAGTCTCCGCCGCCGTGTCGCTTGCCATCGCGAGAAATCTCGCGCAGCACGATATACATAAAAGCGTGTGATATTTCTCCTTGTCCGTCGAGATGTCGGCAAAAATCTTTTCAAAGGCGTTATTGACTGAGTTCTCCACTGAAACGCGGCTTATCATTCCAACTCCCAGAATGGCTCCCTCCGGCACCTCGCCAAGGAAAGATCCCACTCCCGTCTCGTGATTGAGCGTCGCGAGATTCCTCGCCACCTCTATGCTGTCCCCGCTCGGGAGAGTCCTCGTCAAAACGAAAGGCGAGAGGAGATAGTCCGCCAGCACATCCGTCTTGTCAATCGCCATGTCCTCGTGCTCCAGCGTCTCCACGAAAGATCTCGTCCCGAGGCGCACCACTTTATTGCCGTGCGCCTCCGTCACCTCGTAGGAAAAATTGGCGCGGCTGTCAATGGAGTTTATCGTGACAAACTTAGGATTTACATTGCCAGACACGAGCGCGATGACCTGCCCGTGCCGCGTCTCCGCGCCGTCAACAAAGCCCCGATATTTCGTGTAATCAAATCCGTCAGACGAAAGCGAGCCAAAAATCGGTATTTTGGTTTTGGCGATCTCGTCAATGCGCCTAATCACTTTGTCGCCCGACACATCATTATCATCCGACACCATCCCGCCGAAAGAGATGACCAGCTTCGGCTCTGATGGCAGCCTTGCCGCTAAATCCTCGTATACCGACGCTATCTCCTCGCGATAATTATCCATTGTCAGATCATCCGTCATCCCCGCCGAAAAGAAGCAGTCATCCGCAGTCAGCAAAAGCAAGGAGATGCCCGTCCCACGATAGCCAAGCACACCGTTGAGCATCGCGAGCGCGGTGCATCCTATGATCGGGCAATGCAATTTCTCGGAAAGGAGCGCATGAAGCGCGGGATAGTCCGTGTCGCCCTCCGCAAAAATGATTCCGAGGCTGTTCTTTTTGAATTTGAAATCGCCCAGACCCGCGAAAAGCTCCCCGACGGCCTCGTCCAAGTCGTCAATCTCCTCCGTGTAAAGCACGATTGATTCCATAATGTCACACTCCCATCCGAGCATCGAACTTCTTAACTATCGGTATTATATCACCACTGCGCCGTCACTGCAATAATTCAATACTCGGTATAGCAGCCCAAGAAAAAACCGCCTCATCAATTCGATGAAGCGGTCATTATACTGCTGCATAATATTATCCGATGTCAGTGGGCATCAAAACCCACACTGAATAGGTCTCATTTTATTGCATCTTAAGAGCTGCGCCTATGAAATCGCGGAACAATGGATGCGGATGATTTGGTCGCGATTTGAGCTCGGGGTGGAACTGCGAGGCAACGAACCACGGATGATCCTCCACCTCGATGACCTCGACGAGGCTGTCGTCCGGCAGCGTCCCGGCAACGACGAGGCCAGCCCGCGTCAGCTTATCGCGGTATTCGTTGTTGAACTCAAAACGGTGACGATGACGCTCACTTATCATCTCAACTCCATACGCTTCTCGCGCATGGGTTCCCTCTCGCAGCTTGCACGGATAAGCGCCGAGGCGCATAGTGCCTCCCTTGTCCGTCACTCCCTCCTGCGACCCCATTAGGTCAATAACCGGATGCGTTGTCTCGGGATTGAACTCCGTGCTGTCGGCGTCACCGAGGCCGCAGACATGGCGGGCAAATTCTATCACGGCGCACTGCATCCCAAGGCACAGCCCGAGGAACGGGATATTGTGCTCGCGGGCGTACTGTATTGCGCGAATCTTGCCCTCAATCCCTCGGTCTCCGAACCCGCCCGGCACGAGTATGCCCTTTGTCCCGGTGAATATCTCGTCAAGCTCGACGTTCTTGTCCTCCAGAGACTCGGAGTTCACCCAGCTTATGCGCACCTCCGCGTCGTTCGCTATGCCCGCGTGGTGCAGCGCCTCGGTGACCGACATATATGCGTCGGGGAGCTCCACGTATTTTCCGACGACCGTGACCTTGACTTTTTTCGACGGGTGATGTATGCGGTGAACCATCTTCTCCCATTCCGTCATGTTCGCAGGCGAGACATCCATGTTCAGCTTTTCAAGCACGATCTTGTCAAGGCCCTCACGCTGCATCACGAGAGGCACCTCATATATGGTGTCGCAGGTCTTGTTCTCGATGACGGCGTTCACATCGACGTCGCAGAAAAGAGCCAGCTTCTCGCGCATGTCCTTCGACAGCGGCTTTTCCGTGCGGCAGACGAGTATGTCAGGCTGTATCCCGATGCCGCGCAGCTCCTTGACGCTGTGCTGCGTCGGCTTCGTCTTCAGCTCTCCCGCGGCCGAGATATACGGCACGAGCGTCACATGTATATACAGCACGTCATTTTTGCCGACTTCCTTCTTCACCTGACGGATTGCCTCCAAAAAAGGCTGGCTCTCGATGTCGCCGACAGTCCCGCCTATTTCCGTGATGACGACATCGGCATTGTCCGCTTTGGCCACCTCGTAGACTCGGCTTTTTATCTCGTTCGTGATGTGGGGTATGACCTGCACGGTCGAGCCGAGATAATCGCCCTTGCGCTCCTTGCTCAGCACCGACCAGTACACCTTGCCGGCTGTGATATTGCTCATCTTGGTGAGGTTTATGTCTATGAATCGCTCGTAGTGGCCGAGGTCGAGATCCGTCTCCGCACCGTCGTCGGTCACGAAGACCTCGCCATGCTGATAGGGGCTGAGCGTGCCCGGGTCAATATTGATATACGGGTCAAATTTCTGTATAGTGACCTTGATGCCGCGGCTCTTCAAGAGCCTGCCAAGCGACGCCGCGGTGATTCCCTTGCCGAGCGACGAGACGACGCCGCCGGTGACAAAAATATATTTAGCCATTTTTTGCTCCCCTTGTAATTAAAAAGGTTTATTATTCCTCCTGAATGCTCTCCAGCTTCTTCTCTCTCTGGCGCGCCATTCTTTTCTCCGAGGAAGGCGTCTCGTCCTCCTTGTAGGGGGAAGGGGAGCCGGCTCCACGCGAGCGGCGAGGCTCCGCGGGGCTCCACTCGGCCAGCCCCCACATGCTCTTCCCGGTGTGCTGAAAACGGCTGTCCATGTTTATGAGCGTGTAGACCTCCGAAATCGTGTTCGCGAGGGACTGCACGGGCTTGGCCTTCTTCTCGATTACCTCCATAACAAGATCCTTGTAGTAGATGGGCTCGCCCTTCTCGCTGAGAATATGATAGGCCACATCAACATCGGGGGTGCTCTTGTAATCCATCTCCGCCATTGTCATTCTCCCTTTCCGTTTGAGATTCTCATTCAATCAAATCAACTAAAAATCACATCTTCTCCGGCGCCGACACTCCAAGTATCGCAAGCGCATGGCGAATGACCTGCTGCGCCTTCACCACGAGTGCAAGCCTCGCCTCCGCCTCTTCCTTTGCCACGCCTATGATGCGCCGCTTCGTGTAGAAGCTGTGGAAAAGCCCCGCTATGTCATGGGCAAACCTCGCGACGCGCTGGGGCGCGTAGTCCTTGGCCGCCCGCTCAATCTCCTCGGGGTACTCCTCAATCTTCTTTATCAGCTCAATCTCCGACTCGTCAGTGAGCAGGGACAGCTCGGCGTCATTTCTCTCCGCGATGCCGTTTTCCGCCGCCTGACGGCGAATGCTCGCTATGCGGGCGTGAGCGTACTGGATATAGTAGACGGGGTTCTCGCTCGATTCCTTCTTTGCCAGGTCAATATCAAAATCGAGCTGGCTGTCCATCGAGCGCATCACGAAGAAATACCTCGCCGCGTCAACGCCGACATCAGCTATCAGCTCCTCTATCGGCACGGCGGTCCCGGCTCGCTTTGACATCTTCACCGTCTCGCCGCTGCGGAAAAGGCTCACCATCTGCAAAAAGAGAATTGTCAGATTATCGGCGTTATAGCCAAGCCCGGTGAGCGCCGCCTTCACGCGGCAGACATAGCCATGATGGTCGGCTCCCCATATATTGATGAGCGTGCCAAAGCCGCGCTCGAATTTGTCACGATGATACGCGATGTCAGCGGCGAGGTACGTCGGCTCGCCATTGTCACGAATCACGACGCGATCCTTGTCATCGCCGTAGTCGGTGGATCTCAGCCAGAGCGCGCCGTCCTTCTCATATATTATTCCCTTTTCCCTCAGCTCATTCACAGCCGCCCGCACCTTGTCGGGGTGGAGCGTCCTCTCGCTGAACCATTTGTCAAACGTCACATTGAAAGCGGCAAGATCGCTTTTCAGCTTCTCCAGCTTCTCCGCGAGAGCGATCTCCTTTAGAGCCTTGATGCGCTCCGGCTCCTCCATCGCGAGATACTTGTCACCGTCGCGCTCGATAATATGGCGTGCCGTGTCGATGATGTCGTCGCCCCTGTAGCCGTCCTCCGGGAACTCGACCTTTTCGCCGAGCAATTCGAGATACCTCGCATTCACCGACTCCGCGAGATGGTCAATCTGGTTTCCCGCGTCATTTATGTAGTACTCGCTCGCCACGGAATAGCCCGCCGCGCGGAGCAGGTTCACGAGAGCGCTGCCGACAGCCGCGCCTCTGCCATGCCCGACATGGAGCAGGCCGGTCGGGTTCGCGCTGACATACTCAACCATTATCCTCGGCTCGTCCCTCGGCGGGAGATTGCCGTAGTCCTCGCCCGCCGCCATTGCCGCCGCAAGCGCATCATAGAGCACATTCTTTTTCATGTAAAAATTTATAAATCCGGGCCCCGCGATGTCCGCCCTTTCAATCTCCCCCATCACGATGCGATTGACAATCTCCTGCGCTATCTGGCGCGGGCTCTTGCGAAACGCCTTGGCGCCCTGCATCGCAAAATTCGTCGCGAAATCGCCCATCTCCTTTTGAGGCGGCACCGAAAGCTCCACCTTGGGGATCTCCGAGGCGGGAAGCGCGCCGTCGTCAATGGCGCGCTTTGCCGCCGCCGCAATGGCATCAGCCAATTTATCCTTGATGTCCAAACTTTTCAACTCCCAAGAATCTTATACAATAATCACATCGAATGAAACTAATTCAAAAGGCGCGCGTCCTCCTTCACGATATTTACCTCGACATGGAGAGTATTGCGGCTCTGCATCGTGCCGTTTATGCTCATGGCGTACGCGACATCCACGGTGCCGGTCACGTTGCCGTAGACAACGTCGAGCTTGTCCGTGTGGACCCCGAGCGACAGACTGCCAAAAGGCGTCTGATACTCCGAAAAACTGTCATCGCCGAGCGCGAAAGTCTGCTCATGAGTGACATCGCCCGAGCGTCTGAGCGCCACCATGTCAGGCTCAATAGTGAGCATCGTCTTTACCTCGCCGGCGTCACTTGCAAGGTGATCATCATACAAAATGTAATGCTTGCCATCCTTATAATAATGACGCCCCTCCGCTATCATCTCAATCGAATCAGTCTCGCCGCCGATGCCTGTCTGCTCGCCGCGCACCTTGACGATAACGCGCTCCATCGTCTCACTCGCTTTCAAATTCATTTTTGCACATAAAACAACATTGTCTATTCTACTACATGCAAAAAAAAAATGCCACATGATTTAATGAATAAAGCGTTGAAAAAAATATCTCTATTTTGTCAAACTCGCCAAAATAAAAAATTCGACCGGAATCAGTGGTAGTCTAAGAATCCCACTGATTCCAGCCGAATAAATCACAAGAATCTGTCTATTCCTGTATCTCGCTCAATACCGCCTCGTCCTTGCCGTCTATCTCAGTCAGCTTGACGCTCACTGTCTCTTTAAGGGCGGTCGGGACATTTTTGCCGACGTAGTCGGCTCGTATCGGCAGCTCCCTGTGCCCCCTGTCAACGAGAACCGCGAGCTGAATGACGCGCGGACGCCCCATGTCAATCAGCGCGTCGAGCGCGGCGCGTATCGTGCGTCCCGTGAAAAGCACGTCGTCCGCCAGCACTATCGTCTTGCCGCTGATGTCCACCGGCATCGTCGTCGGGCGCACCAGCGGCTGATATGCCATCGTCGAGAGGTCATCACGGTACAGCGTTATGTCCAGGACGCCCACGGGCGGGCGCATTCCCTCGATAGCCTTTATCTCATCGGCTATGCGCTCGGCGAGGGGCACACCGCGCGAGCGGATACCCACCATCATCAGATTGTCGGTGCCCCTGTTTTTCTCAACTATCTCATGAGCTATGCGCGTGAGCGAGCGGCGAATCGCCTCCCCGTCAAGCAGCACGGTCTTGTCAATCAGCGTTGGCATTTTATAAACCTCCCGATAATAAAATGAGACTTATCCAGTCGAATTTCCCCATTGCCTTATGGGCAAAAATGAACTTCATAATTTTGCGCCGCTTATATTTTCCTCAATTCACTCAAAATATTTTTCATGTCATCCGGCAGGGGAGCCTCAAATGTCATCTCATCGCCGGTCGCGGGATGAACGAACGTCAGCCGCATCGAGTGAAGTGCCTGACCGTTTATCAAATCGGCAAAGGGATTCTTTTTCGTTCCATATTTAGGATCTCCGACGACGGGGTGGCCGATGTACGCCATGTGAACGCGTATCTGATGCGTCCTGCCCGTTTTCAGATTGCACTCGACGAGCGAGTATTTATCAAATCTCTCGCGCACGAGAAATTCCGTTGTCGCGTCCTTTCCGCCATGCTCTATCGGCACTACCGCCATTTTCTGCCTGTCGCGGGGGTCGCGCCCTATCGCGCCCCTTATGATGCCCTTCGGCTCATTTATCACGCCTTGCACTATCGCGAGATATGTGCGGTGCGCCTCCTTCGAGCGTATCTGCTCCGCAAGGCTCACATGAGCCGTGTCATTTTTCGCCGCTATCATCACTCCCGACGTGTCCTTGTCGAGACGATGAACGATGCCGGGGCGAAGCGCCCCATTGATGCCCGACAAATCCTTGCAATGATAAAGGAGCGCGTTCACGAGCGTGCCGCTTGCCGTGCCCAGCGCGGGGTGAGTGACCATTCCTCGCGCCTTATTAACGACGATGACATCGCCATCCTCATAGAGTATATCGAGCGGGATATTCTCGGGTCGCGCCTCGATGGGCTGCGGCGGCGGCACATCCACCGAAACACTGTCACCAATTTCGAGCATATATCGCGGCTTTTTTATTTCGGCATCATTTACAGTGACGCCGCCCGACGCAATGACTTTCTGCACATGCGAGCGCGAGAAATCGCCAAGCGAGCGCACGAGAAACAGATCCAGTCTCTCCTTTTTATCGGCAGCAAATTTTCGTCTATCGCTCATCACTTCGCCGTCTCCACATTGTCCGCGTCCTCACTGTCGCAATGGCCTCCCAAAAAGTCAGCTGCCACCAGCTCATACATCAGCAGAGCCACACCGACGCATATCCCTATGTCAGCTATATTGAAAATCGGCCATACGCGGAAATCGAGAAAATCAATCACGCGCCCGATCATGATTCTGTCGATGAGATTCCCTATTGCGCCTCCGACGAGCATCGCAGTGCCATACCGCACTACGGGACGCTCGCGCATGATTTTTTTTCTGAAATACACGGCGAGACCTATGATGATGATGCCCGCCGCTATGAATATCCACCGTTTTTCGGCCAGCACGCCAAAAGCGGCGCCGGAATTTTGAATGTATGTTATATGAAAAATGCCGTTTATCACCGGAAAAGAGAAGCCGAGCGTCATGGACGAAGAAATCAGATACTTTGACAGCTGGTCAATGACGATGATTATAAGGCATACTGCCGTCATTTTTTATCGCCTTGATTCTCGCTCGCCGCGTCGCGGCGCTTCTCGGCGAGCACGCGAGCGTCGCGCTCTATTATGCCGTTCTTGCCTCTCATATCGTTGGCGTATTTCTTTTGCCACGGCAGCACCACGGGCGCAGTCTCAGAGGTCGAGATATTCTTGTCGGGTGTGCTCGCGGAGGGCGGCCTGGCCTCGCCGCTTCCTTTCTGCGATTTCACCTTGCCGTTTTGCGCTTTT
>JAFTAB010000132.1 GCA_017458745.1 Schwartzia sp. (in: firmicutes) | reverse complement strand
GGCGTCGCGCTCCTCGTCGCCCAATGTTTCCTCGAATTTCCGCTTTATTTCGGTGACCGATAGCTTTGCCGGAACGGAGGCGAGGCCGTGGTCATCGTAGCCAAATTCCTCGGCTGAGAAATGCGGAGCCGCGAAGATGGATTTTTTTTCGTCTTTTTCATCAATTTTTTTCTTGTCGGCTGCTTTGCTCAGATTGGCTGCGAGATCATCGGTCTTAAGTATTTTTATGTCAAAATTAAATTCGCTTGAAAAATCCTCGCCATACATTTTTACGAAGTTGGGCGGCGTGTAGCTGTCGCAGCCTGATTTGTCGCGCAGCAGGTTGGAGCCGCCGCCCGCGTTGCCACGCGGGTGACGCATCGCGGCCGGGATGATGAGGTCAAGGTAGCTTTTGGCGTCAAGTATTTTCGCCACTGGCAGTCCCGCGTTGTCGCCGCTCATGGTGTCGGCCCATTTTCGCGCCGTCCTGTCGATGTCGCTCACGCCGCCTATGAGTATCAGTTTTTCCCTTGCCCGCGTTAGGGCGACGTAGAGCACGCGCATCTCCTCGGCAAGAATCTCGCGGTGGATTGCTGCCGACACGGCGAAGTATGGGAGAGTCGGATACGAGTAGTAGAATCGCGTTTTGTATTCGCCGACATTATCGAGATGCTCCTTTACGCTTTTCGCGCCGAGGCCATGCCTTGGATGGGCGAGCAGCGTCGCCCTGTCGTCTTCAAAATTTATGTTTTTGCCGCAGTCGGCGAGTATGACGACGGGAAATTCAAGCCCCTTGCTCTTGTGTATTGTCATCAGCCGCACGACATCGTCAGTCTCCGAGGTGATTGATGCCGCGCCCATGTCCTCGCCCGCGTCGATGAGCCCGTCGACTCGGCGGATGAATCTATACAGCCCGTGGCTCCCGCTTTCCTCGAACGCGGCGGCGCGGTCGGCGAGCAGCCTCAGATTTTCCGCCTGCTGCGTGCCGTTTTTCTTATTCGCATAGTAATTGTAGAACCCCGTCTCGCCGAGAAGCATCCATATGAAGTCGTCGAGCCGTGAGCGCGGTGCTCGCTCACGCCATTTTTCAAGTCGGTCGAGGAATGACGCGACTTTCTCTGATGAAGAGGCGGCGTTTTTGAGAGCCGTTATTAGCTTTGCGTTCCTGTCTTTCGCTCTTATGCTTGCCAGCTCCTCGTAAGAGAGCGTGCCCATCCGCGAGGTGATGACGGCGGCGAGGGGGATGTCCTGATCGGCGTTGTCTATGATGCGCAGCAGGGCCATCATCAGGCAGATTTCAGGCGACTGCCAGTAGCCGGAGTCTTGCTCGGCGTACGAGTCTATGCCAAGCTCATCCAGCGCTTTTTTAGTCATGGCTATCTTGTCGCGTCCCGACCTGTAAAGCACGGCTATGTCTCTCCGCTTGATCGGCTCGCCGTTGATTTTTACGCCGCTTTTCAGCAGCTCGTCGATTTTCCTCGCGATTGTTCTTGCCTGCGGCTCAAAGCCGATAAGCTCCGATAATGATTCGTCGGTATCGTGCGCGGCTTTTTTGTCATCGTCGTCGTCGCTGCTTTCTGTCGAGTCGCCCGATGTGTTCTTTTTGCTTATGATTATGAGGTCAACCGGCGAGCCAGCGAATGTGTCGCCGCCGTCGCTGTATTTCATTCCCGCGTTGAGCATCGCGGGCTTGTCGTATTCGATTTCGAGCGGCTTTTGGCCTTTGCCCTGCGGCGCAAGAATCTGGGCGAAGATGAAATTGACGGCGGCGAGCACCTCGCGCCTGCTCCTGTAGTTGTTCGTGAGACGCTTCAGGTTGTCCCTGCCGTTGTAATTTTCTTCCTTCGAGATGAAAAGCTCCGGCTCGGCGAGTCGGAATCTATAGATGCTCTGCTTCGAGTCGCCGACGGTGAAAATATTATTTCCACGGCTCACCAGAGATAAGATTGCCTCCTGAACGCCGTTGGTGTCCTGATATTCATCGACCATGACTTCATTATATTTATTTTGCAGCTCCAGTGCCTCGGCGGTCGGCAGAAGCTCTCCTATGCTCTTGCCGTGCGTGGCCTCGTCGGCGAGGAAAGAGAGGGCGAGGTGCTCGAGGTCAGAGAAGTCGACGACGTTTTCCTGCCGTTTAAGCGTCCTTAGGTTCTCGCGGAATTTGAGAGTGACTCTGCGCAGCGCGTCGATGTCGGGCGCGAGGGCGCGGATGTCGCTCACCGTCTCGCTCTCCGAAAGCGCGAAGATGTAATCCGGAAAATCATCAATGGCTTTTTTTATTTGGTCGCGGAGAGATGACGCTTTTTCCTTTATCTCATCGGGCGTGCCCTTTTTCACGACGTACCTGCTCTTGGTTTTGACGAGCCTGATATTTTTTATGGTGTCCCATTCGGCATCGTCTTTTGCAATCTCACGGCTCATTTTGTTGACGTATTCGAGGAAGTCTCCGGCCTCGGTGATATAGCTTGAAAGGTATGACGCATTTTCCTCCGCGTATGACGCGTATGATTTGACGAGAGCCTTTATGTGCCGCAATTTATATTGGAGGTCGTCGCGCAGCACGTCCCACCATTCGGTTTTTGTGAGGCGGGCATCGGCAGGCAGCTCGTAAGGCGAGACGAGCGAATTTATCCACGCCTCGGGGAAGGGCTTGCTCTCGGAGAATTTATGGAGCTTCTCGATGATGGCTATGAGCCCGTCGTTTCCGCGAAAATTTGTATAGCCCTGCGCGAGATTTAGGAATGTCTCATCGCCGGAATTGAAAAATTCATCGAGCGTCGTCCGCATTGCCTCAATGCGCAGGAGCGATGTCTCCTGCTCCGTCGCCTGACGGAAATCGGGAGCGAGGTCGATAGATGAGAAATTTCGTCTTATAAGCTGGAGGCAGAATGAGTCGAATGTCGTGATCATCGCGTTCGGCAGGCGCAGAAGCTGCTCCGAGAGACGCTCGCGGGCGGAGGGGCTAAGGGATGGCAGACGCAGCTCCTCGCGTATGCGCTTGCCGATGCGCTCCTTCATCTCGGCAGCGGCAGCGCGGGTAAAGGTGACGACAAGGAGGCTGTCGATGTTCCACCCGTCATCGGTGATGCGCTTCATTATGCGCTCGACCAGCACGCGGGTCTTGCCCGACCCTGCCGCCGCGGAGACGAGAAAATTATCGCCCGAGGCTTTTATGGCGTCAAGCTGCTCACCCGAGAAGTCCATTGTCCGTCATCTCCTTTTGCATCAAATTTATTACTTCGTCGTCGCTGCCTATTGGCTTGAGCGCGTTGTAGCCCGACGCGTCCATGCGGTTGAAGCGGCAGCACGCGGCGTACTCGCAGTATGAGCAGGCACTGGCGTTTTTGAATGTGTAAGGCGACACGCTTATATTACCCGAAAGGATATTCCTGCCGATGTCGCCCAGCTTGTATTCGATGTAGCTCATAAGCGTCGCGAAGTCGTCGCGCCCCTTTTTGAATTTGCTTTTGCGGTTAGAGCTTATCTTCGCGGGGAGATTCTCGTCGCTCTCGTCGAGTTGCTTCAGCACCTCGTTGTCGTCCGTCATCCAGCCGGTCAGCTTCATTTTTTCCCGGTGTGATTTTTGGGCTTCCTCGCCAATGCTTCCGCTTTCCGCGATGGATTTCAGCTTGGCTTTGCCTATGCCGATGACTTGGTCATGGAGCGGCGAGTAGAATACGCCGGCGGGAGTTGCGCTGCCGCGCTGCGACTTGATTGCTTTTCCCGCGACCCAGAGATACGTCATGAGCTGCAGCGCGATGCCGTAATAAATGTCGGCCAGACGAGTCGGGGGGTTGCCCGTCTTGTAATCGACGACATCGTAGTAATTTCTTCCGTCGGGGAGATAATCAATCCTGTCTATTTTGCCCGTGATTATGAGCGAGACGGCCTCGCTCCAATATGGCTTTTCGATGGCTTCGCTGAATACTTTCTCGAATTGCCAAGGCTCAAATTTGCTGTCGCGCATCATCGCTGCCCAGCGGCTCACCAGATTATGCGCCGCCCTCCGTGTCTTTTGCTCGATGCCTATGTACGCGCCCCGTCGTTTCAGTATGCCGTGGCGCGACTCGTCGATTACGATGGCGAGTATGTCGTCCACATGCCTTTGAAGAATGTCCGGCTCTATCTCATGATAATTTATGCCGGACTCCCTGATTATCTCGCCGAAGCTCTGCATGACGGCGTGAAGAAGCGTGCCCGCATCGCCCGCGCTGTATTCATAGCGCAGCCGCTCACCTAGGCGCAGGCCGTACTGGGCGAAATAGTGGAACGGGCACTTCCCGTAGCACTCGAAAGCGGTGACGCTCCCCTGAAGTATGCCCTCGGGCGCGTACAGTTCATGCGCTGTCTCCTTCGATATGCTCTCTATGGGGCTGTCATTGTCAAGCGGCGTTTCGCTGATTTTGGGCAGGTCGATTTTGCCGTCAATGGCCTTCGCGCTGTCGTCCATTGCGATACGGTTTACAGTGATGCCTGCCGACTTCGAGATTGTTTCAAGTATGGGAGAGGCGGTGATGGCTTTTCCTTCGGCGTCGCCTGTCGAGTATGACATCCACATATAGCGGCGCGCGAGCGTGAGACCGCGATAAAGCCTGAATCGCTCAAGACGCGCGAAATCCCATGAGCCGAGCGGCAGGTCGATGCCCCGCTCATTGAGTATTGCCCTGTCGGCGTCGGTGAGCAGCCTCCCCTCCGGCGACTGACGTGGCATATTGTTTGCGTCCGCGCCGATGACGTAGACAGCGGGGAGGTTGCCCCTGCTGCTCTCGTCGAAGCTCATCACCGTCACGGCATCCTGCCCCCTCGGTATTGCGCCGAGCGATATGGTCTCCAGCCCCTCGGAGAGCAAATCCGAAAGCTCGTCAAGGGACATGCTCTCGTCTCCGAACACATCGGCCGTCTCCGATAAAAGCTCCATCACTCCGTCCCATGTGCGTCGCTCGTTCGTCGAGGCGTTCATGTCGCCGTCGGCCTCGAAAGCGTCTATGACACTTTTCATTGACGAGCGGACATCATGTGAGATGAGAAAATCATATATGGCGCGAGCTTTTGATTTTGCTGATTTTGATTTTTTGAGCGCGGCTCTGAATTTCAAAATGTCGGTGACGATGATGCGCCTCATGAGGTTTAGCTTCTGGAGCAGCGTTCCGTCGTCGGGGAAATTATGCTTGTCCGAGTATGTCCAGTCCGTTGCGGCGAGGCTCTCATCTGTCGGCTCATCGACATTCGCGCCCCATCTTTTTTTTCCGTCGATGCCGAAGGCAATGCAATAATTTTCGAGCAGGTCGATGTCCGATATTGGAAATTTTTTGATGAGCCCCGTCTTCAGCATGGCGAAGATGGACTCGCTCACGAAGCCGTGCCTTGCAGTGTCGATGGCGCTGCGGATGAGCTCGGCGATAGGGTGATGAGCCGCCGTTATTTTGTGCGTCGTGAAAAATGGTATGCGGTACTCGCTGAAAGTGCGGGCGATGATGTCGCCATACGCCGCGTCGTTTGAGACCAGCACGGTGATGTCGCGCCACATATATTTCTCGTCCCGGACGAGACGGAGCATGTCAATGGCGACGGCGACTGCCTCGCGCTGGCGGGCGGGGAGGGCGAAAATTCGCAGGCTGTCATCGAGATTATGCGGCGTCTCGGTGCTCCTGATGATGCCCAAGCTGCTCTCGTATAAAATATTTTCGATTTCAGCAAGGGGCGGGCGCGGAGCTCCGCTTTGATTTGCAAATACCTCTTTGATTTCCGCGCCGACTTCCTCGGCGATTTCTTTCAGCTCATTTTTCGTCTCCTCAGACCTGAAGAAGAGCGATGAGTTTTTTTCATCAAGCGTCAACGTCACGGTGACGAATTTCGCGCACGACAAAAAAACGCGAAGGATGCGCTTCTCCTGCGCGTTGAAAAATAAAAAGCCGTCAATATAAATTTGTGATTCCTTCAGATATTTTTTGCCGTCATCCGATTCCAGCCAGTCAGCGGCGTCGCTCAATATGTCCTCCGCCATTCGCGCGTGGGCAAGACGCTCGTCGCTTTCGACGGCGGCGTTGAGAGCCTCGTATATTTTGGAGATGTCGGACAGCTTCAATGAAATAGGCGAGTCTCTCAGCTCAATCGAATCGGCTATGGCCTTAAGGGCTTCGGGCGTAATGCGGTAGCTTTTCAGTTCGCGTATTACGTCCGATATGAGCGAGGTGAATCCTTTTTTCTTGGCGGCTCGCGCGTATGACGTCAGCTCGTTGTTATCCTCTTTGGCGCGGAGGATTTTTTTGAGCATGAGCCTCTTGCCGAGCTCCGTGATTCGGGCGGAACGCTCAAGCCCCGCCCGCAAAAGAGTGCGCTCGGAGAATCTCTGAAAACCGAAAACATTCGCGCGCATAAAGCCTTCGCCGTTCGCGTCGCCCATGAACGAGGCCAGCTCGCGCTCGGCGGCATACGTCACTGCCTCAGGCACTATCAAAAAAATCGGCGCGCCGAGCGGGGCAGTCTCCATTTCGCGGCGCATCGCCTCAAGCGTCATGCGGCTCTTGCCCGTGCCCGCGCGTCCCATGATGAATGTGAGCTTTGACATCAGCAGGTCTCCTTGCGATTATCAATATTCTATAGGCGCTATATTGATATAGTATTCGCTTGAATTTTTCTTTGTGGGTTCGGGCTGCGCGGGGCACTCGCTTTTCGGCGCGGGCGCGGAAAAAACAACGGGTATCGGATCGACTTTTTGCGTGGGTTCTGTTGTCGGAACCGGCGCGGGCTTTGAGTCTTGCTCCGGCTCGGTTGTCGGTTTTTGCATTGGCTCGACTTTTTGCTCGGGTTCGGCTGTCGTCTCCGGCACGATCTCTTGCGCCGACTCGATTTTCGGCTCGGTCTCGGTTTCCGGCTCTGGCTCAAAATTCAGCTCTGTTTTCATCTCATCCTTTTGGGGGTGAGATGTTTCGTTTTGCTTTGCCGCGTCCGATTGGGGGTCGTCGATTTTTGCGTGCCTCGGCGTGTATGATTTTTGAGGCTCCGGCATTGGCTCAGGCGTCAGAGTCAGCGCCGGCACCGGCTCATGCTCCTGATCCGATTCGGGTGACGGCTGTTCCTCTGACTCGGCGTTTTGCTCGGCGGGCGGCTCGGCTTTTTGCGTGTCATCAGGTTTGCCCCCGGCGGGCACGTCTTTATTGTTTTGCTCCTCGTCCTTATTCATGTCATGCTCTTTCTTGTTTTCATCAGTATTAATCGTATCATGCTCATTAATTTTTTCATCGCTTGCCTCGTCGGGCGATTTTTTTTCATCCGCCGGCTCGGTTTTCGGAGCCTTCTGGGCGGCGGGCATGGACGCAATCGAAAAATGAAGAGCCTCCAGTATTTTTCGCTGCGCGTCGGTGAGCACTCCCTTTTCATCCGATATGTTCGATTGGAGTTCCTCGTGATTTAAGAGGCTCGTCTTTTTCGGGCGAGGCTTCGGCTCCTCCATGTTCCGCAGCATACTGAAAATCTTTGGCTCGTCGGAGCCGAAATCAGGAATTTTGAAGGTGCTCTTTTTGGGCGGCTCGGGCTGCGGCGTATAACTTGATGGAGAATTTGAAGATGGCTCTATGATTTCAGCGTCGATTGTCATCACGTCGCCCGTCACGTCGCGGGGCGCGGGAGCGAAATCAGCATCTTGCTCGATGGTGGTCGTGCTGTCGGGCGTGACATTTATCGTCACGATGTTGTCCTCGCCGTGCTCGCTATATGAATCGAGCGCGGGCGGCCTCTCGCTCGGGGCGGCGAGCCTCTGCACCGCCAGTGACCAGTCGCCGTATGTCGCCATGAGCACCTCATCGTGAAATTTAGGGGCGGGGAATTTCATCGTCTCAAATCGAAGCTCCGACGGGACATCGAACCATGACTTGAGCATTGAGCCCTTGACAGGATTTTTCATGCGCTGCATGACATCGGCATCCATTTTTTGCGCGTTAAGGGCAGCCATCTCGTTGAAAAAATAATTGACGCGCGTGGAGTGTTCAAATGATTTCAGAGCAAATTCCTCGTATTTTTTGAGACGTTCGGCCGGCTTCATGTTCTGATATTTTGACATGACGTCCTGCGAGAACGGCGATGAATGTCCGTGAGCCGCATTGCCGTATTGATTTTGGAAGCCGATTGACATCATCAGCCATATCTCGCCGTCCCAGATTTTTTTCGCGTCGGGAGTGCCGTCCTGCACCGCGTCGAGCGGATAAATGTCAATCCACACGCCCTTTGGCTCGAATCTGTCGCCCTCGTATGTTGCCGTGCGCATGTCCACGAATTTCGCGTATGCTTCGCTGACGCATGGCTTTGTGTACGCCGTGAGCAGCGAGGTCATCGCGCCGCGCGGGAACTGCGTCGCCATTATCGACTTCATCTTCTCGTAGTCCGGGCGCATCATAGCGAGGGACACGCTTTCCTCGTTGGCTATGAATCCATGACGCGACACCGCGCCCAGGAGCGTCTCGTACATCATGTAGCAATGAAGCCCATGCACCTTGCAAACGCTGTCGAAAAGATATATGAGATTAATCTGCTTGTCGCGGAAATTTTTCTGCGAGCCGGTTAATCCGCTGCCTTCTCGCACTCCCCCGCTCATGATGTCGTTGGTATATTCAAGCATTTGTGTCGCCTCTTTTGCTTTGTCTTCTCACTGATACTGATCCTAGAATTTTCGCGCAGCCCCTAAAAATTTCATAAATGAATCCTTGTTTTGAATCGGGGTCGTGGTCGGGCGGCCAAGGTCATCCCGTGCGCCGATTGCGGCTTTCGCCTCGATGAATATTCGGCCGTTTATGTTGCCGCTTGACATTATTTCGTCGAGCGCGGACGAAAGCGCGCCCTCGTCATCGGCGGTGTACGTCTTTGTGTAGCCGCAGGCATCGGCAACGGCTGGGAGGTTTATCGCGCCAGCGGCCGTCGGCATTCCGCCGACCGACTCATGCGCGCCGTTGTTTATGACCAAGTGAACGATATTATTTGCGCCCGATGTGCCGATTATTGCCATCGCGCCCATGTGCATGAGCGCGGCGCCGTCGCCGTCTATTATCCATACGCGGCGATGCTTTTTTTCCGTCGCGATGCCGAGAGCGATTATGCTCGCGTGCCCCATTGAGCCCACCGTGAGAAAATCTTTCTCGTGCGTCTCGCCGCGTCTCTCGCGTATCTCGAACAGCTCGCGGCTCGCCTTGCCTGTCGTCGACACGATGATGTCGTCAGTCGCTTTATGCCCCGCCATTTTTTTTGTCAGTATTTCCAGTATCGTCTCGCGGCGCATCGTGTTGCCGTTCTTGTATTTTATTTTTTCATTTGTGAGCGCATCTTTTCTGACGAGGAATGCGACCTGCTTTCCTCTGTCGAGCAGCGGGCGCAGCTCGCCCATCATGCGCTCAAGCTCATCAGATGTCGTGTCCTTGCCGATGATTTTCACGGTGATGCCCGCGGCCTCCAGCATCGCCTCGGACCGCTCACCCTGAAATATATGCTGCGGCTCGTCATGCTCCCCCGGCTCCCCGCGCCATCCGACAACGAATATGCAGGGGATAGCGTAGACCTTTTCATTCATAAGCGAGGCGACGGGATTAATTATGTGCCCGATGCCGCTGTTTTGAAGATAAACGAGAGGCACGTCGCCTGTCGCGAGATAGTGCCCGGCGGCGAGAGCGCAGGCTCCCCCCTCGTCGGCGCATATGCGGTGACGGTCGCCGCTCGCGCCGCAGGTCATCGTGACGTAATCGGCGAGAGCGCGGAGCTGCGAGTCAGGCACGCCAGCGAAAAATGACGCGCCGATGATATTGATGAAATCCTTTGCCAGCATGACAAGGCCTCCAGATTGATGAAAAGCTGTATGCTGCCGGGATTTTGCCGCGCATGATAGCCCGTCAGCATCGGATAAAATTTAGTCGAATTTACCAGTTGGAATCGGATAAATAAAAAAAGCACAGAAAAAAGCAAAATTTTTCTATGCCGATTATAACATTATATAGCACGTCGGGGCAAATGGCACATATTATTCATTATATGTGACGGGTATTTTCACATTTATGGCGATAAGCGACTCGCGAAAAACCGTGAAAAATTCTTTTATATCGCGCTCGTCGATTGCGCCGAGGGAGCACAGGCGAAACGTGTGCTTGCTCTGCATCTTGCCGGGGTATATTGTGAATCCCCTCTCATAGCAGTAGTCGTGTACCGCGTCAAAATCCCAATTAGCGTCGTCGGGGTATCGCACGGCGGCGACGAGTCCCGACTGATTTTCGCGCCTTATCGCCTCGCGGAATCCGAGCGCGGCGAACCCGTCGTGTATCGCCTCCATCGTTTTCGCGTGACGCTGCCATTTCGCTTGCTCGCCCTCGGCGAAATATTCCCTCAGTCCCTCGCGGGCGGCATATATCGTCTGCACCGGCGGGGTGAACTGCATCTCCCCGAATTTTTTGAAGTAGTCGTATTGCAGGAAGAGATTGCAATAGTACGAGCGGCGAGGGTAATCAGCCGACGCCTCTATGATGCTCGTGCGCCCGATGATGAATGACAGCCCCGTCATGGCTTGCAGGCCTTTCTGCGCTGACGCGAAAGAGAAATCGAGATTGTCGCGCTCCATGTCGAGTGGGAGCATCGCGAGCGTAGAGGTGGTGTCGCAGGCGAATATCGCTCCCCGTCGATGGGCGACGTCGCCAATCTCGCGGATGGGGTTGAGTATGCCCGTGCCGGTTTCCTGATGCGTCGTGTAAACCACGGCGATGTCCTCGTGCTCGCCCATGACCTGCTCCACTTTTCGAGTGTCAATCGGCTCGTCGATGGGGAGGCTCAGCTCGATGAGGTCGAGGCTGTACGCTCTGGCGATGTCCGCGGCTCGTGACGAGTATGAGCCGTTGTTTATTATGAGGATTTTTTTATTCCGTGGTACCAGCGAATTGACGCACACGTCAATGTTCAGCGTGCCGGAGCCGCAGAAGAGGACCGCGCTGAATTTCGACGGGTCGGCGTGGACTACTTTCAATATGTCGGACGCGACCGAGCGCATCACCTCGCCAAATTCTTTTTCGCGGGGGCAGATGTCGGGCACGACCTGCGCCATCTTCACGGCGTCGGTTGTGGTGGCGGGCCCCGGGTTCAGGAGAATGTTTCGCTTCATGTGCGTTCACCTCTTGTAGCTTTTATCAATGGTGCGTAAATCTTCTATCGTGTCAATCTCGATGACATCATCTGAATTGCATTTTCGGACTCTCACGCGGAAGTCATCTAAAAAATCGTCGAGCGCGACCTCATCCCAAAACCGCTGGCGATTTTTCTCGTCGGCGTAAAACTTTTTTGCACATTCGGCGAGCTTTTTGCCGTCCTCGTCAGTCCAGTACGAGATGCCCACCATCTTTTGGCAGTTTTTGCCGCCTATGCCTATGTGGTTTATATAGCCATCGTTCCCCAGCGTGAAGCACCAGTCGTCGGTATTGTCAGATGGCACGGCAAGATAATTTGACTCATATTGAGTTGGTGTCACGAGAGACGGGTTGACAAGATAGAGGTCGCTTTCCATT
>JAFTAB010000131.1 GCA_017458745.1 Schwartzia sp. (in: firmicutes) | reverse complement strand
TAAAGATGTTTTTCAATATGCCTTGCCGGACGAAATTTGCTCCGCGCCGCTCGCGCAAATTATTCCAATTCCTTTTCATTGTGCATAATGAAGAATGATGGTAAAATTCTATCATTATATATTGGGAGATGTTTTTGATGCGATATGATTATATAATCGTCGGCTCGGGGCTTTACGGCTCGGTTTTCGCGCATGAGGCGGCGAGGCTCGGGCACGCCTGCCTCGTCGTCGAGCGTCGCCCGCATGTCGGCGGGAATGTGTACTGCGAGATGCGCGACGGCATCCCGGTTCACATGTACGGGGCGCACATTTTCCACACGAGCAGCCGACGCGTGTGGGAGTATGTGAATCAGTTCGTCGATTTCAACGGGTTTGTCAATTCGCCGGTAGCGAATTACAGGGGGAAATTATATAATCTGCCTTTCAATATGAACACCTTCCACGAGATGTGGGGTGTCGTGACTCCCGACGAGGCGGAGGCCGTCATCGCGAGGCAGCGCGAATCGGCGGCGGCGGCGATAAAGGGCGAGCCGAAAAATCTGGAGGAGCAGGCGATACTGCTCGTCGGCACGGACATATACGAGACGCTCATAAAGGGCTACACGGAGAAGCAGTGGGGCAGGCCGTGCTCAAAGCTGCCCGCTTTCATCATCCGCCGTCTGCCCGTGCGCCTCACCTATGACAATAATTATTTCAACGACCGCTATCAGGGCATACCGATCGGCAAGGGCGGCGAGCCAGACGGCTACAACTCGCTCATAGGCTCGCTGCTGGACGACGAGAAAATCACCGTCGAGCGCGGCGTCGATTTTCTGCGCGAGCGGGGGCGATTTGAAAAGCACCTGTCGGGCGGCGCGACGATCATTTACACGGGCGCGATTGACGAGTATTTCGGCTACGATTATGGGGAGCTGTCGTATCGCGGGCTTAGGTTCGAGATGGAGAAAATCGACAGCGAGAATTATCAGGGAGTCGCCGCGATGAATTTCACCGACACCGAGCCGGCCTACACGCGCATAATAGAGCATCGCCATTTCCTGCGCGGCGCGTGCGAGAGCAAGGCGACATGGATAACGCGCGAGTACCCCGCCGAGTGGCGCAGAGGCGATGAGGCGTACTACCCGGTGAACGACGAGGAGAACAAGTCGCTGTATGAAAAGTACAGGGAGCTTGCCAAGAAGGAAAAGAACGTGGTGTTCGGCGGGCGCCTCGGCGAGTACCGCTACTACGACATGGACAAGGTAACGGAGCAAGCACTGGATACGGCAAAGAGCATACTATAATATAGCAGGAAATAAAAAGGTGTCGCATAATTGCGGCACTTTTTTTATTTTTCATGTTGTAAATCTCACCTCTTTTATCATGTATGCGCATGAAAGGAGGTGATAGCATGGCAGTCACTGCAAACACGGAGAGCACCAAGCTCATCCTGAAGGTCATCACCGGCCAGACGGAGTCGGGCGCGGATAAATACGCGCAGCGCAGCTTCGCGAACATCAACCCCGACATCACGACCGCTGACCTCTACGATGTGGCCGAGGGCATCTCGACGCTCCAGACCGGCGACGTGTCCAAGGTACAGCGTCAGGATACCTCGACGCTCGTGAGCGAGTAATCGCATCACACCAGCCTCGGTCAAAATATTTCTTAAAATTTTGGTCGTGGATTGGTATCAGACTCTAATCAGAAAGGAGACATGAACATGGCTAAATCCCTTAAAATGACGTTTGCCCTCGACTCCGGCAAGGAGCACACTATGAACCTCTCCGCGCCAAGGAACGACCTCACAGCCGAGATCGTCAGACCCGTGATGGAAACCATCGTCGCGAAGGACGCGCTCAGCGTGAGCGGCGCAAAGGCAAGCGCGGCAAAAGAAGCCATCATCCGCGAGGTGACCGAGACGAAGCTCTTTTGAAAATTGAATAAAATATAGTAAAAGAAAAATCCCTTTTCAAATGTGATTATTTGAGAAGGGATTTTTTGTATTTCCTTTTATTTTTTCAATTCGCGCTCAAATTTTTCGTAGTCGTCGGTGATGCTTTTTTCCGGCTCGGCGGTCATCAGGCTCACCGCCACGAGCACTATCGCGCTCACAACGAAAGCGGGGCCCAGCTCGTACACTCCGAACACTCCCCCCATTGGCCTAACGAGATATTTCCAAGCGAACACCATCACGCCGCCCGACACCATGCCGGCCAGCGCGCCCGCAAAAGTGGTGCGTTTCCAGTAGAGCGAGAGCAGCACCAATGGGCCGAAGCCCGCTCCGAAGCCTGCCCACGCGAATGAGACAATGCCGAAAATGGAGCTGTCGGGGTCACGCGCTATGACAATGCCAAGAATCGCAATGAACACGACGGTGACGCGAGCCGCCCACATGCTATTCTTTGGAGTGAGACGCTTGCGCATCGCCTCCTGCAAAATATTGTGCGAGACGCTGCTCGACGCGGCGAGGAGCTGCGAGTCGGCTGTCGACATGGTGCTGGCGAGGATGCCGGAGAGGACGATGCCCGCCATGAGCGCGGACAGCAAGCCAAACGATGCAAGATGATTTGCAATCTCTATGATGATAGTCTCGGTACCGCTGCCCGTTAGCTGCGGCACGATGCCGAACTCGCTCATCGCCCTGCCGACTATGCCGATAAGCACCGCCACTGTCATCGCGATGACGACCCACACGCTCGCTATGCGGCGTGAGATTCGCAGCTTGTTCGCGTCCTCTATCGCCATGAATCTCAAAAGAATATGAGGCATCCCGAAATACCCCAGCCCCCAGCTGCACGTCGTGATAATCGTGAGGAGCGTGTACGGGGCCGCCCCGCCCGTCGCGGCGTCATGCGTCTCGCTGAAAGAGAGATAGCCCGGCAGCAGGCTCGAATTAGCTATAACAGCGTCGATGCCGCCCGCCTGCGCGACGCCGAAGACCAGCACGAAGCACAGCGCGAATGTCATCACGATGCTCTGCACGAGGTCGGTGGTGCTCGCCGCGAGAAATCCGCCCGCCGCCGTGTAGCCGACGATGACAATGGCGGAGAGCAGCATCGCCGTCATGTAGTCCATGCCGAAAAGCGTGCCGAACAGCTTGCCGCACGCCGCGAACCCCGACGCCGTGTAAGGGATGAAAAATATGACGATTATGACGGCGGCAATCGCCGAGAGGATGCTCCTGTCATCGTGGAACCGCTTTGAAAAAAACTGCGGCAAAGTGAAAGCTCCGACGACCTGCGTGTACGCGCGCAGTCGCTTCGCCACAAGCAGCCAATTAAGATATGTGCCGACCGCGAGGCCGATGG
Source organism: Schwartzia sp. (in: firmicutes) (assembly GCA_017458745.1). Taxonomy (GTDB): domain Bacteria; phylum Bacillota; class Negativicutes; order Selenomonadales; family Selenomonadaceae; genus RUG024. The sequence continues at coordinate 6,411 of JAFTAB010000131.1, read as the reverse complement.
CAGTCCAGCCGACATCCGCCACGCCCGAGAGATACGCGAGCCCCGGCAGCCCCATCAGCAGGTAGCTCGACATATCGCTGGCCTCTGCGCTCATCGCCGTGACGTACGGGCCGAGACTGCGCCCTCCGAGATAAAAGTCGCTGTCGGACTCATTCACCTTCGCGTAGTGGTAGCCGATGTAAAGCATCCCGGCGAGGTACACCACTATTGCCGCAGTGATGCAAATCAAAGACGTGCTCATCAAATCATTTCCCCTTTATTGCAAAATACGCCTTATCATTTTACAGCACGCAAAGGAAATCGTAAACAATAAATACAGAAAGAGCACACGTTGGCATAGGATAAAATGAGACTTATTCTGTGGGAGTATAAAATTCCCACTGACACTAGTCGAATTTACCCATTGCCTTATGAATAAAATTGATTGATTATCGTTTCCTTGATGCGATACATCACTCGAAATGATTTTGTAAATTTTTTGAGATTTTTGTCGTAGGACTTATGAATTTGTGATATGATATTAAAGTAGCATATTAAATATTTTGGGTTAAATATTTTTGGAATTGCTTCAACATATTTTGATATATAAAATCAAAGGAGCGTGCGGTAAATGGAAATCTCAAACAAAGGGTTTGGAGCTTACGACATCAGGGGCATTTACCCGTCGGAGGTAAACGAGGAGCTGGCTTATCGCGTGGGACGCGCCTACGTCGATTTAATCGGCGCGAGGAAGGTATGCGTCGGCCACGATATTCGCCTGTCCGGCCCCTCGATCTCGGAGGCTCTTGTTCGCGGGCTCAATGAGGCCGGATGCGATGTCATCGACATCGGCCAATGCGGCACGGAGATGATTTATTTTGCCACGGCGCATTTGAAGCTCGACGGCGGCATCATGGTGACGGCGAGCCACAATCCGAAGGAATACAACGGCATGAAGCTCGTGCGCGAGGGCGCGCGTCCTATTTCCTCGGACACGGGGCTAAAGGAAATTGAGAAAAAGGTCATGGCTAATGATTTCAATCCGCCCGCCGCGAAGAAGGGCGGCATCGAGCAGCAGGACGTGACCGACGAGTATGTGAAGCATCTGCTGACGTACATCGACGCGGAAAAGCTGAAGCCGCTCACGGTAATCGCAAATTCGGGCAACGGAGCGGCAGGCCCCATAGTCAACGAGCTGGAGAAGCATCTCCCAATCAAAGTAATCAAGATGTTCAACGAGTGCGACGGCACCTTCCCGAACGGCGTGCCGAATCCGATGCTGGTGGAGAACCGCGATGTCACCACGAGGACTGTCATAGAGCATCACGCTGACATGGCGGCCGCATGGGACGGCGATTTTGACCGTTGCTTCATATACGACGAGAAGGGCGGATTCATAGAGGGCTACTACATGGTCGGATTCCTCGCGCAGTCTTTCCTGAAGAAGGCGCCTGGCTCGACCGTCATCTACGACCCGCGCATGACATGGAACACCCTTGAGATTGTGAAGGCTCTCGGCGGAAAGGCTGTCATGTGCAAGAGCGGGCACGCTTTCATAAAGGACAAGATGCGCAGCGAGAACGCCATCTACGGCGGCGAGATGAGCGCGCATCATTATTTCCGCAATTTCTCGTACTGCGACAGCGGTATGCTGGTATGGCTGACGACGATGGAGCTTCTGAGCGAGGCGAAAAGGCCTCTCTCGGAGCTGATGGCGGAGCGCATGGAGAAATTCCCGTGCAGCGGCGAGATAAACAGCACCGTCGATGACGCGAAGGCGGTCATCGCGAGGATTGAAAAGGAATACGCGCCGAGCGGCGAGGTCAACAAGGTGGACGGCCTCTCCGTGGAGTACAAGGACTGGCGCTTCAATCTGCGCATGTCGAACACGGAGCCGGTCATAAGGCTCAACGTGGAGACGCGCGGCGACAAGGCGCTGCTCAGCGAGAAGACCGAGGAGCTGCTGAAGAAAATCAGGGGCTGATGATTTGCTCGGGAAACAAAAAGAGGTATAGAGGATCATGCAGAAAATCCGCAAGGCCATCATCCCCGCGGCCGGACTGGGCACACGCTTTTTGCCGGCGACGAAGGCGCAGCCGAAGGAGATGCTGCCCATAGTCGACAAGCCCGCCATACAGTACATCATCGAGGAGGCCCTTGCCTCCGGCATCGAGGAGATACTGATAATCACGGGGCGCAACAAACGCTCCATCGAGGATCATTTCGACCGCTCGATAGAGCTTGAGATGCAGCTGAAGTCGCAGGGCAAGTACGACCAGCTCAAGATGATTGAAAAGATTTCCGATATACAGATTCACTTTATCCGCCAGAAGGAGGCCCGCGGGCTTGGGCACGCCGTGCTGTGCGCGAGGCAGTTCGTAGGGTATGAGCCTTTCGCCGTCATGCTCGGCGACGACATAGTGGACAACGAGGTGCCCTGCCTCTCGCAGCTCGTCGATGTGTACGACGACCTGGGCGGCAGCGTCCTCGGCGTGCAGCCCGTGCCGACGCCGATGGTGTCAAGCTACGGCATCGTTAACCCGCGCAAAGTGAAGCCCAACGTGTGGCAGGCTCTCGACCTCATAGAGAAGCCGGATGAGGACGAGGCCCCGTCCAATTTGGCCGTGCTGGGCCGCTACATACTGGACCCCGAGATTTTCAACCTCCTCGAAAAGACGGAGCCGGGGCGCGGCGGCGAAATTCAGCTTACCGACGCGATCCGTATGCTCGCGAAGGAGCAGGCGGTTTACGCTTACCAGTTCAAGGGGCGCAGGTATGACATCGGCGACAAGGAAGGATTTTTGGAGGCGACGGTCGAGCAGGCTCTCAAAAGGCCGGAGCTGAGGGACAGGTTCATGGCGTATCTGGTGAAATCTATCGGGCCGATGATTTCACATGACGAAAAATAATCAGGGGGCATAAGCGATGGCTCTTAAATTAGATTCTGGTTTTACATTTGACTATGACAATATGTACGGCGAGGGCAAGGTGACGGAAAGCGACCTGAGGGAGCTCGCGCCGCGCCTCAAAGCCGCCCACGAGGCCGTGTGCCATATGCGCGACACGGGCGAGGTGCGAGGCCACCTGTCGAAAGACGGCACGCCAGAGAAAGTATTATTCACGGAGCTTCCTTATATCGACGAGAATAATCTCAACTCGCCGGAGTCGATAGAGAAGCTCCTCAAATTCGGCCAGGAAATGAAGCGCGACATAGACGTGGTAATCTCTCTCGGCATCGGCGGCTCATATCTCGGCAACAAGGTTCTCTTTGACGTGCAGTGCGGCGAGTTCTGGAACGAGAAGACCGACAAGGAGCGCGACAATTACCCGAGGATTTATTTCAGCGGCAATAATATCGACGCGCGGCGCACCTCAGACCTCATCGGGCATATACGCCACCTCGCCGGCGTGGCTGACTCGCACAAGAACCGCGAGCTGCGCGTAATGCTGCTCGTCATCTCGAAGTCGGGCGGCACGCTCGACACGATGTCCAATTTCATGGTGCTGTGCAACGAGCTGTCGGACATGGACAACGTCGTCCTCTATGTGACGGCGGTGACCGACCCCAATGACAAGAAGCCGACCCTGCTGAGGCAGCTCGCCAACGAGAACAAGTGGGAGACTTTCCGCGTGCCTGACGGCGTGGGCGGGCGTTTCTCGGTGTTCTCCGATGTCGGATTGTCCCTCGCTGTGTGCTTTGGGTTCGACATAGAGGAATTTCTGCGCGGCGCGCGCGACATGGACGAAGCGTCGAAGACGGACGACGTGATGAAAAATCCCGCCATGCTGAACGCCGCGCTCAAATACATCGCCGCCGAGAAATACGGGCGCGACATAGAGGTAATGATGCCGTACTGCGACTATCTGAAATCGCTCTCGGAGTGGTACATCCAGCTCCTCGCCGAGTCGCTCGGCAAGGGCGAGGATCGCGAGGGCAACAAGACGCCGTATGGGCGCACCCCCGTCGTCGCGGTCGGCACGACCGACATGCACGCGCAAACGCAGCAGCATCAGGAGGGCAAGCTGAACAAGGTCGTGCAGTTCATCCGCGTCGAGGACTGGCCCGACGACATCATCATACCGAATTTCTTCCCCGACACGAAAAAGCTCGCCGACATCGCGGGCGTGACGATGGCGGAGGCTCTCGAGGTCGCCCGCCAGTCGAACGCCGACGCGCTGGCATCGAATGACCGCTTCAACGCCCTCTTTTCCCTGCCAAAGCTCAACGCTTACTACCTTGGGCAAATAATGTACCTCCTCGCGCTCTCAATCGCTTATGAGGGCGAGCTTGCCGACGTTGACGCATTCAATCAGCCGGGAGTCGAGGCATACAAGCGCATCATGGGGCCAAAGCTCGCCGAGGTGAAAACCCGGAAATGACCCCGCTTTCGTTAAGTGAAAAAATCAAAGAGCGATATAAACGTATAAAATCATTTCATTCGGAGTCAAACAGCGCGGCGAGCAGGCGCGCCGCCATAGCGGCGGCCGCCGTAATCGTTTTCGGTTTCCTTTTAGGCCATGAATTATTATCCGCGCCGGAGGAAACTGCCACGAGGACCGGCGCATATCACGCCAAAAGCAGCTTCGCCTACTCGCGGAATCCGCTCCCCTCGCCGCGCTCACCGTTTGACGATTTCCACGAAAGGCGAGAGGCTATGTCTGGTCCCGCGCCGTCTCCACCGGCAGCGAGCCAGCCTGATGAGCAGCCCGCCGCGCCCAATCATGACGGGCTGAGGCTCGTCGGCGTGATGCATGGAGATGACAGCGGGGGCATGGCAATAATATCAAACGGCTCAAAGCAAATATCTCTTTCCGTCGGCGAGAGCAAAGAAGATTTTACGCTCGTGGCGATTTCAGGCAACTCGGCAACTATAAACGACGGCACCGCCGAGTTTGAGATTTATCTGCCACATCCCATAATCGGAGTATCGAAATGAGAGACACGATGAAATCCTCAAGCGCAGCGAAGCATTTTTCTCGCAGGCGGCTCTGCAATGGGATTGCCATATTCATATTGGCTATTATGATGCAAGCCTTGTTAATTTCCCATGCGCTCGCCTCCCCCATCACGCTGAATATAATCGACGGCGATGTACGGGCGGTGCTGATGTCGATTGCCAGAATGGGCGGCATAGGCCTCGTACTCGACGACTCGGTAAGCGGCAAGATCACCATCTCGCTCAATGAGATAGAGCCTGAGAATGCCTTTCGGCTCATAGCCGCGTCAAAAGGACTTCATATAAATCAGGAGAACGGCGTCGCCGTCATCACTTCGGGCAAGGTCAGGAACACCGGCATGTACCGCTCTTACGTGTTCCCAATCGAGTACGCTGACCTCGCGACTGTGCGCGAAGCCGTCGCGCTGACGCTGTGGCATAACGATGACCTCGGCGACAGGGCAGCCGCAAAAAACATCAGAGGCACCGCGACTGCCGCCAATAACGATGACGAGACCGAGGACAGTCGTCTCATCGTTGACATGGGCACTAATTCGCTGGTGCTTTTCGGGACGGCGAAGGAAGCCGAGGATGCGAGAAAGATAATCTCCTCGATTGACAGGCCGACAAAGCAGGTATCGCTGGAGGCGAAGGTCGTCGCCATCCAAAAGGACGCGGCAAAGGAGCTCGGCATCGAGTGGAGCTGGAGCAGCGTGCCGCAGTACCCTGACTACCGCGTGGAGTACGACACGCGCCGCCAAACGATAACGAATCCCGACGGCTCGCAATCCACCGTGACGACGGACGTGCCGCGCATCGAGGTAGAGAGACGCTACGGGGACGGCAGCATCCCCGGCATAATACAGTTCGGCAGGGGGCCGGAGGGGCATCCTTTTGAGTTTTACTACAGCGCGAAGATAAACGCGCTGATAACGGACGGAAAGGCTAAAATTCTTGCTCGGCCGAATATAACGACCATTCAGGGGCGCGAGGCCGTCATAAACATCGGAGGAGAGGTGCCCGTGCCGACCGTCTCGGTAACGGGCTCCACGACCACGACGTCAATCACTTACCGCGAGGCCGGCATCATCCTCCGCTGCACCCCGCGAGTGAATCCCGACGGAGCGATCACCGCGCTCGTTCATACTGAGGTGTCGTCTCCCCTTTATGTGGAAGACATGAAGACGTACAGATTTCAAAAGCGGGCGGCCGACACGACCGTCAGGCTGAAAGACGGCGAGACAATGGTAATAGGCGGACTGATCGGAAGCGAGGAGTCAAAGGTAATCAGCAAAGTCCCCCTGCTCGGTGATTTGCCGATACTCGGTGCTTTTTTCCGCTCGCTCAAAACGAACAAGACCGACTCAGAGATTATGATATTTTTGACAGCGCATGTGCTGGATTGATGAGCTGCCCGCCGCCTTGGCGTGCCCCCGGGCGCGCCTCACCTCAGAAAAATTTCCTCACTCGATTCGCAAATATTATTCCTTTTCCG
>JAFTAB010000130.1 GCA_017458745.1 Schwartzia sp. (in: firmicutes) | reverse complement strand
CGCGCGCTCAACGCATATCCGAGCGCGACGAGGAAAACAATGGGGCACATGGCGGTGACCGCCTGCAATATAAATTCTCCCATATAAAACCTCCCGTCCTGTCGCCATCGCCGGCGGCAATTATAACGTGCGCGAAATTGATATAGTTGCCTCGCTGATTGGTGCTCCTGCCTGTCAGAGGCAATTCGCATAATGAAATATAACAAAATCAGGACATAAATTCAAGTTTAACGTGAGCGATATTGCATAAACATCAAAAACGCTGACGTTAAATGGAGTTTGGTATAAGTATGGGCTCACCATATTTTTTAATGTGCATAATGCCAATTATCAATAGTAAAAACCGTACATCTCCGTCGCCATACAAACTAACGATAAAAAAAGAATCCTATTAAACTTTATATCTAAAATATAAAAAACGGCAGAGCACCGATAGCCGGACACTATCATAGCTCTGCCTCCTGTAGCAAAAAACATTTTTGGCGTTATAATCAAGGCTTTAGACTGGTTATTGGAACTACGAAAACCCCATCTTCACGTTTATATACGGAAATATCGCGTCCGTAATAATAGCAATATCCCAAATTGCACCACGCCCTGACACGTGTCTCATTGTCATCGGATTCCGTGGCCAGTTCGTAGAGATGAATCGCTTTTTTGAAATCGCGCTCTATGAAATTCCCTTCGTAATACAATGCTCCAAGGTTTAGCGCGGCCGTTAAATTTCCGGCTTCCATGCAAGTCTCATAACATTTGACGATTTTTTCAGCAATTTCCTCAGTTACTTCTTCGGGATATTCGTTCACATACAGTTGCGCATACGTAAACATGGCTTCAAGTTCGCCGTCTTCAATGCACTGCTCCAACGTCTTCATTCTGTACTTATCCTCTTTTGTCATCTTCATAATGAATCCTCCTCACCTTATAAAATGAGACTTATTCAGCGGGGAATAGGCTTCCACTGAATTTAGTCAAATTTTACCAATACGGTTTTGAAATAAAAATCTATTGATTGATAGTATTATATATAGTACTATAAAAGTGCATAAAATAAAGGGGACACGCTTATGGCAGAAAAAAAGACGGTAGAGTATTATATGGCTCTGCCATATCAGGAGGTCATCGTGGCGGCCAAGGAAGGCGGCTATGTAGGCTATATCCCCGAATTGAAAGGATGCATCACGCAATCGGAAACAAAAGCGGGCATAATGGATATGCTGGAGGATGCAAAGGCGTGTTGGCTGGAGGCGGCATTGGAAGACGGCATCGAGATCCCGGAGCCGCAGGACGAAAGCGAGTACAGCGGAAAGTTTAATCTGCGTATTCCCAAAAGCCTTCACAGAGCATTGGCTTTGACTGCGAAACGCGAAGGGGTAAGTTTGAATCAAATGGCCATGTATGCCATTGCCAGCGGCTTGAATGTGCCAATCAAAGCCGCCACGAACGGATGACAAAATGAAGCTCCATAAACACCTGTATGCGGCAGTGTTGCGCCCATTTTTTTATGGAGGTGAGCCAAATGAAATATTGCGCTTATTGCGGTGAGAAATTGGAAGATGCAGCCAGATTCTGCGGGAATTGCGGTAAGCCTGTCAAGGCAGAGCAAGTCCCTCGGCAAAGGGAGAGGCTCTCGTCCACACCGAGGCAAAGCAGTTCCAACGGATTATGGGGATTTCTTGCGGGAACGGGGATTGGGCTTTTTCTCTCGCACATGTTTGGCGGCTCTCCTTCAGCATCGGCTGCCTCCAATTCATCACCGAATGAGCATAATCCCCAAACGGTTATTTACAACCGATATGACGATGATGATTCCGATTTCGGTGAGCAAGGCTATGACAGGGACAGCAGCTGGAACGATGACATATCGGGCAGCTTTGACGATCATGACAGCTACGACGATAACGATAGTTTCGAGGAGCAAGACTACGACAGCGACAGCAGCTGGGACGATGACATATCGGGCGGCTTTGACGATTATGACAGCTACGGTGATACCGATAGTTTCGATGGCGGTTTTGACGATTATTAAAAAAAGCTGAGACGATTTTCTCGCCTCCGCTTTTTTATTTGCAAAGCCAATCAATTTTGCTTCAATTTTACTTGGGAAGTTTCGCAAGCAATTTCATGCATGAATGTCCTGAAATCGTCCACCGGCAGGAATGTCGCCTCGTCGCCCAAAGCGGCGAAGTGCGCCTTGCCACATTCGATTTTCTCCCGCTCCGAGCCGCGCAGGGCATCGGAGTCGATGTTGCCCTTCGTCTCCAAGACAAAATAGAGTTTTTTCTCGCCCTTTTGGTTGACTATAATCACCCAGTCGGGATTGTATGCACCGAGGGGCGTTGCGATTTTGAACCAGTCGGGCAGCTTGGCGTAGAGCAAGATGTCCTCATTCCGTTCAAATGCGGCCGCAAACTTCTTCTCGTTCTCGCTGTCATAGACCACATAATTGTAGATGCCTTTCTTGCTCTCCATCATGTTGCTTTCGAGGTAGCCCTTGAGTTCCTCCGTCTCAAAGAGTTCCTGGCAGTAATATTCCGCATCGCCGATTTTCCGATAGCGGATGCCGTCCACGATGAGGGACTTCATCACCGAGCGGATAATCTTCCCCGCTCCCCCCATAAACACTTGCGGGTTTTTCCGGAAATCATTCAGGCGATTGCCGTAGCTGTCAAATTCTTGCCATGTGCCGTCGGGCTGCTGCCTCGTCCCTGTCAAAAGCTCCACGATGGTGCGGCGGGTGAGGTTAGTTTCGTTTTGCAGATAGCGCACCACATCCGGCAGGTTGCCGCTGTGGCCATAAGCCTTCACGGCGCGGTCGGACACCACGTCAGCGCTCACCCCGTCCGAGCCAACGGTGAGGTCGGCTCTCGTTTGGATAATCTTCGCCGAGGGGACTTTCAGCTCATTGGCAAGCTGCTTCCTGCATTTTTCCAAAAGCACGTCCGTGGAAAAATCCACTCGATAGGTGGTTTTCCATTTGATGCGATCCCAAAGTTCCTTGAAGTCCGTGGAAAGAAAAACCTCTTTGTTCAGTTTTGCTTCCCGCCGCTCCCGCTTGTCGTGAATGGGCAGCTTGCCGGCGGCCTTGCGGCAAATTTCCTCTATCTGCGGCTGAAATGGCAAATATTCCTCCGGCAACTGCAATGTGTTTTCCTTGAGGGCAAGTTTTAGCGATTCCTGCACATTGCCCTTTGCGTCCACATATCCATGCTCCCTGAGGCATGACACGATTTCAGCGGCTTTCTGAGCGCCGAGATAGGCGGCCTCACTTGCATCCGATTCGGTCGCGGTTATTCCTGCGCTCCCGTCCGTGGAGGGGATTTTCATGGCGGCAAAGTTTGCGATTTCCAGCACGCCGAAGCGAATCCCGTCCTCCTCGTATTCCTTCTGCAAAGTAGCGGCAAATTCCTCATAGCTTTCATTTGCCATGACAGTCAAAATGTTTAGGCTCGGCTCATGCTGCCGTTCCCCCTCCTGATTGACACACAGGCGCAGGCCGCGGCCGATTTCCTGCCGCTTTTTGATGGGGCTTTTCGTCTCGTTCAAGGTGCAAATCTGGAACACATTTGGATTGTCCCAGCCCTCTTTCAAAGCCGAGTGAGAGAAAATGAAGCGGACTTTGTCATCAAAGGATAAAAGCCGTTCCTTTTCTTTCATGATATGGTTATAGGTGCTGTCGTCCGCCGCCGAGTCCCCCTTGGTGTCCTTCCATTTTCCCTCCTCGCCCTTTTTCCCTTTATCCGACGAGAAATAACCGTCGTGGACAAGATCGGCCTCATCCTCCTCGTTGTGGAGGCTGTGGAAAAGATCGTGATACTTTGGCTTTTTGATTTCCTCGCTGTAAATTTCCTCGAACCACTTGGCATATTTCCCCTTCAAGGGCTTGCCCTCATCATCATACTGGCGGTAATTTGCCACCCGGTCGATGAAGAACAGGGAGAGGACTTTGATGCCTTTGGGATTGAGGTCGAGTTCCTTTTTCAAATGCTCCTCGATGGTTGCGCGAATTTGCTGCTTTTTTATGGTATCCTCCGCCACGGTGCCGAGGGGCTGGCCGATTCTCAAAATATCGCTCTTGCCCGTGAAGTCCACGTATTCATTCCCCTCATGGCAGTAGATGTCCTTGACGATGTAGCCCTCGTACATATCCCTGCCGCCGGATTTTTCATAGAGGTCGTCCCCCTGCTTCACGGTGACGGTT
>JAFTAB010000129.1 GCA_017458745.1 Schwartzia sp. (in: firmicutes) | reverse complement strand
CTATGGCACGGCGGAGAGCCTTGCCGCGAGGCTAAATGAGATAAAGTGAGCCGCGCGTCGAAAGCGGGGAGGCGTGATAATCGTGGAGGAAATATTATATGATAACGGATGATATGCTCGATGAGTACGCGAGGCTCGTGATAAAGGTCGGGGTCAATCTTCATCGCGGGCAGCCGCTCGTTATCAATTCGCCGATTGATTTCGTGCCGGCGGATTTCGCGAGGCGCGTCGCGCGTGAGGCGTACTCAGCGGGAGCGAGCGATGTCACCATGAGCTGGGGCGATGAGAAATTCGCCAAGCTGCGTTACATGATGGCGGGCGATGATGCGCTTGCGAAATTCCCGGAGTGGAGGAAGAAGCTGTATGACGACAGCGCGGCGGCGGGGGCGGCAATAGTCTCAATCGCCGCGGGCAACCCCGACATACTTAGCGAGGTCGAGCCGAGGCGAATAGCTATTTCGCGGAAGTCGGAGGGCGTGGCTCTCAGGGATTACAGGGCGCGCCTGATGGCGAACAAAAATACTTGGTGCGTCGTCTCCGTTCCGACTCCCGACTGGGCGAGGAAGGTGTTCGGCGATCAGCCGATTGGTAATGCGGTCAATATGTTGTGGGACGCGATCATGGCCTCTGTCCGCGTGAGCGGGAGCGGCGACGCGATTGAAAAGTGGCACGAGCATATCACGTTTCTGTCTCGGGCGGCGCGTTTCCTCAACCGACAGAAATTCACATCGCTTCATTATAAAAATGAGGTCGGCACCGACCTCACCATAAGGCTCCCCGAGGGTCATGTGTGGGCGGGCGGCACCGAGGAGGCGGAGGATGGCACTTCTTTCGCGGCGAATATGCCGACCGAGGAGGTTTACACGATGCCTCACCGCGATGGCGTCGATGGCGTGGCGGTTGCGACGCGTCCATTGGTTTTCGGCGGCAACACGATAGAGAATATGCGCCTCACATTCGAGGGCGGCAGGGTAATAAAGTTTGAGGCGACGGCGGGCGAGAAAATTTTGAAAGAACTCCTTGCCACTGACGAGGGCGCGACGCGTCTCGGAGAGGTGGCTCTCGTGCCGTTTGATTCGCCCATACAAAAGAGCGGCATATTGTTTTTCAACACGCTTTTCGATGAGAACGCGGCTTGCCATCTTGCGCTTGGCAAGGCTTACCCGACCTGCATCGAGGGCGGCGCGGAAATGGATGACTCCGAGCTGTCGGAGCGCGGCGCGAATGACTCGCTCGTTCACGAGGACTTCATGGTGGGCTCGCGCGAACTCTCGATAGACGGCATTACGGGCGACGGGAAAACTGTGCCCGTGTTCAGGCATGGCAATTTTGTCGCGATTACTTGATGACGCTATCAAAAATTTCAAAGCACAAAAAATAGCCGCTGCGCGAATGAAAGCATAGCGGCTTTTTTGTTTGTCTCTGTTGGCGAATAGTGTTTCATGATTTGAATTTTACACTTGCGGCGCGTACTCCTTCTGCTCGGGAGCAGGAATCATGAGCGCGTCCATTGCCTGCTTGGCACTCAAATTCATGGTTTTCATCAGATTCCGAATTGATGCCAAAATCGTCTTTTTTTTCCCTTCTGCTCTACCCTCTGCTCTACCTTCTGCTTTACCTTCTGCTCTACCTTCTGCTCTACCTTCTGCTCT
>JAFTAB010000128.1 GCA_017458745.1 Schwartzia sp. (in: firmicutes) | reverse complement strand
TTATCATCTACATAGTCTACGTAGCGCGCGGCATGGAGAGGCAAAGCCCCGCGAATATTAAGGAGCGCATGGCGACCTTCAAGGAGAATATATGGGGACTGCTCCTTCCGATTTTGGTAGTCGGGGGCATCTACACCGGCGCGTTCACGCCGACGGAGGCGGCGGCGGTAGGCACAGTCTACAGCCTCCTCATCACGTTTTTCGTCTACAAGACGGTCAGGCTTTCCGATATGCCGGAGATACTGGAGGACAGCGTCAAGACGACCTCGATGATTTTCGCTATTATGATTGGCGCCATGCTCTTTGGATTTATCCTCACGGTGCTTCAGGTGCCGCAGGAGCTTATGGCGCTTGTCACTACTGCCAATGTCAATCGCTGGCTCATATTCTTTGGCATCAATATCGTGCTTTTGGTGCTCGGCTGCTTTTTGGAGACGGTTTCCATTATACTTATAACGCTTCCGATGCTCTATCCGGTCGTGAAGCACCTCGGATTTGACCTGATATGGTTCAATGTGGTTCTGCTGATAAACATGGAGCTGGCGCTCATATCGCCGCCGATCGGCATGAACCTTTTCGTGATAAAGGGAATAAGCCCTGAAAGCTCTATAGGGCAAATCATAAGGGGCTCGATGCCGTTCGCTGCCATAATGGCTCTTGAAATACTGTTGCTTTGCTTCGCGCCTCAGATGGCGACATGGCTGCCGCAGGTACTGAAATGAAAATTATTGGAAATTATGAGACGCCGTGTGCGTCTCTTTTTTCTTGACATAAGCAAGTTTTTGTCATAAGGTATAGATGATACTGATCGCTGTAAAATATATCAATACTTTTTACAAGCAGAGCAGATATTTAGTATTTTCTATGAAGCTTTCGATACGAGGATAGGGATGATTCGGCATTATGAAGCTCAATATCAATACTGACGGATTTCATAGGGATCTTGACGACATCGTTGATGCCGGGGCGGAGGCTTGCGGCGCTTTTTGCGGCGCAGTGGCCACGTTCATTTTCACCATTCTTTTCATAGGAGCGATTTTCGTTGGGATTTCCTATTTTGCGCCGAGCATTCCATTCATCTCGTAAAAGTGCTTGATTTTTTATAAATAATATAAAAAAAGGCTCACTTAGGTGAGTCTTTTTTCGTATACGAAAGAAATTATTTTCGTATGATGTGGATAAAAAAGTGGACAACTTTTTGAAATTGTGTATAGCCTGAAAACCCAGTCGTGGCGCGGAAAAAGCGAGATGTTTTTGCACGGTGGACGAGTATGCGCATAGCAATTTGTCAATAGTTATCCACTGTTTTTTTGAGAGAATGTGAGATTGTTTCGCGGTTGGTCATGATGTCTTTTTTTCTTTTTCCCCGTCAGCCGCATTTATTTCCCTTGGCGTGTCGGTCGCCTCATTGCGAAATTCCTTGACGCTTTTGCCGAGAGCGCGCGCGACCTCGGGCAGCTTGCCTGCGCCGAAAAGAGCAAGCCCTATAATTAGAATGAGCACAAGCTCAGGCACTCCAAGACCAAACATTATGATTTCCTCCCTTTGCACAATATATAATGCGATGTCTAAAAATTATTTTATAGCATATCAATTTTGCGCTTTTGTTGCAAGTGATATATTTTTGCTTTGCGATTATGAAATCGAAACAAATCTATTCCGTTTTGTCATGTATACAATATTATTTCCCCGGGGCTATTGTGTTTGGCGCGTCACAAGTAGTATACTTACATCGTTTGGCAGATATGCAAAAAAGATATAGCAGAGAATGGGGAGATTATTATGGCAGACATGAGGGCTTATGTTAAAAAGGTGCTTGCTGACGTTGTGAAAAAAGACCCGGATCAGAAGGAATTTCATAACACCGCGAAGGAGGTACTCACTTCGATTATCCCGGTGCTGGAAGCGCATCCCGAATATAAAGATGAGAAGCTGCTGGAGAGATTCGTCGAGCCGGAGCGCATTGTTATTTTCCGTGTGCCATGGGTTGACGATAAGGGCGAGCTGCAGGTCAATCGCGGTTTTCGTGTTCAGATGAGCAGCGCGATAGGCCCTTACAAGGGCGGCCTGCGTTTCCATCCGAGTGTCAATCTTTCGATTTTGAAGTTCCTCGCGCTGGAGCAGGTGCTCAAAAATTCGCTTTCGGGTCTGCCAATCGGTGGCGGCAAGGGCGGCTCCGATTTTGACCCGAAGGGCAAGAGCGACAACGAGGTAATGAGATTCTGCCAGAGCTTCATGACGGAGCTGTATCGCCACATAGGCGCGGACGTCGATGTGCCGGCGGGCGACATAGGCGTTGGCGGCAGAGAGGTCGGCTATCTCTATGGGCAGTACAAGCGCATCACGAGGCTCTATGAGGGCGTGCTCACCGGCAAGGGGCTCACTTTCGGCGGGAGCCTTGCGCGCACAGAGGCGACGGGCTACGGGCTTTTATATTTCACGCAGAATATACTGAATGATGCCGGGATTGACATAAAGGACAAGATTGTAGCGGTTTCGGGCGCGGGCAACGTCGCGACGTACGCGATTGAAAAGGCGCAGCAGCTCGGCGCGAAAGTCGTCACCTGCTCCGATTCGAACGGCTTCATTTATGACAAGGACGGCATCGACCTGGATTTGGTGAAGGACATCAAAGAAGTGCGCCGAGCCCGCATAAAGGAGTACGTGAAGAAACGCAAAAGCGCGGAGTATCACGAGGGATGCACTGGGGTGTGGAACGTGAAGTGCGACATCGCTCTCCCATGCGCGACGCAGAACGAGCTGACTCTCGATTCGGCTAAGGAGCTGGTGAAGAACGGGGTCAAGGTCGTCTGCGAGGGCGCAAATATGCCATCGACACTCGATGCCATCGAGTATTTCCAAAAGAACAAGGTGTATTTCGGACCGGCAAAGGCATCGAACGCGGGCGGCGTGAGCGTCTCGGCGCTGGAGATGAGCCAGAACTCCGAGAGGCTCTCGTGGACATTCGAGGAAGTTGACAATTACCTGAAGCGCATAATGGACGACATATACAAGAAAGTGACGAGCGCGTGCGAGGAATACGGCGCAAAGGGCAACCTGCTTGCGGGTGCGAACATGGCGGGATTCACTAAAGTCGCAAACGCGATGCACTGCCAAGGCTGGGTGTGACACATAAGATAGTTGATACTGCCCGATGTAAGAAATTAAATTCAATACAGGTAAGAAAAGCGAAGGTCGATGTGAAATTTTCACATCGACCTTTTTGCATCGAAGTCGCGAATGTAGCCTGCGTAGCAGGCGTATATCAGTTCAAAATTTTTATTTAAAAATTTTGGCCTGAGATAAGTATTAATTTTTACTTTTATTGATTTTTGATTTGATTTTTAGGATGTTCAGAATGAACATCCTAAATGAAACAGGTGATTTGTTTGCGTAAAATTGACAAAGGTATTTTGTTTGTACTGCTAGGCATTGCGTTTCTTTGCGGGATTGATTTCTTTATGGGGACAGCGCATGCGGCGGGGAGCGGGGGGCTTTTCGGCGGTCACATAAACAGCGAGGATCTTTTCAAGCAGGGAACGGGGCTTGGCGGGAAGTTCGACGCGCAACTGAACAACCTCGGCTCGATTTTCCTGATGGTGTTCAAGGCAATCGTTGTCATAATGACGGCGGTTGCGGCCATGATGGTAGGGTTCGGTCTTGCGGAGGGCAAAAAGGAACTGTGGAACTGGCTGCTCGGCGCCTGTATCGCGGTAAACGTGGGATGGTTTCTCCAGTCGTTCGGGTTTCTCGATTATTGGTACAACGCCTTGCCCGGAGCGGGGGGAGGATTGCCGACTTTTGAGATTAACGCTCCCGACAATGTTAATGACATGACGTTCATGGATAGCTTTATGAGTACATACATCGAAGGGATTATAAAGCCCGGAGCTAAAGCAATACTGCCGTACTGCGTCAGGCTGCTGCTTATTCTCACCATACTTGAAGTCGGATGGGAGTTCTCGTTCAAGCTGATAGCGGGGGACAAGGTGCAGTACATGCTCTCCATTCTTGTGAAGGTCGGGCTTTTCATCCTTATCATGCAGAATTGGATTGATCTCATGGACGCGCTCGCGGACGGCTTTATTCAAATCGGTATGAAAGCGGCAGGCACCGAAACAAAGATATCGCTTGACGACGCATACAAGATCTTCTATCAATTATTTGTTAGTTTCCTGCCGACGGAACTCAGTGCTTGGGATGTTGTTAAATCTTTTGTTACCGGGGGGGCGCAAAAATTAGCCGGCGAGATTCTTATTCTGATAGTATTGGCAATCATTATTGTTATCTGCGGCATTCTCATTTCCATTGAGATTTTTATGGCGAAGATAGAGTTCTACACCATGGCTCTTATCTCGATGCCGCTCCTTCCTTTCCATGTCACGTCGAAGTTCTCGTTCCTCTCGGACAAGGCGATAGGCGCGATGTTCAACCTCGCGATCAAGCTGTCGTGCGTCACGTTTATTTCTGAGATTACATGGCCTTTTCTCAGGAGTTATAACGAGAAGTTTGTAAGTACGCCTCCGAGCGAGTTCGGTTCTGTAATGCTAAACGCTTTTCAGGTCGTGCTCGCGGGGCTGACTATCCTGCTCATCACGAAGAAGGTTCCTGAGCTTGTCACGGGGCTTCTCAGCGGCCAGCCGCAGCTCGGCGGCGCGGGCATGGTGGACATGGCAACGGGCGCGGCGAAAACAGCCGTGGGCGGCGCGGGCCAGGCGCAGGCCGCATACGCGATGTCCAAGGGCGGCGTGGGCGCAGGTGGGGCGCTGAACAAATCCCTCATGGGCCTCGCGACAAAGGCGGGGCTTGCCGCTGTGCCGGGCGTTGGCATAGCGGCGGCCGCCGCGGGTACGCTCGCTAATCTCGCCGTCAGCAGTGCCAAGAGCACGGCGGGTGTCAATGAGTACAGGTCGGGAATCGACAAGGTTGGCCAGATGGTGAATCCGGGAGCTTATAATGATGGAGTGGGCAGTGATCGTAAACTGGAAACAGCTGCTAAGCTAGTAGATAATGACACTCCCGACAACGCGCCGCCGTCAAGACCGCAGTACAGCAGCCCGGCGGAGGAGGCGGTGCTGAAAAATCACAATAATCAGTTCGGCGGCATAAATGATGTCGGAACGGGCAAGGGCGACGCGAAAGAAAGCGCCGACAGCGGGTCAAAGCAGAGCAATGCCGGCGGCGACAAGAGCAAAACCGCTGAACTGGCAGAAAATAGCCCGATGGGCGGAGCAGGGAAAAAATAATAAGCAATAAAAAAGAGCGTTGCCTTTAACGGCGGCGCTCATTTTTTATCTGCTTTTTTCTCCAACGAGGATATGCTGGTTTTGATTTGTTGTTTGTATCGCTATCAGTTTTTCTATGTTTGCGTTCAAGGAGTCCAACGACTTTATGATTTTTTCTTGATTATCTTGTATTTTCTCTGTTTCTACTGCTGCATCTCTTGAATTATTTGCTGTTCTGATAAGCATGGCTACAAAATCCGGCGCGAATGTCGTCAGCAGCGCGTCGAGGTCGCTTGTGTGAAGATTAGTAAAAAGTGTGTCTGCCGAAAATTTCGTTGTTTTCGTGTCGAGTTTACCCTGTCTCACCCGCTGCGCGTCTATTTCCTCCTGCCGCTTCTTGGCGCTGTTGTTTGACGTGAACAGTCCCATGCCGTTTTCCTCCTTTGTCGCGGGTAATCCCGCTTTTCTCATGCTCCTTCATTATATCACATACAGGGGAATTTTACTGCTGTTTTTTTTCATGTTTTTGAGGATTTTTTAAATAAGTTGAAAGAGCGGTGCTTTTATAGCGTCGCTCTTTTCTTTATGTTTGTAATTCTGTTGTTTGGTGGCTTTTTTCTTTTCCCTAATACAAATTCTCATATTATGAGGGTAATTTGATATTTTTATATCCCATGTTCTGTGTAAGAAAGAAAGCCACATTTACATCTTATATATACGGTTTCACCGTACAAACCCACTATCCTCACCGTTGCCACGCTCCCGCACTTTGGGCATTTGGTTTGGACTACTCCGTTTTCCATCATCTCTTTCTTGGCTTTCTGCGCTAACATACTCGATAACTTGTATTCTTGAGGATATTCCACGATCCTCGTTTTCTCTAGGGCAGCCATAAAGCACCTCCTTCATAAAGCCATCCGTTTTAATCCACTGACCATATTCTTCTGCTCGTCTCACAGCATCCTGTACTAAGTGATATCGATCCATCTGAGTTAAACCGGGAGCAATTTTTGCCGCTGTAATACTAGCACGACATTCGTCTTGCCATTCTGGAGTAGTTGTCCGATTGGAAAATAAATCATCCAAATATTCATCTCGAAAAGTTCGATGCCCATAATATTCATGTGCGAGTACAGCTCTTATACTCATCATATCTCGTGGGTGTGTAGAACCATATTTTGTGTCTGGAAATATATTACGTCCGATATAAACAATATCATTACGGGAATTATAGCAAGTGTGACTTAGATGATTTTCATCGTTAAAAACAAAAACACTTTCATCGGCCTCAATTTCAGCAATAGCTTTTTTTACGATGCCGATTTCTTCTTTAGTTAGAGGATTATTGCCATACATACGCATTCCATTTGACATTTCTTTACTTGCAGGAGAAATTGCAAGCTCAAATACATTTGAAACCATATAATGGCCTCCTTTTTGTATATATTATAATGTATTACAACAAGTATGTCTATATGAATTAATACTTAGAAATGGAATGAAAAATACTGTGCAAATGGAGTAAATCAAATTTTTATATGCGACGCGAAAGGCAGTGCCGACAGCGGGCCGCAGCAGAGCAATTCCGGCCACGACAGGCGGAGGGTGTCGGAACTGGCAGAAAATAGCCCGATGGGGAAATTGAAGGAATGGCGCCGCTGCCGCAAGCTTGTATGGTTTGCGGGAGTTTTTCCGGTGCTCTGCGTAGACGAGCTGTCCTGTGTCCGCGAAATATCTCTTGTAGTGCGTCAGGTCGCTGCGCATTTGGTCTACCGTCCCCCGCTTCAGTTCCTCATACAGTGTGGAGCGAGCAATGCCG
>JAFTAB010000127.1 GCA_017458745.1 Schwartzia sp. (in: firmicutes) | reverse complement strand
ATCAAGATCGCAGCGCCATTGAGAAAGCCTTTATGGATTTGATGGATTTGGCGCGCAAGATGACGGAGGAGGAACAGCGTTATATTCGGGAGGGCTTTGCCAGCGACGAGGAGCTTTCCATTTACGATATCCTGTTTTCCGAGTCTTTGACCAAGGCGGATATCAAGAAAATCAAGACGCTGGCAGTTGATTTGCTGCAAAAGGTCAAGGAGCGCATAGCGCAGATGGATCATTGGCGGGAAAAGGAAGAAACCCGAGCGAAAGTGTCAATCCTGATTCGCGATACGTTGTTTGAGGAGCTTCCGGACAGTGTGTACCCAAAGATGGAGGAATACCGCCAAGCATTATACGAGCATATTTATACCCATTATCCGGATGTTGCGTGAGGCAAGAGACATAGACATAAAGGACTTCGCATAGTCGAAACATATAATAACAAATGAATTTTTGCGCATAGTAAAGCTAAATTGCTGCTTTATGTCCTGAGTATCTTACACGGATGCATATTCTGGATAGACCTGAAGATATTGATAAACTGCGAAAACTTATTCGTCATTCTTGAAAAATGGTTCACGGGAAAAAGACACAAAAAATAAGAATCTTGTGGAATTTCATCGGAGAATTCATTCCGCCCACAGGATTCAAGGGTTAAAAATGATCTTTATTTCGTCCCGACTTTTGTCGGGATTTTTTTATTTGGTCGAAGATTAGTATCAATCATCGTTTCTTTGAAATTTTTAATTGGCAAAACCGGGAAGATATAGTATAATGACAAGCAGTGTTATACTATATTTTGTTACAATTATAAATAAAAAGGAGAAATTGAGATGACAGCTACGGAGTTCCGCGTTGCGGCCAAGAAGTGTGGTATGGGTGACCATCAGAATGACAAGAAGATCAATTTGCAGGAGAGACTCCGCCGTGAGGGGATCACGCCGGTCTCTTATGAGGTTGCTCTTGCAGCTTTGCAGAAACATTCCTGCATTGAGGTGTTTGACCTCGTGAATGTGGACAAGCATCCAAATTCCTTCGCGATGGCCTGAGCCGCAATATTATGTGATTAATTGACGGGTGAGGATATTTGGCGACTAATCACAAGATGACTTGGGAGCTGTTTTCATAAGCGGGGCGCGCCGAATCGGCGAGATGATTTTCCGCCGGTCAAGGCAATGGTCTTTCAATGAAATTTATATAGTCAAGGCGATATGCGACGCTTGTGAAAACAGGTTCATTTGTCGGTGAATTGTCTGCATGAAAAAGAGTGTGTCTTTTTGTCAAAAAGGATACACTCTTTTTCATAATATGGGCTATATGACAATATGCTGCTGCAAAATTATATTTTTGTTTGCTCGATGGGAGCATAAGGAGGCATTATTATGATGAAGCGAAAAAAGATGCTGGGGATTGCGCTTGCGGCTTGCGTGCTGATGTCGCCTCTGGGCGTCGCGCGGGCAGGAGAGGAAGGGGCATCGGCGGAAATAGGGGACGGCTTTGAGCAGACGGAGGGGGCACCGCTTGGGACTTTGGCTGTTGACCCATCGCTTCGCTCATTTGGCCTGTCCAAAAGAGTCAATCAGTATGAGGCGAAGGGCGATGGAAAGGTGATGCTCCGTCAGACATGGACGGAGCTGCATCTCGCGGACGGGGACGGACGCTCCATGCTCAACTCGTCGAATTTCCCGAAGCTCGCAGCGGCACTGGAGGCGTATAATTACAGCACGATTCATGAAGCCTATCGCGCGCAGGGGGAACTGCGCGAGGAGGCTCTGAGGGAGTACCAGGAGCGCAAGAAATATGGCAGCGCGGATTATTTTGGCGGGTACAGCTCCTACAGCGACATCATTGTGAAGCGAGCCGACACGCGGGTGATGTCGTTTGTCGAAATGCACAGCGAGTATCGCGGAGGAGCCCACGGCATGACGGTGCTGCGGGGCGTGAATTTCGACACGTCGACGGGGGAGCGGCTTTCGCTCCATCATGTGTTCCCAGATGCAGAGATGCTGATCCGTGTCATTACGGAAAAGCTTTACGCGGAAAACGAGCCTGTCATCTTTTTCGACTCAATGGAGGGAACAGTCGCGGACGGCGTTATTCACGACAAAATTTCATGGGTGATAGGTCCAAGGGGCGTGACGTTCTATTTCAACCCTTACGACATAGCGCCTTATGCGTCCGGCATTATATCGACCACTGTCATGTTCGACGATCGGCCGGGACTGTTCCGTGGGACATACAATCAGGGGCCTGCCTCCTACTGCGAGGAATTGATCCCTTATCACGCGGGCAAGGTGTCCCTTCGTGACGACGGCTCCGGCAGGGCAGAAACCATTGTGGCGTATGCGGGCGAGGGGAAGCTGGATATAGTGCAGAATGGCAAGGTGATTTATCGCAAGCCCTTTGTCGGCGGGAATGAAATCAAGCCCGTTTTTGTCCACACGGGGGCAGGCGACAATTATCTCTATATTGATTATGCCTTTGACAGCGAGCAGATGGGGGCGGGACGGCAAATTGATGTCATTGCGCTGGATGCGGGAAAGGCGTCTTTCGTCAAGACAGTGCCATTTTCTTTCAGGCGCATGATTGACCTCACCGACACGGGCGAGCACTGGACGGAGCAGTGGATAATGACCGACCCGTATGAATTCAACATTGACGAATCGCATATCAGCGTCGGCGGCGCGTCCAAAACCCATACCGTGGAGATAGGCGATAAAGGCGAGCCGACATTTGGATGAAAAATAAAACGGGGCAGACTGGCATACTGCTGTTGTCCGCCCCAAGTTGACGAATATAATGCTGTTTGCTATACTTAAGGAACCACTGAATAAGTCCCGACCGAAACAGTCCAGTGGACTGTTTCGGCATGTCGGGCCTTTTTCCGTCATGCTGTGTCAAAGTGCTCTCGACGTAGCGGTGCTACGCCTTCAAGCACCGTAACATGCCACTGGCATGTTACGCCTTGCCTGACGAAAAATTTCCTCGACATGGTCATGACTTGACTTAATCAGTAATTCCTTAAAATCAGTGGCAGTCTGAAGTAAGTCTCATTCTATAAAAGACGGCGGTGAAAAAGTTTGAATCCTGCAGTTGTGATTGGCACTACTTTTGTAGACATAAAAGGTTTCGCGAGGGGGAGCTATGACCCTCTGGGGCGGAACCTTGGGGAGGTGCAATTAGTCCACGGCGGAGTCGGGCGCAATGTCGTTGAGAATTTCGCAAACGTGGGAATGCCCGTCGCCTATGTCGGGATGCTTGACAACTCGGCAATAGGGCAGGACGTGGAGCGTCATCTTGCTGAGATAGGCACTGACCTTCGCTGGATGATGAGGGTGCCGGACAGGGGAATAGGCATGTGGCTGGTCATCCTTGACGAGAAAGGAGAATTGGCCGGCTCCATTTCCAAGATGCCGGACATAACCCAGCTTGAAGGTTATCTGAAGGAGCACGGGGGCGAGATTGTTTCGCAGGCCGAGGCCGTCGTGCTTGAGGTGGATTTGAACGAGACGATTGCCGAGATGATCATACGGCTTGCCAATGAGCATGGAAAAGATGTCTACTCCATTGTCGGCAATATGAGCGTCATTTTGGCGCGAAGGGATTTGATGCGCCAGACGAAATGCTTTATTTGCAACGAGGTTGAGGCCGCGAAGTTTTTCGGCGAGAGCTTCTCGGGATTGGAGCGGGAGGCATTGCTCTCCCGCCTGCCGGAGCTGGCGGAGCGTGCCGGGTTGCAGTCGGTGGTTGTCACTTTGGGCGAGCGGGGCGCTGCGTATTACGAAAAAGAGACGGGGCGCGCCGGCTGGTGCCCTCCGTGCCCGACCGAGGTGGTCGACACGACAGGCGCGGGAGACGCTTTTTTCTCCGGAACAGTGATGGGGCTGATTCGGGGAAATTCCCTTGGGGACGCGGCTGCTTATGGCGCACGGCTGGCCTCGGAGACAATAAGCAGAAATGAAAACAGCTGCCCGGTGAACAAGAATTTCTTTGACCAATAGAATATACAAAATTCTTGGTTTTGTATAAATTTAGAGAGAAAGCAAGGGGAAAAGTATGCGCTACACAGGGGTAACCTCACGAGGAATCATCATGCCGATTTTCAAGGAAGGGGATGACCTCGTTTCCTTGATTCGTGACGGCCTTATAAAGGCGTCAGAAAATGAGGGCTTTTCTTTCCATGACAGGGATGTCGTCGGAGTCACGGAGGCGGTGGTGGCCCGCACACAGGGCAATTACGCCACTGTCGGGCAGATTGCCAAGGACGTCAGGCAAAAGCTGGGCGGGGAGGATATGGGAATAGTTTTTCCTATCATGAGCCGAAACAGATTCGCCATCATGCTAAGGGCATTGAGCATGTCCTGCAAGAAGCTCTATGTGCAGCTGTCATACCCGTCCGATGAGGTGGGGAATCATCTTATAAGCGAGGACGACGTGGACGGGAAAAAGGTAGATCCGTACACGGACAGTTTTGATGAGAAAGGTTTTCGTGAGACATTCGGGTTCAGCACCGTTCACCCGTTCACCGGGGTCGATTATATCGAGTACTACAAGAGCCTCGGGGACAACATTGAGATTGTGTTCTCAAACGACCCGCGTTATATTCTGCGGTACACGAAAAACGTCATCAACTGCGATATTCACACGAGGAAACGCACGAAGCGCATCATAGCGGAGGGCGGCGCGCGGCGCGTGTACAGCCTTGATGAAATCATGACCGCCTCGGTTGACGGCAGCGGCTTCAATGAGAAATACGGCCTCCTGGGGGCGAACAAGGCGACGGAGGAAAAAGTGAAGCTTTTCCCGCGTGACTGCCAGAGCTTCGTTGACAGGCTCCAGCAAGAGCTGATAAAGGCCACCGGCAAAAAACTGGAAGTAATGATTTACGGGGATGGCGGCTTCAAGGATCCCGTGGGCGGAATCTGGGAGCTGGCGGACCCGGTGGTGTCGCCCGCGTACACCGAGGGTCTCAAGGGCACGCCGAACGAGCTGAAAATGAAATACTTCGCGGACAACGATTTGAAAGATTTGAGCGGGCAGGAACTCTCCAACGCCATGAAAGAAAAAATCAAGGCGAAGGACGCGAACTTGGTGGGGAACATGACCTCGCAGGGAACGACGCCCAGGCAGCTCACTGACCTTTTGGGCAGCCTCTGCGACCTGACCAGCGGCAGCGGAGACAGAGGAACGCCTGTTGTGCTGATACAGAATTATTTCACAAACTACGCCACAGAATGATATGCGATTTTGAACGATGCTCTAGCAATAAAAAGGGGCTGTCGCATGAAGGAAAAAATCTTCATGGGCAGCCTCTTTTTTTGTCCATTATCAAGAGCGGCTGGATAGGGGTTGGCGAAGGCTGTGGTTGACAGGAGCACCAGCAACATGATGAGCACAGCAGTTAATTTCGTCCTCAAAGCAATCATTCTCCTACCTCCTCGGCGTGAGTGGTGGACATGAGGAAGTCCTCTTTTTCATGGCAAAATATTCGTTTCCTCTTCCAGCTCGGCTTTAATATCGTTATCAATATCAGGATTTACCTGTAATAAAATCGTTTTGCACTGTTGCATCAAAATCGGAATATCTTTTGCAATGACATCCCAAATGATTTTAGTGTTGCGCGTTCCGTATCTATGAACCAGCGTATTGCGCATATCCACAATTTGCTTCCACGGTATATCTTGGTGATTGTTTTTGAATCCGTCCGTGAGACCATGTGTCAATTCTCCGAGTTGGCCGATATAAAACGAGCTTACATCGACCTTTTCATAATTCTCCTTGGCGACGAAGCGGTCATATTCCCCGTTCATCGACTTGCCGACCGCTTTCAATTTCTCGCAATACTTTATGATGTGGATTAACCTTTGATAATCCTTGTCACCCTTTTTCATAAAGCAAAACTTCCTCCTTTTGAATTTTATCCAAAAAAGGTTTTTTCAACTGCTCCGTGGTCAAAATATCTGTGCGGACGCCCAATGCTCTCTGAATGTCGCCGTAAAACCCGCCATAAGCGAAGCCGGTAAGAGCCCCCCGATCAACCCGCAGATCGACGTCGCTGTCTTCACGAGCCTCGTTTCGCGCATAGGAACCGAATAAATACATACGGTCAATATTGTATTCTTTGCATATCGGCGTGATGATTGCGCGAATT
>JAFTAB010000020.1 GCA_017458745.1 Schwartzia sp. (in: firmicutes) | reverse complement strand
ATGCACGCGTCGGTACCCTCTATCGCCTCTAGCGCCATGACCGCCTGCCCCTTCACCACGACCGTCTGCCCCACGTCGAGACGCCCAAGCTCCTTCGCCATGCGAAAGCCGAACTCCATGTCGCGACGCTCATTATCGCTCGGCTTTCTTTTCGTCAGCACCGACCTGTCCGGCATGAGCCCTCGCAGGAGAATTGTCTGGTCAGCCAGCTCCATGCCGTCCTTCTTGAGCTCGTCGACAAATTTCAGCATGATGGTATCATCCTTGTGATCCCTCAGTGAAAAGAGCACCTTGATCATGCGCCAGTCAGGCAGCTCATGGTGACCGTTCATCAGCAGCTCCTTCGATACCTTTCCGATTGCCGTCACCTTTTTGACATCATGCGACTTCAAAAAATCTATTATCCTGCCGAGCTTCGCGACATTTATGTCGGCATAGCCGGTCGCGACATTTTTTAGCTCTGGGTCCACATCGTCTAGCAGCCCCACGGCGTAGACCTCGCAGCCCATCTCAATCGCCGCCCGCGTGCACTCGACAGGAAGATGCCCGACGCCGGCCAGCAGACCAATTTTCTCCATTACAAAAACCTCACATCAAAAATAAAAATCAGGGTGCATGAATAATTATAATGCACCCTGAAATTTTATCAATATATTTTTGTATGCACGCGGCAGCACACTGTATCCGATTATCATACAGTCTCGTGGCTGCTGCGGCAAATTCCCCTCTCCGCGTTGCGAAGGAACCTCAGGAAATTCTCAATCTCCTCGCACGAGTCAATGTCCTGCTCGATGACCTCTATGGCCTTCGTCATGTTATAGCCGGAGCGATAGAGAATCTTAAAAGCCTGCTTCAGCCTGCGGCGTGACTCCAGCGGAATGCCCGCCCTTGAAATGCCGACGCTGTTGAGCCCAATCGCTCTCGCCGGCGCGCCGTTCACAATCGTGTACGGCACCACATCCTGTGTCAGGCGCGACATACCCCCGACCATCGCGTTGCGCCCGATCTTCACAAACTGATGAACGCCCGTCATCCCTCCGATAACGGCCCTGTCATCGACGCGAACATGACCCGCTATCATGGCCGCGTTGCTCATTATGACATGATTGCCTACGACGCAGTTATGAGCGACGTGAACCGTCGCCATCAGCAAGCAATCGCTGCCGATGCTCGTCTTCTCTCCCTCGCCGGTCGCGCGATGAATCGTCACACATTCGCGTATAGTGGTTCGGTCGCCAATAGTCACATAGCTCTTTTCGCCTTCAAATTTCAAATCCTGGGGGACATCGCCAACAGAGCAAAACTGAAACAAATGACAATCCTCGCCTATCGTCGTCCACCCATCAACCACGACATGAGGGCCAATAACCGTCCCGTCCCCGATCGAAACATTCGGGCCAATCACCGAGTACGGCCCTATCGTCACGTTGTTCCCGATTTTTGCGCTCGGCGCGACGACCGCGGTAGCATGTATATTAGGCTCGTCCGCCTCACGCAGAGCAGCCACGTTGCTGATCACTCTCATCATTCCAACTCCTTCGCCATGAACACGGGCACGGCACGAGCGCCATGCCCCTCCCACGAGGCAAATTTGAGACGCGTCTGTCGTTCTCTGATAATACAATCCCCGCCAAAGGGATTTTTATGCCGGCGATTTTCCCGCAAAAGTCATCATTTCATTCAAATTTCACAAATTATCTCCCGATTTCTTGACTAAATCACTTATTTTTGATTTTTTTCTGCGTCCTTCAAAGCAAATAAGAAATCCCCCTGTGCCACAAACTGGTCATCGACGAACGACTCAGCATGGAGCTTCCCGAAATTCCCCTTGACCACATGAACAATGTGCGCCTTCATCACGAGCTGGTCGCCCGGCATCACCTTCCGCTTGAACTTCACATTCTCCATTCCGCCAAAGAGAGCAATCTTGCCCCTGTTCTCCTCGGGGTAGAGCATCGCTATGCCCCCGACCTGCCCCATCGCCTCAAGAATCAGCACGCCGGGCATTATCGGATAGCCGGGGAAATGCCCCGCAAAGAAAGGCTCATTCAGCGTGACATTTTTGATTCCGACCCCCGACTCGAAAGGTACGAGGTCTATTATGCGATCAACCAGCAGCATCGGCGGACGATGCGGCAAAATCTTTTTGATTTCATTTACGTCAAGAACCATGCCAAAAACACTCCCTCGTGAGTTATCAAAAAATTATTATTGATACTGATCTTCGACCAAAATTTAAAAAATCTTGACCGGAACTATTATGCCTTACATTTTCGCGTAAGCCGAATAGATTTTCTTTGCCAGCTTTGTGTTTAGCTCGTGACCCGACTTCACGGCGATGATATGCCCTCGCACGATGCCCGCCAGCCTCATGTCCCCCAGAACATCGAGTGCCTTGTGGCGCACCAGCTCGTCATCAAATCGCAGCTCATTGAGCCACCTCTCATCATTGTAAACGATGACATTGTCGAGCGTGCCGCCAAGGCCAAGCCCGGCCTCCCTGAGCGCGGCCACCTCGGCTTCATACGCGATTGTCCTCGCCGGCGCAATTTCCTTCCGATATGTCTCGCCCTCGATGACTGCATCAATATATTGAATGCCGACAAGCGGATGAGGATTGAGCGAGGTGAATGACACCCGCAGGCCGTCATACGGCACGATCATGATGAAGCGCTCACTATCGTCGATACGGAAAACCCTGTCGACCACTATTTCATGGCGCGGCGCATCCTGCTCCACGATGCCGCATCGCTCAATCAAATCGAGAAAAACGAGGGCGCTTCCGTCGGCAACCGGCGGCTCCTCCGAGTCGAGCTCGATAATTATATTGTCTATGGACAGAGCCTCAAGCGCGGACATCACATGCTCGATGGTGTAAAATTTGATGCCGTTCTCCTCTACAGTCGTCGCCCTGACCGTGGCAGTGACATTCGGAGCGACTGCCCGCACGCGGGGGCGGGACTCCATGTCCGTGCGCACGAGCACGACGCCGGTATTCACATCGGCAGGCAGCATCCGCATATGCACCTCGCGCCCGGAATGAAGCCCCACGCCCGAGTAGCTGATTTCATTTTTTATCGTCGTCTGATTCAAATAATTCACCTCGCAATTCCACGTTAAAAGAAAATAAAATGCCTTATCGTTTTATTTTACAAAAAACAACGCTGTTATGCAAGAAATATGAAAATTAAACCCACACATTCCTTAATGCGCATACTGCAAACGCTCCTGTTTTTTCCGCATTACAGACATTTTTTAATAATATCAGGACGGTCAAGCGCCATGACAAGCACCCTTCCCAAAACGGTCGTGTAGCCTTCACCAAGCATGGACTTCGCCTTGTCGATGGCATCCTGCGGCAATCGTATGGAAACCGTCTTTTTCTTGCGCGCATTACGTCGCTTTTGCGCCATCAAAGCGACAACAGCCATTTCTTCTTCCGTCATTTCGGGAATATCGTCAAAATTTACAGAACGCTTGTCGGCGGACGCAACCTCAGCCAGCTCTTCCTTTGTCGGTTTCTGCCCTTCATAGACCAACGCTTCCTGAATAGCCATAGTAGACCTCCTTTTCCTTCACCGTCGCCTTTCGCGCTGATATGAGCCGCACCGCCTCGCCGCGATTCGTGCAAATAACAAGAATCACTTTTCCCACCTTGCCGAGCACCTTGTACCGTTCTTCCTCAT
>JAFTAB010000126.1 GCA_017458745.1 Schwartzia sp. (in: firmicutes) | reverse complement strand
TCCGTGTCGTCCACGTAATCCCGCGCGTCATGGTCGCAAGCCGACAGGCAAGCCCCGCAGTGGATGCAGTAGGTATCGTCCACCCGCACTTTTCGCGAGCCGTCGGCCGCGATGTACGCCTCATTCGCCATATCCACCGGGCAGGAATTGATGCATTTGTTGCAACCGGTGCAACTATCCTCACGGGTCACAATTCGATTCACAAAAATCTCCCTCCAAAACGACATATCCCTATGCAGCCCGTTTCGCCCGAAAGCAAAATTTCGCCGAAAAAAAACCGCCAATGCCGAAAAAATGCATCAACAAGCTCCTCTTGCCGCCAAAACTCTCGCATAACCGAAAAAGGACAACGAATTTTTATTTCTGATACGCCTGCTCCGCAGGCTGCATTTGCACCCTCGGCGCAAATGACATCCCATCACTCCATATAAATATTAAAAAAACTTTACAGAGATTAATATGAGTCTATTTTATCAAATTGTCGATTTTTTTCAAGAATAAATATATTGGCAAAATCAAGGCACGCTCTTTGCGGCTTGCATGGAATTTTTTTGCGTGTGCAACGAGCAGACGAAAAGCTGCCGAAACACGATGTATACAAAATACTTTACAAAAATCGTTGACATATCACAAAAACATCGCTATCATGTAAACATGTTTTTGGTGACCCAATCGCCAAGGGCATAAAACAATATGAGGACAATGGCGTCTGACATCGGAAATAGCTTTCCGTGTCAGGCGCTTTTTGTTTTCAAAAAAACAAAGGAAGTGCTTATCATGGTGACTTATTCATCTGCCGACACGATATGGGTGCTCCTCGGAGCAGCGCTGGTGTTTTTCATGCAGCCGGGTTTCGCGATGGTGGAGACGGGGCTCACCCGGGCGAAAAACGCGGGCCACATCGTCATGAAAAATGTCCTCGACCTCTGCATCGGCACTATTGCGTTTTGGGTGATCGGCTTCGGCCTGATGTTCGGCTCCGACATAGGAGGAATAATCGGCGCACCTGACTTTTTCGTGACGAATTTCAAGACGGACGGCGCGGGCTATCCTCCGATGGCCTATCTCATATTCCAGACCGTCTTCTGCGCGACGAGCGCGACAATTGTCTCGGGCGCGATGGCGGAGCGCACGAAATTCTCAACGTACTGCATGTACAGTCTTTTAATCAGCCTTATCATTTACCCCGTCTCGGGGCACTGGATTTGGGGCGGCGGCTGGCTCTCGGAGATGGGGTTCCATGACTTCGCGGGCTCGACCGCTGTCCACATGGTCGGCGGCGTCTGCGCTTTCGTGGGCGCGAGAATGATAGGCGCGAGGATTGGAGAGTACAATGACAACGGCTCCGTCAATGCCATACCCGGCCACAGCCTGACGCTCGCCGCCCTCGGCGTTTTCATACTCTGGTTCGCGTGGTTCGGCTTCAATGGCTGCTCAACTGTCTCAATGACGGGAAACGAGACGCTGGAATCAGCGGGGCTAATCTTCGTCACCACTAACATGGCGGCTGCCGCCGCCACCATGACGGCAATGGCGGTGACTTGGATCCGCTACGGCAAGCCCGATGTCTCGATGACGCTCAACGGCGCGCTCGCAGGACTCGTCGCCATCACGGCGGGCTGTGACCTAGTCAGTCCCTCCGGCGCGCTCATCATCGGCATCATCGCCGGCATCGTCGTCGTATATGCGGTGGAGTTCATAGACCAAAAGCTGAAAATCGATGACCCCGTCGGCGCGGTCGCGGTGCATGGCTGCTGCGGCGCGCTCGGCACGATACTGACCGGCCTTTTCGCGACAAAGGACGGCCTCCTCTACTCGGGAAACGCGGATTTCCTCATCGTGCAGGTCATAGGGGTCGCG
>JAFTAB010000125.1 GCA_017458745.1 Schwartzia sp. (in: firmicutes) | reverse complement strand
CCTCATACGGGGAGCACTCATATTCGCCGTGGGCGACAGGCAGCACCCAAGTAAACACCGCGCCGGATGGCACCGGAACGGGAGGCACCGGCGGAGGCATAGGGGGCGGCCATGGGACGGGAATAGGCCCCGGCATAGGCGATGGAACAGGCGGAGGCGGCAATGGGGGCGGAACGGCAAGCGGGACTGGCGGAGACGCGGGCGAGAGCGATGCCGTGAGGCCGAAGGAGCCGCCGCATCTCCTGAGAGCCTCGTCGCCGGATTACCCGCCGTCGCTGCGAAAGAAAAATGTGGAGGGCGCGGTTGTGGTGCGCCTGATTGTCGGAGCCGATGGCTCGGTCGAGATGGCGGAGCTGGTTGAGTCGTCGGGCTATGACGAGATGGACATGGCGGCGATGGGCGCGGCGCAAGAGTATATTTTTGAGCCGGCCGAGAATGCCAAGGGCGACCCTGTGAGGTGCGCGATAGTGACGACGATACGGTTTGAGCTGCGATGATTTGCATTGACGAAAAAGTTGCTGCTCGCGGAGACAGGAGCGGAGGCGATAGGCAATGATTGAGATAAAGAATCTGCGCAAGGTATATGAGCATATCGGGAAGGACAAGGGGAAGACGGAGAAAATCGCCGTCGATGGGCTTACTCTTTCAATAGGCACGGGGGAGGTGTTCGGGCTGCTGGGGCCAAACGGGGCCGGCAAGACTACGACTATTAGGATGCTGACGATGCTGACCATGCCGACGAGCGGGGAGATACTCTATGACGGGCATCGGGTCGGAGAGGAGGAGGAGGACGCCCGGGCGATAAAGCAGCTCATAGGCGTTGTGCCTCAGAATCTTAATTTCGATCAGGATCTCACGGTCGGGGAAAATCTTGAGCTGCACGCGAGGCTCTACCACATGGGGAGGGAGGAGCGCGAGCGGCGCATTGAGGAGCTCTTGGAGTATGTGGAGCTGAGCGACGTAATCAATGACACGGTGAAAAGGCTTTCGGGCGGGATGAAGCGTCGCCTCCTGATTGCGCGGGCGCTGATTCATCACCCCAAGATCCTGTTTCTCGACGAGCCGACCGTGGCACTTGACCCGCAGGTGAGGCGACGTATATGGGAACTGATAAAAAAGATGGCGGCGGAGGGCGCGACGATACTCATAACGACTCACTACATAGAGGAGGCGGAGGCAATATGCGACCGCGTCGCGATAATGAACAGAGGGAAACTGCTCGCCATCGACACGCCGAAAAATTTCATCTCCCGGCTCGGGGGATTCGTCGTGGAGTGGAACGAGGGAGTCCACAGGGAATTTAGGCTTTTCGCGACGCGCGAGGACGCGAGCAGTTTCCTCGGCTCGCTTGACGAGGCGGCGTCAATCAGAAGGTCAAACTTGGAGGATGTTTTCATAGAGCTGACAGGGAGAAAGGAGGGGCTTTGATGCTTGCTGATATTTGGACGGTGTTTTGGCGCGACTGGGTAGTTCTGAGGCATCGCATGACGGCATTCATACTTTCGCGCATGGTCGCGCCCATACTCTACCTCACGGCTTTCGGCTGGGGGCTGGGACGCAGCATCGACACGGGAACGGGAGCCTCGTATCTTGATTTTCTCGTTCCGGGCATACTCGCCCTCAATTCGATGAATATCAGCTTCAACAGCGTCGTGCCCGTCCACGCGGAGCGCGTCTATCATCACAGCATCGACGAGTACATCATCGCGCCAGTGTGGCCGTATGCCTACGTCATCGGCAAGGTGCTCGCCGCCGTGCTTCGCGGGCTGATCTCGTCGGCTATCATCGTCGCGCTGGCGTATCTTTTCGGCGCGAATTTCAGCATCACGCCGCTTTTCGTGCTGGTGCTCATATTGAATTGCGCCGTGTTCGCGGAGATGGGGTTCTGCGCGTCGATGCACGTCGGCACTTATGAGCAGATGGGGCAGGTCAATACGTATATCCTGCTCCCGATGTCGTTCCTTTGCGGCACGTTCTTCTCGACTCGTGCGCTGCCCGATTTGCTGAGGTACTTCATCGACCTGCTCCCGCTCACGCACACGAGCTATCTCCTGCGCGGGCTGGGAGTGGAGAATGACGTGTCGATGCTCTCGGTGGCGGTGCTGGCAGTGTATCTTGCCGTGTGCTTCGTCATAAGCGCGAGGTCGTTCATCGCGCTGAGAAAGTAGAATATCGGAAAGAGGGAGTAATTTTGAAACGCGTGGATGGGCGCGCGCCGGATGATATGAGGCGCGTCAGGATAACGAAATATTTTCAGGTGACACGGGAAGGCTCCGTGCTCATCGAGGTGGGAAATACAAAGGTGATATGCGCGGCGACCATTGAGGATCATGTGCCTGCCTTTAATCGCGGCACCGGCATGGGATGGCTGCGGGCCGAGTACGCTCTGCTGCCAAGCGCGACCGGGGTGAGGACACCGCGCGAATCGGCGAGGGGAAGGCAGAGCGGCAGGACGCAGGAGATACAGCGGCTCATTGGCCGCTCGCTTCGCTCCGTCGTCGATTTGTCCGCGCTCGGTGAGCGCACGGTGATACTCGACTGCGATGTGATACAGGCCGACGGCGGCACGCGCACTGCCTCCGTGACGGGCGCATTTGTCGCGATGGTGCTGGCAATGGATGGCATCATTCCACGGGAAGCGACATTCCCCGTGAAGGATTTCCTCGCGGCGGTGAGTGTCGGAATTTCAAAGGATAATGAGCCGATTCTCGACCTCTGCTACGAGGAGGACAGTGCGGCGATGGTGGACATGAACGTGGTGATGACGGGCTCTGGAGAATTTGTGGAGGTGCAGGGAACCGGCGAGGGCAGGCCTTTCAAAAGGGAAGAGGCGGACTCGATGATTGGCCTCGCGGAGAAGGGCATAGATGAGCTGATCTCGTATGAAAAGGACGTGCTCGGGAATGAGCTGGACTGGAGAATAGGCAGCGTGAAGGGAAAGGAAAAGCGGAGGAGAAAATGAAAAAAATCGTGGTCGCGACAAAAAACAAGGGAAAAATTCGCGAGATGATGGACGCTTTTCACGGGATCGATGTGGAGCTTGTTCCGCTTTCGGATTTCGGGGAGCTGCCCGATGCCGTGGAGGACGGCGAGACATTCGACGACAATGCCGTCATAAAGGCTAAATTTTATATGGAGAGGACGGGCATCGCCGCGCTCGCTGACGACTCGGGGCTGGAGGTTGACGCGATTGGCGGCGCGCCGGGGGTACACTCGGCGCGTTTCGCGGGAGGCCACGCCGATGACACGGCGAACAATGAAAAGCTGCTCTCGGAGCTGAAGCGGGTGGGCGCGGAAATGTCAAAGGCGGCCTATAGATGCTCGCTGGCATTCGTCGATACGGACGGCGGGACTATTCTGGCTCACGGCTCATGCGAGGGCATAATTCGCCCTGTGCCTAAGGGAAGCGGCGGGTTCGGCTATGACCCATATTTTTACATCGACGATGAAAAGACCATGGCGGAGCTTACGCTCGCGGAGAAGGACAAGATAAGTCACAGGGGCGAGGCGCTGAGGGAAATGGCGTCAAAGCTCTCGGCGTATATTGCAAAGCGATAACCGAGGACGACAAGGAGCAACTGCGATGGAGAGGTTGCTTTTTTGTTGCTATCTTCAAAATCATGATTTATACTATTGAAGAAGTCTCGTTTTATGGAGTGGATTGAATTTTTATGGACTTTTCTAATCTCGTTGTCGCTTTTGAAGCTGTAGTGCCAATGTTCGTGCTGATGCTGGTAGGCATCATGATCAGGCGCGCGCGTCTCCTGACCGATACCGAGCTGAGGCATGTGAACAGCATGGTGTTCAAGGTGTTCTTCTCGGTGATGCTCTTTCATGGAGTTTACACCACGAATATCGGCACGATGTTTCGCCCCCGCCTTATCATCTTCGCGCTCGTGGCTCTGGCCGTCGTCTACGTTTCCTGTTTTGTCCTAGTGTGCTGGCGCGAGAAGTCATCCAAGAGGCGCGGAGCCATGATACAGGCGATTTATCGCAGCAATTTTGTCCTCATGGGCATATCGCTCATAGCCAATATGTTTGGCGATGACAATATCGCCGTGACGACCATGATGGTCGCGATTATAGTGCCCATTTATAATGTGCTCGGCGTCGTGACGCTGGAGACGTTTCGCGGCGGCAGGGTGAATGTCGCGCATATCCTTATAGATGTGCTGAAAAATCCGATGATAGTGGGCGCGCTTGTCGGGGTCTTTTTTTTGCTCACCGGCATTCACCTGCCGAAGCCCGTCATGCGCCCGCTCGCGCAGATAACGGCGTGCACGTCGACTCTGGCTCTGATTATTCTGGGCGCGTCTTTCCAGCTTGGCTCGACGCGCGACCATATCCCGCAGCTCGTAGCGGTGGTGCTGTCGCGCATAGTCATAGTGCCGGGGCTGGTGCTTGGCGCGGCGGCGATGATGGGATTTCGCGGCATCGAGTTCGCGACGCTGCTCTCGATTTTCGCGTCGCCCTGCGCGGTGGCGAGCTTCGTGATGGCCCAGCAGATGGACAGCGACGCTGCTCTGGCGGGCAACTGCGTGGTGTTCTCGACCGCGCTATCATGCCTGACGCTTTTTGGGTGGATTGTGCTGTACAAGGAGCTTGGCGTGATGTGATAATGCTGTCCTCAATGCCAAGGGAACACTTAACAAGTCTCATTTTATCCGATGCTAACGGGCGCTAATACTCCCGCTTCTTAAGCGGGAGATAAGCGCCCATAAGGCAATGGGTAAATTCGACTAGATTCAGTTATTGGAGCCTCTTATGAGCAAAGCGAATTAGAGGCTCCTGTATGCATGG
>JAFTAB010000124.1 GCA_017458745.1 Schwartzia sp. (in: firmicutes) | reverse complement strand
CAATTTAATGATACCAC
Source organism: Schwartzia sp. (in: firmicutes) (assembly GCA_017458745.1). GTDB lineage: Bacteria > Bacillota > Negativicutes > Selenomonadales > Selenomonadaceae > RUG024. Next base: position 2,898 of record JAFTAB010000124.1, on the reverse strand, counting down.
GAAAAAAACTTTTTTGTTTTTTCCCTGCATAATCGTTTATTTTTTTGCGTGAACGTGAAAAAAAGCAAAATTTTATTATATTTGTTTCAAAAAATAAAATCACCTCCTGACTGCGTTTGAGGCTTTTCAAATCACGTTGGCGCAATTTTTCAAAGGATAATCCTTGTCGCTGTGACAAAGAAAACATTCTGACTTATTATATTCAGAAATGACTAGCCACTAGGAAAGACGAAGTTTCCTCAGCGGAAGGGGTGTGGATTTGGGTGAATATCGCAATAGTCGATGATGAGGCTCTTGGCGCTTCAGCGGTTAGAGCCTCACATCGGATGACTAGCCACTAGGCAAGGCGAAGTTTCCTCAGCGGAAGGGGTGGAATTGGAGTGAATATTGCCATAGTCGATGATGAGGCTCTTGGCGCTTCAGCGGTTAGAGCCTCACATCGGATGACGAGGCTCTAGGTGAAACGAAGTTTCCTCTGTGAAAGGGGGTGAGGGTTTAGGTGAATATCGCAATAGTCGAGGATAATCTAATGGATTTGAGGACTCTCGTGCGTGAGCTGCGCGATTATGCGGCGGAGGTTGGCTTTGACATCACTGTAAAAAAATTCGTGAGCTGCGCGGATTTCATGAGCCAGTTCGCATCGGGGGAATACGGGATTATATTCCTCGACGTGTACGTTGGCGACGAGCGCGGCAACGATATCGCGAAAAAGATTCGCGAGCAGGACAATGACGTGGCCATCGTTTTCACCACCATGAGCCCCGATTTCGCGGTTGAGGGATTCGCCGTTCACGCCCTGCACTATATCCTGAAGCCCGTGTCAAAGGACGAGATAGCGGAGGTATTCAGCAGGTACTTCGCGGCGCATGAGCTCGCCATAAAAAAGAGGAGACTGATAGAGTTCCCGGAAGGCAGGTCGCCTGTCAGCATAGAGGCGGAGCGCATCATATACGCCGAGACGGACGGTAGGCACGTCAGGCTGCACACGGCAAGCGGCAGAGAGCACGTACTCGGCCTGACGCTGAAGGAGGTGCTCGCCCGCCTCCCGGGCAGCATATTCATCCAGCCGCACAAGAGCTTCATCGTGAACATGGCGGCAGTCGAGCGCATGGCGAGCGACGGATTTCATATGAGGGGCGGCGCCGTGGTGCCGATTCGCGTGAACGGCGGCAGCGATGTGAGACGAGCGTACATGCAGTACCTGGCAAAAAACGGCAAATGATACTGCTCCCAGCAAAGATTTTTATTCACATAAAGCAGTAAAAAAAGGGACTTATTCGGTGGGCATCTAAAACTCACTCCGAATAAGTCCCTTTATTTTTTTATTACAGCGCGGTTCCCCCTCCGAGCAGCGTCATCAGATATGACGCAGTGAGGCTCGTTCCTTTTGTCAGGTAGTCGCCGGTCAGAGACGAAAGTATTGACGTGTATGACGACTCCCCGGTGCTTTTCAGCGAGTCAATGAGCGCGCTCGCCGCCCTCGCGTCGCTCGCGATGCTGCCCGGCGAGTTTGCCATGTTCGCCGCCGCGTTGTAGCTCGCTATCGCGCTCTCCAGCTTTGCCTTCTGCGCGTTCATCATGGTCGCCGCCATGAGGTCATTTCTCATTTCAGTCATTCGCTTATTCCAAAATGAATTGCGCGTCTCGCTTTTGGCCGAGAACATATCCATCATCTCGATGCTGTTCTTGCCCCATGTCTCCGCCGTGTAATCGCCGCGCTCCCTGCCGAACCGAAGCATCATATAGCTGCCGCCGAACATTTTCGACGATTTATTCTCCGTCAGGAAAGCCGAGCGTATGCTGTCCATCACCCATTTCTCATACGTCGGGTCGTCCCGCATATGCACGAAGCACTCGTCCGTCATGTCAATCGTGATGGTGTCCCGATCGCGCGAGTCGGCCATCGGCAGCCCCTCGATTTGATTCTTTATGTATTCCTTGTATTCGGGGAGAGCCATCTCCCCCGTCTCCTCGGCGGTCGCCTTGTTCTCCGCGTCCGCGTATCGCTCCTTCAGCGACTCAAGTATTGCCTGATACTTCGATTTGCCGTCAGTCCCCCTCGCGGCAATCAGCGAGGCCGCCGCCTTCTGCATGGAGGCGGTCGCTTTCTCCAGCGACGAAAGATTATTCATCGTTCGGTCGATGACTATGGTGTTTCGCATGATTTCACCGCTGATTTATATCTTAATTGAAATATCTTTTCGCCACGCTTATCTGCTCGTCGTCAAGCGACTCCATCGCCTTGTCGGACAAAGCCATCGACTCGTCCGTCGGATTATTCAGCGCGGTAAACAATTCTTTTTTGCCGACGACGTTCTCCGGGTCACATGCGAGGAGACGCGTCGCCTCATGCCGGGCCAGATGCGAAAGCCCCATCGAGTTATACTTGGCGGCCTTGCTTGCAAGCGAGCTGACATTTTGGGAATTATTTTTTTGAGCTTTCTGTCTTTTCTTCTCGATGTCCTCCTTGCGTTTGCGCTCGGCCTCCATCATATGCTCGCGGTCATTGTTTTTCCTCTCCCTAGCGTAAGCCGCCGTCACGCGAGCCTCCAAATCCGCGCCGAGATTTCCCCAGCGCACCGCGCTCTTCAAAGGGGCATACGCCTCATCGTCGTTCAGGAAGTCGACCGAGCCGTCCGCCATCTTCCTGAATCCCCACATCGCCCCCATGCCGTTGTCATGGAAAGCCTTCGCGAGCCCGCCCGCGACGAAATACGCTCTCTCCTTCGCGCTGTATATCTCCCCTGCCGCCGCGGCCTGCTCATCGGTGAGCGGCTGCGCGGTGTAAAACACCTTATCGTCGATGAGCACGTCAGTATTGCCCGTCTTTTCATCCGTGGCGCACGTCACATGATTGACGCTGTACTCTTCCATCCATTTGAGTGCCCGTTCCAGCCT
>JAFTAB010000123.1 GCA_017458745.1 Schwartzia sp. (in: firmicutes) | reverse complement strand
GCCGCGAGCGACCAAAAAGCATTTCAGACATGGTTCGTCACGATGCTCGAAAACGGAATCTACCTCGCCCCGTCGCAATTCGAGACGATATTCATGTCGGGCGCGCACACCGACGAGGACATAGAAAAGACGCTGGCGGCGGCAGAAAAAGCTTTCGCCGCAGTCGCGAAAATGAGAAAATAAAAAATGAAAAAATAAATATTGAGCTGATAAAAAGAGACTGGATTTAGCCACCATGCTTAATCCAGTCTCTTTTTTCATCGGCTGTCCGCCGAGTTTGATGCCCCGCGCCCGTGCTACCAGCCCCATCCATATTGCCATATCACGCCGATGATACGTATTACCAAAACGACCATGCCGCCGCTATGAATATCGCCGGCAGGAGATTCGCCACCCTTATCTTGTTCGGCCATATCAGGTTAAGCCCGACGCAGAAGATGAGCATCGAGCCGACGCATGAGAGGTTGTCCATCGAGGCAGGAGTGACGAGGGGAGAGATGACCCTCGCAAGGAAAAATATCGTTCCCTGCAATATGCCGACGGGGACAAAGGAAAAAATCGCGCCTCGCCCCAGCGATGATGTCATCACGGCGATGATTATGAAGTCGAGCACTCCCTTGGCAATCAGCACGGAGCAGTCGCCCCTGATGCCGTCCTCTATCGCGCCTACCACGGCCATCGCCCCGATAGACACGGTGAGCGATGCCGTGACGAACGCATAGACAAACGACGCATCGCCCTCGCTCCTCGTTTTCATTTTCAGCCACTCGCCAAGCGAGACCATGCCCTTGTCGATGTCGAGCAGCTCGCCCGCGACCGCGCCGAGAGCCATGCTCATTATTATCATCATCGTGCCCTGGGTCTTCAGCCCTCCCGCTTCCACGGCGAGCATTTTCTGTATGACGCCCCCGATGCCGATGAAAAGCACGGAGACCGCATTGGCGAGCATCAGCGTCTCGCGCATTTGCCGAGACATCCGATTCCCCGCTATCGCCCCGATTATGCCGCCGATCAGGATGAGCCCCATATTTATAAGAGTCCCCAAAAAATATAATCCTTCCTTATTTCAAAAAACCGTTGATGATTTTTTCCTCGGCTTCTTGCTCCGTGAGGCCGAGCGACATCAGCTTCATTAGCTGCTCGCCCGCTATCTTTCCTATCGCCGCCTCGTGTATGAGCTGCGCGTCAACGCTGTTCGCCTCAAGCGACGGCACCGCGAGTATTTTTCCCTCGTCCATGATGATGGAGTCGCACTCGGTGTGCCCGTTGCAAGCCGCGTTGCCAGTTATCTTCAGCGCCAGCTCCTGATACGAGCGGTCACGCGCCACGCCGCGCGACACTATGTCCGCGCTCGAGCCATCGCCGTTGAGCGTCACATGATACCCGCTCATCGCCCTTTGCTCGCCATGCGTCATGAGCCGCTCGCGCACCACGAGATGAGCGCCGGCCTTCAGGTCCGCCGTTGTCGTCCGCTCCGTCGAGTCGACTCCCTTTATCTGCACCATCTCCATCTCCATGGAGCTTTCTTCCTCCAGATATACCTCTGTCCTCGGATTCAGTATCCTCTTGCCCGTCCCGTCTCCCGAGCCGTAATGCTTCTCGACATATCGGACTTTCGAGTTCCTGCCGACCCAAAAACGATGGATGCCGTCGTGCTCCGAGTTCTGCGTGCCGCAGTTGTCTATGCCGCAGCCAGCGACAATGAGGACATCGCAGCCCTCCCCGATGCGGAAATCATTGTAGACGGTCTCCGTCAGCCCGCTCTTGCTGAGCACCACGGGGATATGCACGCTCTGATTCACCGTGCCGTCCTTTATCGTTATGTCAAGGCCCGTGCCGTCCTCCTTTGAGGCAATCTCTATGTTCTGCGTGCTCCTCCGCCCCGCCGACGTGCCGTTGGCCCTAAGATTATACGCCCCCTCCGGGACGTCGTGGAGATCCGCCACCTCCAGCAGCAGCCTCTTTTGAATGTCGTCCATCTTAAGCATTGTTCTCCGCCTCCCTGCGCTTGAAAGCTATGCAGGCATCGACCGCCGACTCCGTGCCGAGAATCTCCGGCAGCACGTCCTTCTTGTCGCCGTGCCTCTCAACGACCCCATCCTTTATCACTATTATCTCATCCGCGATTTTCAGTATGCGCTCCTGATGCGAGATAACGAGGATGGTGCTGTCCGTTATGTCCCTGCGCATCTTTTCAAAGACGCGTATGAGATTTTGAAAGCTCCAGAGGTCGATGCCCGCCTCCGGCTCATCGAACACCGAGAAACGCGCCCGCCTCGCTATGACCGTCGCTATCTCGATGCGCTTCAGCTCGCCGCCCGAGAGCGAGGAATTTACCTCGCGCCCGATATAATCGCGCGCGCACAGCCCCACCTCCGAAAGGAAATCGCAGCCCTCGGAGGCGGAGAGATTCCTGCCCGCCGCGATGCGCAGCAGGTCGAGCACCTGTATCCCCTTGAACTTCACGGGCTGCTGGAACGCGATCGCTATCCCCTTCCTCGCCCGCTCCGTGATTGAAAGCTCCGTGATGTCCTCGCCGTCAAAATAAATCCTGCCGGCCGTCGGCCGCTCCACACCGATGAGCAGCTTCGCGAGCGTCGACTTCCCGCCGCCGTTGGGCCCCGTTATGACGATGAATCGTCTGTCGCCCATACTCAGATTGATGTCGCGCAGAATCTCCTCGCGACCATTTTCATCATTCACTTCAAATGAAACGCCTTTAAGCTCAAGCATTAAACCATTCCTCCCCGGAGGATAAAAAAATGAACACTCTTCATTTATATCATCGCTCATTATATCAAATATTCTCCGCCTTGTCTCCGATAAAATGAGACTTATTCAGTGGGAGTTTTAGACTCCAACTGAATTCAGTCGGATTTACCCATTGCCTTACGGGCGCCTATCTCTCGCTTAAAGAAGCGCGAGCATTGGCGCCCGTTGGCATCGGATAAAAATGATCGAAGATTCATCTCAAAAATGAAAACTTCTACTTTCATTTGCCCGCTTGTAGCAGTATAATAGAAGGAGCAGGGCTGCGCGAATCGCTGTGGCCAATTTTTGTATTTGAAGGGAGCTGTATTCATTTGAAGAAACATCTCGAAATCGAAAAGGTAATTGGTCGCCAAATAATCGACTCACGCGGCAATCCGACAGTCGAGGCGGAGGTGCGCCTCACCGACGGCACTGTCGCCCGCGGGGCCAGCCCCAGCGGGGCATCGACAGGCGAGTTTGAGGCGCTGGAGCTGCGCGACGGCGACAAGAAGAAATTCGGCGGCAAGGGCGTGCTGAAAGCCGTGAAGAATGTCAACACGACAATCGCGAAGGCGGTCGTCGGGCTTGACCCGCAGGACATATACGCGGTCGACGCCGCCATGATAAAGGCTGACGGGACAAAGGATAAATCGAATCTCGGCGCGAACGCGACGCTCGCCGTCTCCATCGCGGCCGCCCGCGCGGCATCCGAGTCGCTCGGCATCCCACTCTATCGTTTCCTCGGCGGCGCAAACGGCACGCGTCTCCCCGTCCCGATGATGAACGTGCTCAACGGCGGAGCGCACGCGACGAACACGGTTGACACGCAGGAATTCATGATCATGCCGGCTGGCGCGCCCTCATTCGCCGAGGCTCTGCGCTGGTGCACCGAGGTATTCCATCAGCTCCAGTCGAACCTCAAAAAGAAGGGTCTCTCCGCCGCCGTGGGCGACGAGGGCGGCTTTGCCCCTGACCTCAGCACCGACGAGGAAGTCCTCGACGAGCTGATGAAAGCGGTCGAGGGCGCAGGCTACAAGCTGGAGAAGGATTTCGTGTTCTCGATGGACGCCGCGGCCTCCGAGTGGAAGGGCAAGAAAAAGGGCGAGTACGTGCAGCCAAAGTCGGGCAATAAATTCACCTCAAAGCAGCTTGTCGAGCACTGGAAGAAGCTCGTCGGCAAGTACCCGATCGCCTCAATCGAGGACGGCCTTGACGAGGAGGACTGGGATGGCTGGGCTCTCCTCACGAAGGAGCTCGGCGGCAAGATTCAGCTCGTCGGCGATGACCTCTTTGTCACGAACACGGAGCGTCTCGCGAAGGGCATAAAGCTCGGCTGCGCTAACAGCATACTCATAAAGCTCAACCAGATAGGCACCGTGTCCGAGACACTTGAGTGCATCAAGATGGCTCACGAGCACGGCTACACTGCTGTCACCTCTCACCGCTCGGGCGAGACGACCGACACCACCATAGCCGACCTCGCCGTCGCGCTGAACACGAGAATGATAAAGACAGGCGCCCCATGCCGCAGCGAGCGCGTCGCGAAGTACAACCAGCTCCTGCGCATAGAGGAGGAGCTTGGTTCCGCCGCCTGCTACCCCGGCAAGGCATGCTTCCTGAGAAAGTAATAAATTAAACGATATAATATAAAAAAGCAGGGCTCGCAATTTCGTGAGCCTTGCTTTTTTATTTCAGCGTCACCGTGAGCACCTTATCGGCGTCGCCCAGATTTTTCTCCATGCTTTGCGCCGCGTCATACGCGTTCGTCACCACGAGCATCGTCGTCAGGGACTTGCCTTTTTTTATGAGCGCCCCCCTGTCGAATCTTATCAGGGGATCGCCGCGCTTTACCTTGTCCCCTTTTTTCACGAGCGCGGTGAAGCCCTCACCATTGAGTGCCGCCGTCTCAAGGCCGACGTGAATGAGCAGCTCCAGCCTGTATTTGCTCCCCGCGCCTATCGCCACCGCGTGCCTAGTGTCGGCGACGAGCATCACCTTTCCGTCGCACGGAGCGAGCACCGTGTCCTCCCCCTCGCCCGGCATCACCGCGAAACCGTCGCCCATCACCTTATCGGCAAAAACGTGGTCGCTGACCTCCGTGATGTCGATGATTTTCCCTTTAAGCGGGGACGCCATTGAAACGGGTTCCTTCTTTCCGAATCCAAACAAATTGCTCACCTGCCACCAAATTAAATGAAACTTATTCAGCGGGATTTTTTGACTCCCGCTTAATTTACCGGGTAAACTGTCTTTCCTCCCACTATAGTCCGCGAGATATGAACCGCGCCGTCGAACATCGTTATGTCGGCTCTTTTCCCTGCCTCCAGCGAGCCAATCTCGCCAAACATCCCTAT
>JAFTAB010000003.1 GCA_017458745.1 Schwartzia sp. (in: firmicutes) | reverse complement strand
CTTGTCGGCGGACGCAACCTCAGCCAGTTCTTCCTTTGTCGGTTTCTGCCCTTCATAGACCAACGCTTCCTGAATAGCCATAGCAGACCTCCTTTTCCTTCACCGTCGCCTTTCGCGCTGATATGAGCCGCACCGCCTCGCCGCGATTCGTGCAAATAACAAGAATCACTTTTCCCACCTTGCCGAGCACCTTGTACCGTTCTTCCTCATCGCTGTGTACCGTATCAGGCCATTCCAGACGATTCTTGTCAGCAAAAACGAGTCTTGCAGTTTTCAGGCTCAATCCGTGCTTTTTCAAGTTCAATTCATTTTTTGATCGTCCCATTGAACACGACGCCCTTGAACCATCATTTCCATATCTTCAATATACCATTCCTTTTTTGAAAATGCAACACATCATGTGTTGCATTCGATATGCACATTATCGCTTCCCGCCGCCCGTTTGGAAAGCGATTTCATAAAACTTTCCGCGGTTCATTTCTCTCCCATGTGCTTATATGTGAACTCAAAAACTTTTCTGTAGTATCCCTTTTTCTGATAAGCCGTCGAGTGGGGCATACCCTCAGCCCTGAATATTTCCTTGTCGCTTGACGGCGAGGCGCTGTAGAGCTCCTGCATCATTCGGTACGGCACCAGCGCGTCGGCGTCGCTGTGAATGAAGAGAATCGGCAGGCGCGAATTTGCCACCGCATGGATAGGCGAGGCATCGGCAAACGAAAAGCCCGCCCGCCGCTCGCATATCAGATCGATAAATTCGAGAAAGGGAAACGGAGGCAGGCCAACAAGTTTGTCAAGCTCCTCGGCAAATATCCCCTTAAGATTTGAATAGCCGCTGTCCTCTATGATGCACTTCACGTTAGGCGGGAGATTGTTATTCGCCGCGTTCATAACGGACGCCGCGCCCATCGACACGCCAAAGAGCGCGATGCTCGCCTCGGGGTCCCTCCTCATAATCTCGCGCGTCCAGTCCGCCACGTCGCGTCCCTCTCTCGCGCCCATCGTGATGTAGTCGCCCTCGCTCTTTCCCGACGCTCTCATGTCCGGCGCAAGCACATTGAAACCATGTCGCAGGAAAGCCGTCGCGTAGTTGTACGCGTATGCCCGGGACAGCCCGTAGCCATGGATGACTATTGCCCACTCGTGGCTCTCATCCTTCGGCTCAAAATGCGTCGCGCAAAGCATCAGCCCGTCAAACGAGCGCATGGTCCATTCATCGCTCTCATATTTCGGACGATTAGGCTCCTTTATGCGCGTGACTCCGCCTTCAAACGCGCTGCGAAAAATCGCCGGCGGCGCGCTCGCGTCCGATGACGAGCCGCGGCGAAGCGCGGCATCGACGAGGTAGCCGCCCGCGATGTACGCCGCGCCGAGCGACAACGCCGCCGCAGTAAAAACAAAGGTGACTGCCATGGTCACCGTTACAATAAAAATATTTTTCTTCATTATATATGAATCTCACCTTTATATGGATTGAACTTTATCCATGCCCTATACTAATCCCACAGCAAAATTTCAATAAAAACCATATCACAGCATTATATCACCTTTGCATATTCCATTGTAAAAATTTTTATTGTGAATAAAAAAGCAGACTTAGTCGCCAAGTGACTAAATCTGCTTCTATCAGTCAAAATTTTTATTTGTCCGTCAGCCTCAATCTCATTCGCTCCGCATTGACGAGCGCCGAAAGCCGCTTGTCAAAATTTTTTATCGCTATCTCTTCCTCGGCGGAGCTGTTCACCTTAACTATTTCCACGCGGTCGCCGAGAATTCTCTTGACCTGCGAGAGCACGAGCGACAGTCTGGCGCCGTCAGCTATCATCACATAAGACGACGCGAGGTCGCTGTGCGCGGCATTTATGAGCGTGCCGACTGACGGCGAGTCGTTCTCCCCGCCGACGACGATGAGATTCGCCCCGCATTTCTGGAGCACATCGGCGTGCCCCTCATCATGGGCGACCGCGAGCAGCGCGACGTCCATCAGCGGCTCGTGCGCCGCCTCCATCGTGTGCGGCTCAGCCATATTCGCGATGCTCACGTCCGTGAGAGAGCCGAGCCCGATGCTCCTGTCCAGCACCTCGCCGGGATGAGACGTGTGCAGATGCACTGACAGCCCGGAGCGTTGCCGCAAAACCATGACGCTTGATGCCATATTCTCAAATAGCGTCTCCACTTCATTTGCCTCGGCGTTGGTGCCCTTCACCCGAAACGTGAGGCAGTACGGATGCACCTCATCATTCCTCGGGTCGGGCAGCCCCTCCGCGCCGCCCCTGGACCCCGCAGTAAAATTGAGGGTGGGCGAGACGAAATTGCCTTTCAGTCCGTTTTGGCATCCCGAGAGAAATTCGAGCATGATTTTCCCTCCGACATCGAGCGAGCCGCCATCGCCATTATCAATGCCGAAGCGTCTCCCCGCCTCGACAGCCGCGTCAAGTATCTCAAGTATCGGAAGGTTTTCGCGCACGGCCTGGTACGCGCCCTTCGCGACGGCACGCGCCGCCATGACGATCGGCCTTTCAGCCTCCTCGGGCAGCACCCTCTGCGCGTAAAGTATGCCATACTGAAAAGCCTTGCCGAACTCGGACGAAGTCGCTGTGATTTTTCCGAGCAGCCCTTTCGCTATTCCGCGTAAAAGTTGTGACAGCACCACGCCGCTGCTCCCGCGCGCGCCAAAAATCGCCGCCGTTGCGACGCGGCGAGCCAGCCCGCCTATTGTGTCATCACGGGCATCGGTGATAGGCGCGACGGCCGCCCCCATTGTGCGAAGAATATCCGTCCCCGGCCTGCTGCCATGATTAGGGCGGAGCGTCTTGTCAAGCGAATTTATGCTCTCATACTCCAAAAGGAACTCGCTGTACGCCCCCATCACCATGCGGCGAAAATCGCTGCCGGTGATGACCTCACGATTTTTCGTATTCTTTTTCCTTGGCGTCACGCACATATTTTCTTCGCCGCCAAAATCGCTCCTGATATTCGCATCAGCCATAGAGACCCCCCATTTCTCCCCGATTATTTCTTTCCGATGCCAACGGCCAACATGAAAACTCATATTATGCTATAAACTAATTCGCTTTCCCATGACATTTTTCCTGCTTGGCCTTCAAAATTTTGATTAATTATAATTTTTTGCAGGATAATTTGAGCAAATAGCGAATTTAATAATTTAAGGAACCGCCGATTGGGCGTGACGCGCCTTGCCTGACAAAAGGCTCTCGTCACG
>JAFTAB010000122.1 GCA_017458745.1 Schwartzia sp. (in: firmicutes) | reverse complement strand
GGCGGCTCGTTTTTGGGTGCAGAAAATAATCTATTTATTGATTAATTTTCTGTAAATGCGCATAACATCCGGTTGAGTTGGCATGAATTTCACTCCATGGCGAATAAGCTTCAGCACCTTGCGGGCTTTCTTTTCCAAAGTTCTGACCTCATGTTCACTGGTGAGCATGAGATGATTTCCGGCAATGGTATATTCCCGCTCTATATATGATTCGCTGATGGGGAACATGTCCTGTATAAGGAACGCACTTTCTCTGTTATCATCGAGTTTTATGATGCAAATAGTATCGCATGGTTTTCCTTGTTTTTTGCGCTGCTCTATAATGCGCCGAAATTTTTCCACCTTGCTGGATAGGGGGAATCATCCAGTATATGCCATCTACATCATCTTGGAAACAATAGTAATGAGGACGATTGCCCTGCTTGTTCCCTTTTAGATAAGGGTCAGCCATATCCTTGAAAAACGCATCTTTAATAATGTAAAATCCTGTTCTCTTCAAAATGATACCTCACGAAAAATGCCCTTCACCAATAACGGCGAAGGGCACACTTACAACCCAACCACTTATATACCGCATATTGGTCAGCGGTAAACTTGCGACCCGACCATTTATATACCACATATCGGTCAGTGGTAAACTTTCTTCACTCATATATTAGCAGATTGCATAACCTCTGTCAATTTTTTTCCGAATTTGATAAAATCTTCAACCACTTGCATTTTTCCTTCATTTCTGTAATAATAAGGAAGTGTTTGCGTGAAAGACAATATATCTAATTGGTTAGCAGGAGTAGAAATTAAATGCCAGAACAAAAAGGGACGCAGTACACGGCACTGCGCGCGCTCGAAAGAGCGATATATGATGTTGGTCATGCCATCGACTTCGACACACTGGAGAAGTCTCACTCGGAGCTGGTCGACGAGGCGATAACTTGGGAGGATATTGAAAATATCGCGAAAGAGCATGAGATGGTCGGTATGCTCGTTCGTCCGACTCCCGATGAGTTCCGCGCGATCAGGGGACCCATCATCTGCCGGATGCAAAATGGCGACTATGTGATGGTCGGCTTTCACAATGATTCCACGGTGATGTTTCTTGACCTTGCGCGCGACAAGGCTCTCGCGCTTCCCACGAACCAGTTCCATGAGGTGTGGACGGGCGAGGTCATGCCGATTACCCCGAAGATGACGTGGAAGGAGTTTCGCAAGCAGTACAATCTTGAGTGGTTCTATCAGGTCATAATCCATTACAAGCCGATTATCGTCGAGACGATGATAGCGTCCGCTTTTATTATCATCATGTCAATAATGACACCTCTTTTCGTTCAGGTCGTCATTGACAAGGTGGTAATCAATGCGGGGCTTTCCACGCTCACCGTGCTGGGCTTCGGCATGATAGCATTGATATTGCTGGAGTCGGTGCTGTCATGGGCGCGCACATATCTGGTGAACCAGATAACGACAAAGATTGACGCGGTACTTTCGACGAGGCTTTTCCGCCATCTCATCTCGCTTCCCGTGCCGTATTTCGAGCACAGGCGCGTGGGCGAGATTCTGATGCGCATGGGAATGATGGGGACGGTCAGGAATTTCATGACGGGCAAGGCTGTCTCCTCAATACTCGATGTGCTGTTTTCCGTTTTCTTCGTGGCGATGATGTTTTTCTACAGCGTGCCGCTTACTTTGATAGTGCTCGTCATTGTCCCGCTCTATATCGTGCAGACTTTTATCGCGTACCCTGTGTATTGGAAGAAATATCTTAATGTCGGGCGCGTGATGATGGCGCGGCAGGCGTTCATCGTCGAGGCGGTGACCGGAATGCAGACGATAAAGGCGCTCGCCATTGAGCCGCAGTTCCTCAAAAAATGGGAGAAGCATGTCTCGCGTTTCGTTCAGGCTCAGTTTGACACGGCGTCTTTCAGCTTGCTGGTCAATGGCGGAAATGCCGCAATAAGGACTGTGTCGTCGCTTGTGATTTTGTGGTACGGCGGCTACATGGTCATGGACGGCGATTTCACGCTGGGGCAGCTCATCGCGTTTCAGATTCTTGCAGGGCAGGCGACAGGCCCGCTCATCAATCTGCTGACGATGTGGCCTGACGTGCAGCAGGCTTTTCTGGGACTCACCATGATGACAGACATATTGAATCAGCGCATGGAGCCGGTTCTGTTCGAGCCGCCAAAGGGGCTCGCTGTCATCAGGGGCGATATCGAGGTCTCGAATGTTTCCTTTAGGTACAGGCTTGATTTGCCTCATGCCGTGGAGAATATTTCTTTTTCCATAAAGGCGGGGGAGAAAATCGGCATCGTCGGTCGCTCGGGCTCGGGCAAATCGACGCTGGCGGGTCTGCTGGAGAAGATTTATTTCCCCGAGGAGGGGACGATAAAGGTGGACGGGACCGACCTGAAGGATGCTGATTATCAATGGCTGCGCCGCCAAATGGGAGTCGTTATGCAGGACAGCTATCTCTTTGACGGGAGCATACGCGACAATATCGCGGAGAGCAATCCCACCGCGCCCATGGAGGATGTCATGCGCGCGGCTCAGATAGCGGGGGCGCATGAGTTCATTCTGGAGCTGGACGAGGGCTACGATACCAGAGTGGGCGAGCGCGGGGCGAGCCTCTCCGGCGGTCAGCGACAGAGGATAGCCATAGCGAGGGCGCTGCTGTCGAATCCGCGCATCATGGTTTTTGATGAGGCGACGAGCGCGCTCGACTACGAGAGCGAGCGAACCGTCATCAGGAATCTGGAGGAAATAGGCAAGGACAGGACGATGATAATCATAGCGCACAGGCTGGTGGCGGTGGAGCACTGCGACAGGATATTGGTTCTCGACCATGGCCATTTGGTGGAGCAGGGCACCCCGCAGGAGCTGCTGGCTCTGGGGGGCATATACGCGAGGCTCCACGCCCAGCAGGTAACGGATTAGGAATGAAACGACGGATTTCATATATATATAAATTGAGACTTAAAGAAGGGGCAGCATGGACAAGATTAACGACATCATTGAGGCTCTAAAGGAGCAGTATCGAAAATTTTATCATCACTTCATCGAGGGCGACACTGAGGGCACGGAGACGGAGTTCTTGCCGTCCATATTGGAGGTCACGGAGACGCCGCCCTCCCCGGTCGGCAGGCTGGTGCTCTGGACTATAATAGGGCTGGTCATTGTGGCGTCGCTTTGGATGTTCCTCGGTGAGGTGGATGAGGTCGCGGTGGCTAAGGGGCGCATTATCCCGATCGGCAATGTCAAGGTCGTGCAGTCGGAGAACAAGGGCGCAATCAAGGAGCTGCTCGTCCGCGAGGGCGACTATGTGGAGGAAGGACAAAAGCTGATTGTCCTCGATATGACCAAGACTCAGGCCGACGTCGATCAGCTCAGCAAGTCTGTCGCGTATTTTCGCATGACTGTCGACAGGCTTCAGGCCGAGATGAATGACACCCCGTTCATCCCCCCTTCCAATAAGGACGGGAAGCTGGACAGAAAAGATATTGACGCGCAGGTCGCGCTCTACAAGAGCCGCCGCACTAAGTACGAGGCTGACATGACAAAGGGGCAGGCGGCTGTCGATCAGGAGGAGGCGTCCATACGCTCGGCGGAGGCGCAGCGCGAGAAGTACGCGTCGCTCTATGTGGTGGCAAAGGAAAAAGAGGAACGCTTGGAGCTGCTTTTCAAGGAAAACGCTGTCTCGTATTTCCAGCTTTTGGAAGGAAGAAGCACGCGAGTGGAGTATGAGAAGCAGACGCAGGCTCTCGATCAGGAGATAACAAAGGAGCGCGCGAAGCTCGCCGAGGCGAGGGACGCGCTCGCGACCACGGACTCGGCGTATCGCCAGGACACGATGACTCAGCTCGTCGATAACAAGCAGAGGCTTAATACCTACGTCGAGGAGCTCACGAAGGCCAACAAGACCAACGTGAAGTCGGAAATTCTCGCGCCCGTGTCGGGGCGTGTCAATCAGCTTTCGGTTCACACGGTGGGCGGCGTCATTTCGGAGGGCGAGTCGCTGATGATGATCGTGCCGGATGATGTGAAGCTCGAGGTCGAGGCGTATGCCGACAACAAGGACATAGGCTTTATCGAGGTCGGGCAGGAGGCCGAGGTGAAGATTGAGACTTTTAATTTCCAGAAGTACGGCATGGTTCATGCCGTCGTGGATGAGGTCAGCCCGGACGTGACCACCAACAACAACGACAAGGATAAAAACGGCAAGTACCGCATAGGTCTCTCGGTGGAGAATGATGACAGCGGCATAGCCTTGCAGCCGGGCATGAATTGCTTTGCCGAGATAAAGACAAAGAAAAAGCGCATAATAGATTTCTTCCTCGATCCGTTCAGGAAGTATAAGGATGAGGCGTTCAGAGAGAGGTAATTTTTACTGATGGCTAATAAAGATTCGGCGCTTGCTTGTCTTGTGGAGGTGGCGAGGCATTTCTCCATACCGGCGGACATGCGCCAGATGGAGCGCGCCTATATAACTGATGAGAACGCGCTTGACACGGTGGCTCTCCTCACCGCGTCACGGGATATAGGTCTCAAGTCGCGCAAATATGACGATGTCACGATGGAGAGACTGCGGGGCATGCCGAAGCCGCTGGTCTGCAGGATGAAAAATAATAATTTTGTGCTTGTCACTCAGGTGGACAATGAGAAGATAATCTTTTTTGACCCGCTTCTGCCGGATGGCCAGCAGCTTTTGGTGGGAAAGCTTGACTTCTTTGAGGATAATTGGTCGCATGAGGCCGTGCTTTTCACCAAAAGATTCCAGATGAAAAAGGTGCTCTCGAAAGTCGAGAAATTCGGGTTTGCTTGGTTCATTCCAGTGGTGGTCAAGTACAAGAGCTTCCTGCTCAAGGTCTTGGGAATGTCGCTGCTTTTGCAGTGCTTCGGCCTGCTCACCCCGTTTTTTTCGCAGACCATAATTGACCGGGTGCTCGTGCACAGGAGCGTTTCGACTATGGACGTGCTGATACTCGGCATGGTCATTGTCTCTATTTTCAGCCAGTGGATGCTTGCGCTGCGAACATATCTTTTTATAAACACGACGAACAAGATTGATGTGACG
>JAFTAB010000019.1 GCA_017458745.1 Schwartzia sp. (in: firmicutes) | reverse complement strand
AGGTGAGGCAAATGTGGCAAGGGCGAATGGACTTCAAAAAGAAAAATGAGACTCTGCTCGCGAAGCTTCGTGCGCTCGCAGCAAAGAACGCGGAAATGGCTTTAGGGATAATTGCAAAACGAAGATAAAATGAGACTTATTCATTGGGGATCTGATATTCCTGCTGAATAAGTCTCATTTTATTTTTTCAATGCAAACGAGATAATCTCAAAATTTGTCAAAAAGTCAAAAATATTATTTGACTTTTTGACTTTTTTGTTTATAATGAAATTGTGAGCAGAGAAATACAATGCATCACGTAAAATTCGTGGTGACGTCCCACGAGTTGCAAATCTGTTATCAATATTTACTGTTTATTAATATAGGAGGGAATAATCATGGCTGAGGAGAGATACACGCAGAAAACTTTGGAGGCCCTGCAGGGGGCGCAGCAGATGGCGGCGCTTCATTATCAGCAGGAAATCACTTCGGCGCATCTTTTGCTGTCGCTGATAAAGGAGCCGGAGGGGCTGCTCTCGACGATTTTTGATGAGGCGAGTACGGACCTGCCGATGATGAGGGCGAGGCTGGAGCAGCTACTGAAAAAGATACCGAGCGTAAAGGGGCAGGACAGGCTCACGATGGGCGTCGACATGGCGCGGGTGATGGCGCGCGCCGAGCAGGAATCGAGGAACATGAAGGATGATTTCATCAGCACGGAGCACTTGCTGCTCGGCGTGGTGGAGGACGGCTCGGACGACGTGAAGAGCATCTGCCGGGAGTTCAATCTGACGGCGGCGAAGATAAGAGGCTCGATAAAGAAGAACAGGAAGCAGAATGTGACGAGCGACCATCCTGAGGATGGGTACAAGTCGCTGGAAAAATACGGGCGCGACCTCACGGCGCAGGCTCGAGCGGGAAAGCTGGACCCGGTGATAGGACGTGACGAGGAAATTCGCCGCACGATTGAGATACTCTCGCGCCGCACGAAAAATAATCCGGTGCTTATCGGGGAGCCGGGCGTCGGCAAGACAGCGATAGTTGAGGGGCTTGCGCGTCGCATCGTCGCCGGCGACGTGCCGGAGTCGCTGAAGCACAAGTCGCTCTACTCGCTCGATATGGGCGCGCTCGTTGCCGGCGCAAAGTTCAGGGGCGAGTTCGAGGAGCGTCTGAAGGCTGTGCTCAATGAGGTGGCCAAAGCCGACGGGCAGATTCTCCTTTTCATAGATGAGGTTCATACCGTGGTGGGCGCGGGCGCGGCCGAGGGCGCGATGGACGCGGGCAATCTCCTGAAGCCGATGCTGGCTCGCGGCGAAATTCACTGCATAGGCGCGACGACGCTCAACGAGTACAGAAAGTACATCGAGAAGGACACCGCGCTGGAGCGCAGATTTCAGCCGGTGATGGTCGGGGAGCCGACGGTGGAGGACACGATTTCGATTCTGAGAGGCCTGAAGGATCGCTACGAGGTGCATCACGGGGTGCGAATCCGTGACGCGGCGCTTGTCGCGGCGGCCACGCTGTCCGACAGGTACATTTCCGACAGGTTTCTCCCCGACAAGGCGATAGACCTCGTGGATGAGGCGGCGGCAAAGCTCCGCACGGAGATAGAGTCAGTGCCCCAGCCGATTGACGAGGTGCAGAGGAAGATAATGCAGCTTGAAATCGAGGAGCAGGCACTCAACAAGGAGACGGACGATGGCTCGAAGGCTCGACTCGCGTCGCTCCAAAAGGAGAAAGCGTCGCTGAAGGACAAGGAGGCCGAGCTGCGCGGACGCTGGGAGGCGGAGAAGCAGATGATACTCCGCATCCGCGCCATCAAAAAGGAGATGGATGCCGCGAGGCACGAGATGGAGGTCGCGGAGCGCGGCGGCGACCTGCAAAAAGCCTCCGAGATTAAATACGGAAAGCTACCCGATCTCGAAAAGCGATTGAAGGAAGAGGAGCAGATAGCCCAGAGCCGCTCGGGCGACACGACTCTATTGAAGGAGGAGGTCGGCGAGGAGGACATCGCGGAGGTCGTGAGCCGCTGGACGGGGATACCCGTGACCAAGATGATGACGGGCGAGCGTGAGAAGCTGCTGCGGCTCGCGGATGTGCTCCATGAGCGCGTAGTGGGGCAGGACGAGGCTGTCAAGGTCGTGAGCCAGGCGATACTGCGCGCGCGCGCCGGAATAAAGGACCCGAATCGTCCGATTGGCTCATTCATATTCCTGGGGCCCACAGGCGTCGGCAAGACCGAGCTTGCCAAGACGCTCGCCGAGGCGCTTTTCGACGACGAGCGCAGCATGATTCGCATCGACATGAGCGAGTACATGGAGAAGCACTCCGTCGCGCGT
>JAFTAB010000121.1 GCA_017458745.1 Schwartzia sp. (in: firmicutes) | reverse complement strand
TAAAATGAGACTTATTCAGTGGGAGTTTTATATTCCCTACGATGGACGCTTTCGCGTCCCCATGCATACAGGAGCCTCTAATTCGCTTTGCTCATAAGAGGCTCCAATAACTGAATCTAGTCGAATTTACCCATTGCCTTATGGGCGCTTAACTCCCGCTTAAGAAGCGGGAGTTTTAGCGACCGTTAGCATCGGATAAATTTTAGAACATATATACTTTAACAGATAACGAACTCAATTTCAAGAAAAAATTTGTCGGCAAATGATTTTTCACAAGAAAAAGGGTAAAAAAAATAGAACCAATTTATGAAGTGGTTCTATTTTTAGGAACTGCGTAAAAATAATCGCCACGGAATGAGGCGATTATTCGCGCTCATTTACTCAGCATGTTTGGCGATGCCGCCGTTACTTTTTTGCATAAATTGCGAACATGGGAATGTTGTCATAGCGGAGTTGCTTGTCTTTTCGTACCAGCGGGGCAATATCCGCATCACTGGCAACGGAAAATCCCAGTTCTTTCAGATAGGAAATATCCCAATCCGGGCGAATATGTGTGCTGATGCGAAGCTCCTCCTTGATGCTGTTACATTCCGTGACCATTTCCTGCGATATTCCCGCGTGGACATCCGTCTGCTCATCCTTCTTGGAAAAAGTCACTTTTCCGCAGTCCGAATCAAAGTTCAGCAATATGCCGCCCGGTTTGAGCACGCGGTACCACTCGCGATAAGCCTCCATGACATCCGGCAGCGTCCAAGTGAGGTTGCGGCTGACAATCGCATCGAAAGTGGCATCGGGAAAATCAAGTTCCTGCGCGCTCATTTTACGGAACTCCGCCTGACATCCCTCAGCCGTCATATTCTTCTTTGCCTCATGCAGCATGTCGGAGGACATATCTATGCCCGTGACTCGATGCCCTCTCTGCGCCAGCAGTATGGCAAAAAATCCGGCTCCCGTGCCGGCATCCAAAATGCGGAGATTTTCTCCCGGTAGATGCGTTTCAATGAGTCTCAGCCAGAGTTCTCCGTCGGGGCCGTCAAGCTCACGCCGACGGACACGGCTGAAATCCGCGCTGCGCTTATCCCAATAATTTTCTATCCGCTGTTCCAGTTCTCTCGTGTTGTTTGATGATTGTTTTTTTGCATGAATCACGCTATGATTTTCCTTTCCCGAAAGTCACCTTGATATTTTCTTCTTATTGTCATTTTATTTCACTACTTTACACTATAGCGTAAAGAATGTAAAATTTGTTTCCGATAAGAATGTCGATATTTTGGATGCGATAGTGTCCGACAAAAATATTATTACGAAACGTGCAATTCGTGCCCTGCGAGCTGAAAAAGCTCCGCGCGTGAAAGGAGAGGCGCAGCAGATATGGAGAAGATTCTTTTGCCGGCGGTCGTGTCGTTGTCGGTCTTTTTTTGCTCGATGCGCGGCGTTTCGGCATCGCCCCGTCCTCGCCGCATTTTCGTCCTTGCCACCGGGGGCACCATCGCGGGAGAGGCGGCCTCCCCGTCGGAGATTATAGATTATCGGGCGGGCGTGCTGGGCGTGGACGCGCTTCTCGACGCTGCGCCGGAAATCTGCAATTTTGCCGAGGCGCGGGGTGAGCAGCTTTGCAATATCGACAGCAAAGACATGACGGACGAAATTTGGCGGCGGCTCGCTCTGCGCGTCAATGAGCTCCTCGCGTCGGACGAGGCTGACGGAATTGTCATCGCCCACGGCACGGACACGATGGAAGAAACCGCGCTGTTCCTCTCCCTGACAGTGGAAAGCGAAAAGCCCGTCGTGCTGACCGGGGCCATGCGTCCGGCGACGGCGGAAAATGCGGACGGGCCGCGGAACCTTCTCGACGCTGTGCGCGTCGCCGCGAGCCAAGAGGCGGAGGGGAAGGGAGTCTTGGTCGTGATGGACGGCGTAATCCATGACGCGCGTGATGTCGAGAAAACGCACACGACGAGCGTTGCCGCTTTCGCCTCGCGGGAGGCTGGGCCGCTCGGGCGCGTCGGTGAAAACGGAGTCATCTTTGACCGCGTGACGTCACGCAACGGGCGGCTGAAATTTTCCGCAGGGGCGCCGCTGCCTCGTGTCGATGTCCTGTACGGCTGCGAGGGCGACGACGGCGCATTGGCGAGGGCCTCCCTGCAAGTCGGAGCGAAGGGAATCGTCTATGCGGGACTGGGGAATGGCAGCATCCCCGCGCCGGTTGAAAAAATTCTGGCGCGAGCCGCCGACGAGGGTGTCATTGTCGTTCGCGCTTCCCGTGTCAGCGGCGGCGCAGTGGTGTCCTCCGGCTCGACGAAATTTTTGGACAGCGGCTCGCTGAACCCGCAAAAAGCCCGAGTGCTCCTGCGCCTCGCATTGACGAAAACAAACGACGCGGAAGAAATACGGCAGATGTTTCGGGATTATTGAGGAATCATTCTATTCCCGCAAAAGATTTTCCCCCGCGATAACGCCCGAATCATCGGCGAAAACGGCTTCCGCGCGAACGGGGAGATACGGCAGCAGGTCGAGGCTTTTTTCCTTGCCAATGACAAAAAAAGCCGTGGAAAGCATATCGGAAATCAGCCCCGCGTCCGGCTCATTCGCGTCGATGAGAACGGAGACTGAGGCGATGCCGCTTTTCGCAGGAAATCCTGTTCGCATGTCGAGGATATGGTGATAGCGAACGCCGTCGGCGATGAAAAAATGCTCGTAGTCTCCGGAGGTGGAAAGCACGGCATCCTCCAGCGGCAAAACGCCGAGACGCGCGGGCAAGGCTTCACGGGGATGGCGCAATGCGACGCGGAAAGGCTCGCCGTCCTTTTTTTTGCCGACGGCGGCGATGGAGCTTTCCCCGAGGTCGATGAGCCCCGTCACATGATATGCTTCATAGATACGGCGACATTCGTCAAGGGCGAAGCCCTTTCGGACACCGCCGAGATCGAGGGACATATCTTTTTCCGTCAAGCGGGCGCTTTGATCCGACGCGCGGAGTTCCAATTTCTCCCAGCCGACTTTTTCACGGGCGGTCATGATTTCCTCGTCCGAGGGAGGTACGCCTTCAACCAGCGATTTTTTCCAAAGTGTCGAAAGGGGGTCTATGGTGATGTCCCATGCGCCGCCTGTTTGCTCCGAATATGACTGTGAAAGATAAAGAATATGCCAAAGCATCGGCGGCATCGGGATCCATTCGCCCGTACCTGCGGAATCGCGAAGTTTCGCTAGTGGGGCGGAAGGAGCGTCGTCATCAAAAAGGCGGTCGAGCGTGTCGAGTCGATTCAAACATTCGGTGACGGCGATTTCCGCGGTATCGCCCTCGGCGGCCAGTCGCGCCACGGTGCCTAAGACCACGGCGGTGCGCTCGCATCGTTTCGGGGCATGCGGCGTCGGAGAACAACCGGCCATGAAAAAAGATATCAGAGCGAGAATCAGAAATAGGAGAGGTGCTTCTTTTATATTTTCAATGGGTGGTTTTTGTTTTTCCTGCAAGCATATTTCCTCCTCGAGGTCGTAATTGTAATGATAACTTTTTTCAGTTGACAGTGATTATTCTTTGCGTTATACTTTTCTCAATTTCTTGTTCCTTCTTCTTTATACGATAACATTTTTGTACGATAACATTTTCAAAATTCCATGAAAGGGGATTTTCTTTTTGAACAGTATGGAGCTTTTTCAAAAAGGCGGGCCGGTGATGGTGCTGCTTTTGATTTGCTCTCTTTCGGTGGCGGCGATTGCCATTGATCGCTGGCTCTTTTATCGCCGCGCGTCGGCGGGGGCCGAGGATCTGATAAAGAAAATCATGGACGCGGCGCACGCGGGGCTTTCCTCTGTCGACGCGGAGGGGGACAACGTGGCGGCGTTTCTTTTGGGCGCGGGCGCGCGAGCGCAGGAAAGCGGGGCGGACGTGCGCCTCGCAGTGGAGTCCGCTTACGGCGAGGCGGCGATGAAGCTTCGGGCGCGGCTCAATTATCTGTCGATGATTGTGACGCTGGCGCCGCTTTTGGGGCTTCTTGGCACAATCGCGGGCATGATTGATTCCTTCAATATTTTCAGCATTGCCGCGGATCAGCCGCTGGCCATCACGGCGGGCATCGGAGAGGCCTTGATTGCGACCGCCACGGGGCTTTGCGTGGCGATTTTCGCGTTGGTCGTGCATACGGTGCTGGCGTCGCGCATGGACGCGCTGCTGACATTGGCGGATCGCGCGGAGGCTGCGGTAATCT
>JAFTAB010000120.1 GCA_017458745.1 Schwartzia sp. (in: firmicutes) | reverse complement strand
GCCTCGCCGCGCACCCCGTCAGTCCCAAAAAGTCTTGACATTTCATTATCCTCCTAAGGTATTTAAAAGAGAAATCGCTTCATTATATCCTAATTTTATTCAAATACGCAAGCCCTGACTTTAGCCCGTCCGCGGCCGCGCTCATTATGCCGCCCGCGTAGCCCGCGCCCTCGCCCATGGGGTATAGCCCGGCGCAGCTTGCCGACTCGAGCGAATCCCTGTCACGCACTATGCGGCATGGCGCCGACGAGCGCATCTCCACGCCAGTCATCGGGATGCCCGCGTCATCGAATCCCTTTATCTTTCTGCCGAACTGCCGCAGCGCGTCGGCGAGCGTCTTTGCCACGAAATCAGGCAGGCACTCGCGGAGGTTTCTCGCGACGACTCCGGGGCGGTAAGTCGGGCTAATGACAAAATTCTCGCTGCCCCATTTATTTGCGAGAAAATCCCCGACGCTCTGCACCGGCGCGCGATAGTCGCCGCCGGCCAGCCTGAATGCCAGCCCCTCATATTGCCGCTGAAACTCGATGCCCCCGAGCACCTCCCCGCCGAAATCGTCAGGCCGCACCTGCACCAGCAGGGCCGAGTTCGCCACGCCGGAGTCACGAGCATGGAGGCTCATGCCGTTCGTCGTGATGCGTCCGCGCTCCGATGCCGCCGCGACTACCTGCCCCCCGGGGCACATGCAGAACGAGTAAGCTCCCCTGCCCGTCTCCCTGTCCTGATAGGTCAGCGCATAATCGGCGACCGGGAGCAGGCTGCCCACCAGCTCGGCATCGTCCCCGTACTGCGCCTCGTCAATCATCGACTGCGGGTGCTCGATGCGCACTCCTATTGCGAAAGCCTTTGGCTCCATAGCTACGCCATGCGCCCGAAGCATAGCGTATGTGTCACGCGCGGAGTGGCCGACGCCGAGGAACACGGCGTCAGCCGCCGCCTCCTCCCCTCCATCAATTATGAGGCTTTTCACACCCGACGCGTCAAATTTTATGTCTGTGACCGTCGAATTAAATCTTATCTCGCCGCCAAGTTTTTTTATTTCCTCGCGGATATTTTTCACTACGCCCCGAAGTATGTCGGTCCCTATGTGCGGTTTTTGGAGAAAACGTATCTCATCCGGCGCGCCCGCCGCTATGAATGTCTCTATTATGTCGCGCTGCACGGGGTCGCTGCTCCTCGACGTTAGCTTGCCGTCGGAAAAAGCCCCTGCCCCTCCCTCGCCGAACTGCACGTTAGTCGTCTCATCGAGAGGGCCGCCGCCCCAAAACCGCCCGACAGCCGCCGCGCGAGTATCAACATCCGCGCCCCGCTCCAAGACAAGCGGCGAGAGACCGGCGCGGGCGAGCAGGAGAGCGCAGAACATCCCCGCCGGGCCGAATCCGATTACCACGGGGCGGCGCATCACGCGCGACGATAAATCAGTGAGCCCCTCAAATATCGAGGGCAACGATTTCGGCGAAGGCGAAATATTTTTGTAATACTTTCCGCCATGCGCGGCTCTGGCGAGCACGTCTCCCTCATCTGCTGGCGACAGAGCGACATCGAGCGAGAACACGAAGCCCAGCGGCGAGCCATGATAGCGCCGGGCATCAATCGCGCGACGGACTATCACGACATCGCGTATCGACGACGCCGGAACCCCAAGCCGCTCCGCCGCCACATTTTCAATACCCGATTCATTTCTGACAGGAACAAAAATATTTGAGACTCGAATCATAAAAATACCCTCATCCAAAAACACGCATAGCAAAAGGGCGCGTCATATCGCGCCCTTCTTTATTTTTCCTCTATTTCTATGCTGACGGAAACGATTTTATTTGTCACTGTCACGCCATCCGGCAGCACCAGCGACACAGTCTTCCGAGTGGAACCCTTTAGATCGTTCAAGGCTATCGGCTCGGTATTCAGCACATTCACTTTCTCGATTACAGCGGCATCGCCCGCTATCTCGACGAGCGCCGGCAGCACATTCACATCAATCACGTCAAGCGAACTGCCAAGCTTCCCCGTCAGCACCGGTTTCACATTCACGATTTTCTTTGACAGGCTGCGCGCGAGCTTCACATGCACCTTAACCGACGAGGGCGACAGCGACACATTCTCGACGACCCGCCCATCCTCGTTGACAGGCGAAAGCGGCACGTCGATGTCAAAATCCTGCGTGTTGTCGGGATTAAGACCGACATACCCGATAACCTTCGATACGCTGTCAACCGCCGACTTGACGCCCCTTGCCTTGACATAGAGCGTATCAGCGTCTATCGAGGCCACTGTCATGTTCGACGGCACGTTGCCCGTGCGAAAAAGACTGACATCCTTATCCTCGGAAACAATCGACTCGACATTAAACTCAATGGCCTCAGGCGAGACACTCTCGACCTCCATGCCGGTCGGCACGACAGTATGAACCCTTATGAGATTTCTGCCCTCCTTCACGTCGGAGAGCGAGACCACGGCCTGCAAATCATCATCGTCCATATCCCCGAAAGCGGAGCGCTTGCCGCGGAGCTTTATCCTCACTTTCTCCTCGTCCTGGTTTACAATAACGTTCTCGGGCATCTCGAGGACAGTCAGGGGGACAGTGACAGTCTTTGTCGTCATGGGGTTCTTGTTTTCCATGACGAAAAGCCACAGCGTGAAAGCTCCCATCACGGCCAAAATTTTTGCGATTTTATTGCGCGTGAAAAGGGTAATCAGCCATTCCATCATGATTGTGATCCCCACTTTCTGACAGCGGCGATTATGTCCTTTATCTTCATCGCGCCTCCAATGAGCTGATTAGCATACATGGACACGAGACGGTTGCGGAGCCCCTTCTTGTCGAGATGGCGATAGATACGCCCCTCCTCGACCACAGAGATAGTGCCTGTCTCCTCGCTCACCACGATGACGAGCGCGTCGCACTGCTCCGAGATGCCGATGGCCGCGCGATGGCGCGTGCCAAGCTCCGAGGACAGATTGTTGTTTTCGGTCAGCGGCAGCACCACCGTCGCCGAGGCAATGCGATTGCCGCGTATGATTATTGCCCCGTCATGAAGAGGCGTATTGGGGACAAATATCTGCATCAGGAGGTCGCTGGTCACCAGCGCGTCAAGCTTGATATATTTGTCAGACAAATCCTTCAGCCCCATCGAGCGCTCTATGACTATGAGCGCGCCGATGCTCTTCTCCGAGAGGCGGCACACGCCATCGACCAGCTCACTGATGAGAACACGCGCCTCCTCCTCATTGGCGATGCCCGAGGCCGCTAAGAACCTGCCCTGCCCGATGTGCTCCAAGGCGCGGCGCAGCTCCGGCTGAAAGACAACGGGGATAGCGACGACAAGGACAGCAATGATATTCTGCAAAATCCAAAATATCGTATGCAGCCCCCAAAAACTTGAGGCTATCGCGAGCATCAGGATGACCATGATGCCCTTCACAAGAGTGATTGCCCTCGTGTCCTCCAGCATCTCGTATGTCTTGTAAAAAATCACGGCGGCCAGCAGTATGTCCAGCACGTCCAACAACGATATTGTCGAGAGGATGCCACGAAAAGCACTCGGCAGCATGAAAGACGGAAGCGAAAAATCCTGCATTTCCAAAGCAGCATCCTCCCTTCAATGAAATACAATCAAATTACATAAAACTCTTTGGAAATAATATTTTCAATCAAGCTCTTTCAATAATTTTCTTGCGGCGGGGAGATTTTCAACTATGTCGCCCGCCGTGAGGCCCTCCGCCTTAGCCTCGTCGGCGATGTCCCCCGCCGAGCCGTGGAGATAAACGCCAAGAGCCGCCGCTTTTTCCTCGTCGCCTTGCGCCATCTGCCCTATCAGCCCCGCTATCGTGCCCGCGAGCACGTCGCCCGCGCCCGCCGTCGCCATCGAGGCGTTGCCCTTCGACGATACGAGCACCCTGCCGTCAGGATGCACTATTATGGTTCGCTCGCTCTTCAGCACTATTATCGCGCCCCAGTCGCGGGAGGCTTTCCTCGTCGTCTCTATGAGATTAGATTTCAGCTCGTCCACGCTGATGCCGAGCAGCGAGGCCATCTCGCCGAGATGCGGGGTCATTATGAGCGGCGAGCCGATGCCCTTTATCTCCATCGTGTGACCGACGAACGCAAAGAGAGCGTCGGCATCCAGCACGACCGGCAGCTTGACCTCCTTCGCGACGCGGCGAATCATCGCGCTCGTCGCGGGGTCGCGCCCAAGGCCGGGGCCGATGAGCAGCGCGTCAAATTTAGTGACCTGCTTCATTATGACCTCATACGCCGTGTCGCCCAGTATGCCCTCGCGAATCTCTGGCAGCGACTGCGTCATGGTCTCGGTCAGCTTAACGGCGAATATATTCATCAGGCTCTCGGCTGAGGCGAGCATCGCTATCCCCGCGCCGCTCCGCAGTACCGCCTGAGACGAGAGAACAGCCGCCCCCGTCATTCCTCGGGAACCGGCCACGACCAGCACTCGCCCCTCGCTGCCCTTGTGCGCGTCCATCTGGCGAATCGGCAGGAGCGACGATGCCATTTCGCCGTCGAGATAATCCTGCATTATGGTGCGATCCCTCAGCAGGGCATAAGGAAGGCCGATAGTATCGACAATCAGCTCTCCCGCGTAGGACGCAGCCGGGCAGAAGAAAAGCCCCGCCTTGGGAAGACCGAAGGTGACAGTCGAGACAGCGCGAACCGCGTCGTCGGTCACCGCGCCGGTATCGGCGTTGATGCCGGACGGCACATCAATCGCGATCACAGGGCGGCGAGACTCGTTCACAATCTTTATGATTTTAGCGACAGGCT
>JAFTAB010000119.1 GCA_017458745.1 Schwartzia sp. (in: firmicutes) | reverse complement strand
TCCCTACGATGGACGCTTTCGCGTCCCCATGCATACAGGAGCCTCTAATTCGCTTTGCTCATAAGAGGCTCCAATAACTGAATCTAGTCGAATTTACCCATTGCCTTATGGGCGCTTATCTCCCGCTTAAGAAGCGGGAGTTTTAGCGCCCGTTAGCATCGGATAAAATACATATTGCAATAAAAACTTGCGATAACCCTTCAAATGACATAAAATGATAGATAACAGGTTATTATCGAAATTCATTTTTCGATGAAAATTTTTTCGCGCAGTTCCTTGTCCTGCGTCCTATAAAAATTTTTTTATTGTGCAAGTTCCTAAGGGAAGTAGTTATGGGCGATACGTTAAAAAAAGCTGGCATACTGGGTGGCACTTTTGACCCCGTCCATGTCGGGCATCTGATGATGGCCGAGGCGGTGCGCGATGAGTATCATCTCGATAAAATCATATTCATACCGTCGGGGAACCCGCCGCACAAGAGGGAGCAGAAGGTGGCCGATGCCCGCCACAGGTATATGATGACGGTGCTCGCGACTTGCTCCAATCCGTATTTTGAGGTTTCCGACATCGAGGTGAAGCGCGAGGGGCTGTCGTACTCGGTCGATACCGTCAGGGCACTCCAAAAGCTGCATGGCGGGACAAAATTTTATTTTCTGATTGGCACGGATATTGTGAAGACTATAGCCACTTGGGAGCGAATAGAAGAGCTGCTGTCCATTTGCGAGTTCATAGCGGCTCAGAGGCCGGGCAGCGACGCGTCCGCGGAGAGCCTCAGGCGCGAGCTGGGGGAGATAGGCGAGGCGCGTATCCACCCGCTGGCGACGCCCGAGCTTGAAATTTCCTCGACTGACATCCGCGCGCGAGTGAGGCGCGGCAGCTCAATAAAGTACATCGTTCCCGAGGCTGTCGAGCAATACATTGTGAAAAACGGATTATATTTGCAATAAGAGGGATAATCTATGTTGCCGTTTGATGAATGTAAAAACATTTTGAAGGGGCGGTTGAATGCTCATAGGTACGAGCATTCTCTGGGCGTGGTTGAGTCCGCGCTGATGCTGGCGAAGCGGTTCGGAGTGGACGAGGAGAAGACTCGTTACGCGGCTCTTCTTCATGACTGCGCGAGGGAATACCCGACTGACGAGATGATAAACGAGGCGCACAGGAGGGGGATACGCATCGACAGGGTGGAGGAGTCGATGCCGTTGTTGCTTCATGCCCCCTTGGGCGCGGCTCGCGCGGCGGAGGTTTATGAGGTCAGGGACATTGCCATTGAGCAGGCGATAAGCAGCCACACTGTTGGCCGCCCGCTGATGTCGCCGCTGGAGAAGATTATATACTTCGCTGACATGATAGAGCCGGGGCGCGACTACGATGGCGTCGAGGAACTCAGGGAGCTTTCGCGCACGGCGACGCTCGATGAGATGATGCTCGCGGGGCTGTCGCAGTCGATTATGTTCGTGCTCAGCAAGGGCGGGCTAATCCATCCCAGCACCGTCGAGGCGCGGAACAGGATCCTGTCCGATGCCAAAGGGCGATAAGACGTGAGTTAATCAAACCGTGTTCAGTGGGAGAATCAAATGCCTGCTGAATAAGTCTCATTTTATTGGAAGTGCGGTAAATGGCAGAAAGGCGCGGCGGGACAAAACGAAGGCCACGCGTGGCGAAAAGCCCCACGGCATCGAATATAAAAGCAAAGCGTCGTATTCGTCGCCGATTTCTTTGGCTGCAATTCATAAGGCGCATCATATTCATGATGATAATGTGCGCTATATTTTACGGGTTTTATCAGGTTTTCCTGTGGGGCAGCGCGATTTATGATGAGTATCATGCCATGTATTTGGAGTATGCCGAGCGGAAGGCAAGCAGGGCAACGCCGATTGACGAGAAATTCACGGGCTACATGAATATCCTTGCCGTCGGGATAGACGATGGCGGCGACGGGATGGGGCCGAGGGCTGATGCCGTGATGGTGATAAGTCTTGAGCAAAAGACCGGCAAGATAAGGACGATTTCGATACCGCGAGGCACGCTGATCACTGTGAATGGAAGTGAGCCCGAGCAGGTCAAGATGATATACGAGAGGGAGGGCATAGGCAAGACGCTGAAAGCCGTGAGGGGGCTGCTCGGTGTCACCGTCCATCAGTACGTGGTGCTGGACAAGTCGGCGCTCAGGGAGCTGGTTGACGCGGTCGGAGGAGTGGACCTCTATGTCGAGACGAAGATGGACTATGAGGACCCGGAGGCGGGGCTTTATATTCACATCCCGCAGGGCTATCAGCACATGGACGGCGACACCGCGCAGAAATTCCTGCGCTACCGCTCGGGCGACCTCGGCGACATAGGGAGAGTGCAGAGGCAGCACAGATTCATTCGCGCCATGTACGACAAAGTGCTTCACATAGACACGCTTGCCAAGCTCCCCGACATCGCGAAGATATTGCAGGAGAGGGTGAACACGAGCGTCGAGGTGTGGGACACGGCGGAGCTGGCGAACATGCTGAAAAGCCTGTCGGCGGAGGAGCCGGAGGCGATGATGCTGCCCGGCCAGCCCATGGCTGGCGACGAGACGGCGTGGCTGCCGGACGGCGCGAAGATAAAGGAAAAAATGGCGGAGCTTTTCCCTGAGGATGAGGGAAAAGAGGATAAAAAGTGAAATAAAGGAGGATAACAGCTATTGAGCACATCACTTGATTTGGCAAAAAGGATTGCGGCGGCGGCCGACAATAAGAAGGCGCGTGACATCGTGCTGATGAAGATGATTGACCTGACGACTGCCACGGATTATTTTGTCGTCTGCTCGGCTAACACCGTCATTCAGACGAGGGCGATAGCCGATGAGATTGAGGACGAGCTGGCGGAGGAGGGCATCGAGTTTCGTCACAAGGAGGGCTATCGCGAGGGCGAGTGGATACTGATGGACTACGGCGACGTCGTGGCTCATATATTCACGGGCGACGCTCGGGAGTACTACGCGCTTGAGACGTTATGGCGCGACGCGGAACTTACGTCATACGAGGACGAATAATCATGGCATCTGAAATGGCTCACGAAGAAAAAAATATTTCCATGGAAAATAAGCCGCCCCTTGAGAAAGCGAGCGGCCACAGCATCGACGAGGAATGGCATCACAAGAAATACCACATGCCGAGCACCGTCGAGAAGCTGAGGGTGGCTCGCGTCGGCAAGCAGGATCATGACGCGTGGCTCGACGCCGAGACTGGGAACACGAGCGACGACATCCTGCTTCATCATCTCCAGCAGACGTCGCCGGTCAATATAGGCGACGAGGTGGAAGTGTTCCTCTATCGTGACCCTAAGGGCAGACTGACCGCGAGTATGCGGGTGCCGAAAATGCGCGAGGGTCAGATAGCGAAACTCAAGGTAATAAATATCTCCAAGGATGGCGCTTTCCTCGATGTCGGAGCGGAGCGCGGCATATTCATGCCGTATGCCGGAATGAGGGGCAGGCCGCAGATCGGCGATGTCGTATGGGCGAAGCTCTACAAGGATAAGTCGGGGCGACTCGCCGTCACGATGGAGGTCGAGGATGAGATGCGCCGAGCGTCAAAGCCCGCGACCGGGGTCAGAGTCGGCGCCAAGGTGACAGGCGAGATTTATAATTACACCGACAAGGGCGCTTTCATGTTCTCGTCGGAGCGGTACATCGTGTTCATCGACAACAACGAAATGATTGACAGGCCGCGCGTCGGCGCGACGGTCACGGCACGAGTCACATACGTGCGCGATGACGGCAGGCTCAACGCGTCGCTGCGCGAGGTGAAAGAGAAAGCACTCATCACCGACGGTGAAAGGATTCTCGACCTGCTGAAAGAGAGGCACGGAAAAATGCCGTATGCTGACGAGACATCGCCGGAGGTAATCCGCGATAAATTCCAAATCAGCAAGGCTGCTTTCAAGAGGGCCCTAGGGCACCTGATAAAGGAAGGGCTCATCGAGCAAAGGGACGGCTGGACATATCTAAAGGATAAAAATGAATAAATATAAAAAATTTTTTTAATGTTTTTTTTGAAAAAAGAAGGAAAAATTTTTTTTGTATCGAATAAATATATATTAGCTAAATTGACTGATAATCTCATAATGAAATAGAGAATGATGGGGGCGAATCATATGGCAGAAACAAGTGGAGACAAAAAAGGTATTCTGCTGGAGACGGGCACAAATGAATTTGAAATCGTCGAGTTTAATATCGGTGAAGTGAATTACGGCATCAACGTCGCGAAAGTGCGCGAGGTCATCACCAGCGCGGATTTCCCGGTGACATCAATGCCGCAGGCTCATCCGTACATCGACGGCCTTTTCACTCTGCGCGGGCGCTCCATGCCGCTCGTCAATCTCCAGCGTTGCCTTAACGTGCAGGGCTCAGAGCATCCGAGGAACATCATCGTCACGGAGATCAACAATTACAGCATAGGCTTCCTTGTCGATAACGTCTCGCGCATACATCGTATATCGTGGAAAGAGATGGAGCCTTCCCCGGAGGTCGGTGACCAGTCGCGCGTGGTGGGCATCATAAAGATGGAGGACAAGATTGTCCTGCTGCTCGACTTTGAGACGGTCATAGCGGAAATCAACCCGGAGATTAACGCTAAACTTACTACGGTCGAGGACGCGGAGCAGGAGATAAAGGATCGCCGCGGCAAGGCGCACATAGTCGTCGCCGAGGATTCGCCGATGCTGCGTGAGCTGCTCGTGACCACATTGCACGACGCCGGGTACACATTCGTCAAGGCGAACGGTAACGGGCAAGAGGCATGGGATTATCTCATTGAGCTGACAAAGAAGGACAGGCCGATAGAGCAGCTGGTCAGCCTGCTGGTCACGGATATTGAAATGCCGCAGATGGACGGTCATCGCCTGTTGAAGCTGGTACGCGAGAATGAGCGCCTCAGCGATGTGCCGGTGATACTCTTCTCGTCGCTGATAAATGAAGAGATGAAGATAAAGGGCGAGTCGCTGGGCGCGAACGCGCAGGTCTCGAAGCCGGAAATCAACCAGCTCATTCATCTGATTGACGGGCTTGTGTTTGGCGACAAAAGCAAGAAATAAGCGCAACGGAAAATAATAGCAGCAGATAAAAAATAAGCCGTCGGCTTTATGTCGGCGGCTTATTTTTTTTGTTGCTTTTTGCGGGAAAAGATTTTTGAAATGAAATTTTGCGCCTTGGCGCGCTGGATTAATCCACGGTTGACGGCTCTACTTTCTGCCTTGTTTTTCTTCGCGGGACTGCACGGGGGAGGCGGGGCTTGCCGTTCAAGCTCCCATGGATGTCCAATATCACGATGCGTATCATCACTATGAACGGGATGGCAAGGAACATTCCTGCCGCGTTCAGCACGCAGCCGCCTATGAGTATTCCAAGGAGTATCACTATTGGGTGGATGCCGAGGGTCTTTCCTATCAGGCTCGGATATATGAAATTGTGGTTTATCTGCGTGATGATGATGTAGAAAAGCAGGGTCTGGATAGCAAGCTGACGTGAAAATGTCGCGGTGATCGCGGTGCCGAATGCCGAGGCAATCGTGGGGCCGATGACGGGAACGAACTCGCTGATTCCCGAGAAGACGGCGAATATTGCGGCGTATGGCAGGTCGCACCATGAGAAGTATATGAATACCACGATGCCCATGATGAAGCATATCGCCAGTTGGCTCACTATGTAGGTGTGCAGCGCGGAAAGAATATGGTCAATAAGTCGGAACACTCTCAAATGGTCGCGTGACGGGAAAAGACGGGCAAGCCATTTCTGGATTTGGCGGCCGTCTTTCAGGAGATAAAAAGCCGTGAAAAGTATGATGACCACATCGAAGACGCGCGAGAAAATGTCGAGGACTGTCGAAAGAGAGGCGCGAATCATCGTTATTGAAAGGCGCGTTATGTCTGACCAAAGGTTGTCAAGCTCGTTCGTGATGAACTCGGACGACTCCAGCAGGCTTCTGATGCTCGCGTTGATTTGAGGCAAATCCTCTGAGAATTTTTGCAGGGAATCAGCGAGCGTCGTGGAGATGACAGTGAAAAGCACTATCACGATGAGGCAAAAGCATATCAGCGATATTGCCACCGCCGCCGAGCGGGGGAGCAGGCGCAGCCTCTCGAGGCGGTCGACAAAGGGGTGCAGCAGGAGGTCGAGCAGCACCGCGATGAAGACGACGAAGGCGACCTGCGGCAGCACCCAGAACATGGCGAGCATGATTATGAATGATGCGCTGATGGCTATCGAGGTCTTATGTTGTTTGAGCATTTTTGGTTCACCTCCCACAGGGTTCATTATAATATCACGATTGGAGAATGTCTATCATCAAAAACATCATATTTTTGCAGGAAATTTTTTGTTTTTGGAGAAATAATAGATGTGATTTTATTTTTAGGAGTGATATTCAATGACGATTAAAAATCTGAGGAAGAAGGCTGCCGCCCTTTGCGCCGCGGCATTGCTGTCATTTTCGATTGCGCCCGCGCCGAGCGCCGACGCGGGAATACTCGATGCGGTCATAGGGACCGCCATCACGTATCAGCAGGTTGACTCGGCGATGAAGTATTATGACAACGACGGGCGCGGGGAGTTCATGAATCAGCTGAAGGAGCAATACGGGGTGAATGATGACCCCGAGCTGAACGCGCGGCTCGATGGGATAATGGCGACCCTCACCGATGCCATTGGCGCGGTGGACCCGTCGATTTACGACAAGCCGTATGATTATTTTATCAATCCCGATAAGAGCTTCAACGCATTTTGCTCGCTCGGCCACAATATGAGCGTCAACACGGGCATGTTCAATCTAGTCGCGAATGATGATGAGATAGCGGTCGTGCTCGGCCACGAGATGGGGCACGGGCAGAAGGAGCATGTCAGGAAGAGCCTGAAGGGCACGCTCAACTCGCAGATTCTCGGCAGCGTGCTCGGCGGAGCGGTAGGCGGGGCAGCGGGCGATTTGCTGGGGGGCGTTTTCGCCAACTACGCCAGCGCGGTGCATGTGACGAAGCCGCAGGAGTGGGAGGCGGACAAGCTCTCGTTTGAGTACCTGACGCACTCGGGGTATAATATCGGGGCGTGCGCCGCAATATGGCAGCGAGTCATCGAGCAGTACGGCGACAACAAGCAGAGCTTTGTGGGCGACATATTCAGCCCGTCGGATCACCCCGAGCATGGCGAGCGGCGCGATAAGTATAATAAGATGATGAATGAGTACAGCGGCAAGGTCGTGGATGTCGAGGTAAATGAAAAGGAAAAGAGCGGCACCGTCAAAATCAACAAGAAAGAATTTATGGTTGTGCCTGCGGACGACACCATGAGCGGCGCGGAGAGGGCGTACTTCGTGGCGGGCAATCTCGCGCGCGCTTTCCACGATGGCCATGGCAAGTCGAGCGCGTATGCTGACGGCACATATCTCTATCTTGGTGATATGTTCATAGTGGATGCGTGGGACTATGGCACAGCGGAGAGCCTTGCCGCGAGGCTAAATGAGATAAAGTGAGCCGCGCGTCGAAAGCGGGGAGGCGTGATAATCGTGGAGGAAATATTATATGATAACGGATGATATGCTCGATGAGTACG
>JAFTAB010000118.1 GCA_017458745.1 Schwartzia sp. (in: firmicutes) | reverse complement strand
GTGACTACTTGATTATTGATAGTTCCTCAAGCTTTTTGAAATCAATGAACGTCTTTGTCAGCGGGAACCGCCTCAAGAAATTTTGATGAAGCTCCTCGGCCGGATAAAAATTCTTTATGCGCATTGCCTCCGCGTGGCATTGCCTGATGCCGGCCACCTCATGATTCGGGTCATTGACTATGAGGCTTGAGTCGCTTGCCGCGGGTATCTTCTTTCGGTTCTGGATGAAGTTCATGTGGTACGCTATGATTGGCTCATCCTCCGCCGAATCGTAGTAGACGCCGCTGCGGTACATTCGCCCCTCGCACTCCCCCTGCTTGTCCTTCGAGTAGGGATTTATTACAGCAAAGAGGATGTCCATGAGACTGGACAGGTCAATTTTTTTGGGATTGAATGAAATTTCAATCCCCATGGCCGCCGTCGTCTCGCCATGGAGCACCGCCTCATAAGTCGGGCTCTCGACATCGGAATTGATGTAGCCCGCCCGGCACGATACGACGCCCGCGACGCGGGAGAATACCTCCTGCAGCTCATGAAAACTGCCGCCCGCGAAATAAATTTTTTTCGTGTACATTGATAGGCAACCCCCAGCCAATAATATAATTATAGAACAGATCCAGTCTCAAGCAACTAGATCTGTTCTATAATTTTTACCAACTATTTATTCTCCGGGTGAAACAAATCGACATGCCGCTCCGTCGCCCGCTGGATATCAAATATGTGTATGAGCTCGGCCACCGCCTGCGTCGGCGATATTATCCCCTTCAGCACGGCCTCCTCTATCTCGGGGATACGCCCCAAGACGACGGGGTCATCAAAGAAGAGATTGTGCAGATGCTCATCAATCATGCTGTGTACCCAGTCAATGAGCTGCGCCTCGCGGCGACGCTGGAACACTCCCGAGTCGCTCGTGACTTTTTGGAAAGCCCTGATTATGTCCCACAGTTCCTTGAGCCCGGTCTTCTTGACCGCGGACGCGAGATACGCGTGAGTCTTCCAGCCCTCAGTCGCGGGCCTTATATACTCCAACATTCTCTCATAGTCGGCGCGGGCGACTTTCGCCTTCAGGTAATTGTCGCCGTCAGCCTTGTTGACCACGATCGCGTCGGCCAGCTCCATGATGCCTTTCTTGATCCCCTGCAGCTCGTCGCCTGCTCCCGTGAGCACTATGAGCATGAAGAAATCGACCATCGAGCGCACCGTCGTCTCCGACTGCCCGACCCCGACCGTCTCGACGAGGATGACATCATAGCCCGCCGCCTCGCAGAGCAGCATCGTCTCGCGGCTCTTTCGCGCGACGCCGCCGAGCGTGCCTCCTGCGGGAGACGGACGTATGAAAGCCTCGGGACGAGTGGAGAGCGTGCCCATGCGCGTCTTGTCTCCGAGTATCGAGCCGCGGGTGACCGAGCTCGTCGGGTCGACGGCCAGCACCGCGACGCGATGGCCGAGGTCGCACAGCATATTGCCAAACGCCTCGATAGTCGTGGACTTTCCTGCCCCCGGCACTCCGGTGATGCCGACTCTCAGAGCCTTCCCCGTGCGCGGCAGCAGCCCCTGGAGGACACGCTGCGCCTTCGCGAAATGATTCGGGTTGTTGCTCTCAATCAGCGTGATCGCCCGTGAGAGGATACCGCGATTGCCTTCGCTGACGCCCTTGACAAATTCCTCGACGGAGAGCGCCTTCTTGGGCTTCGGCTTTAAAGCTCCCGATTTTATATTCGGGTTGATATTGCCTACCGTCGTGTCCTTTATCCCCTCAATGCCGCTCATGACATTGCAGGCAAAGTTGGCGTCGTCCTGCTCGGGCGCCCACTCGGGCTTTGAATTTGTATAGCTAGGCATATTTTAGCCCTCCGCTGCGCTTCCCTCTTTCTCACGCTCGATGAGGAGATTCAAAAGCTTCACGCCTGCCTCAGGTATGTTGGTGCCCGGAGCGAATATCGCGACCGCCCCGCTCTCATAAAGATGGTCGTAATCCTGCACGGGGATGACGCCGCCGATGGCGACCATTATATCGTCACGGCCGCGCTTCGCGAGCTCCTGCACCAGCTCTGGCAGCAAAGTGTTGTGGCCTGCCGCAAGCGAGGAGAACCCGACCATATGGACATCGTTGTCCACCGCGTCCTGGGCAGTCTCGGCCGGCGTCTGGAAGAGCGGCCCCACGTCGACATCCCAGCCCATGTCCGCGAAGGAGGAGGCGATGACCTTCTGCCCTCTGTCGTGACCGTCCTGCCCCATCTTCGCGACGAATATGCGCGGACGACGACCGGAAATCTTCTCAAATTCATCGGCAAGCGCGCGAGCCTTGTTGAGCTCGGTCTTGTCCGTGAACTCCGACGAGTAGACGCCGGAAATCGTGTGGATGACAGCCTGATAGCGACCGGAGACCTTCTCAACGGCATCGGAGATCTCACCGAGCGAGCAGCGGACGCGCGCGGCCTCGACTGCGCACTCAAGCAGGTTGCCGTTCTTGCGATCCTCAGCCGCCTTCGTGATGGCCTCAAGCGCATTCCTCACGTCGTCCTCGTTGCGCTCGCGGCGGAGCTTCTCGAGGCGGGCGACCTGCGCGTTGCGGACGGCGGTGTTGTCGATGGCGAGGATTTCCAGCGGATCCTCTTTGTCGAGGCGGTACTTGTTCAGCCCGATGATCGCCTCGTTGTTCGAGTCGATACGCGCCTGACGGCGTGCGGCGGCCTCCTCTATGCGCATCTTCGGCAAGCCTGTCGGGATAGCCTTGGCCATGCCGCCGAGGCTCTCGACCTCCTGAATGTGCGCCCATGCCCTGCGTATAATCTCGTTCGTGAGGGCCTCGACGTAGTAAGAGCCGCCCCACGGGTCGATAATCTTGCAGACGCTCGTCTCGTCCTGTATATAAAGCTGCGTGTTGCGAGCGATGCGAGCGGAGAAATCCGTCGGCAGCGCGATAGCCTCGTCGAGCGCGTTCGTGTGCAGCGACTGCGTGTGGCCGAGAGCCGCGCCCATCGCCTCCATCGCCGTGCGGGCGACGTTGTTGAACGGGTCCTGCGCGGTGAGCGACCAGCCCGATGTCTGGCTGTGAGTGCGGAGAGCCATCGACTTGTCGTTCGTCCCGCCCATCTGCTTGACGATTTTCGCCCAGAGCACACGCGCGGCGCGCATCTTCGCAATCTCCATGAAATAATTCTTGCCGATTGCCCAGAAAAACGAGAGACGCTTCGCGAACGCATCGACCTTCAGGCCGGCCTTGATGCCCGTGCGGATATACTCAAGGCCGTCAGCGAGAGTGTAGCCCAGCTCAATGTCGGCAGGCGCCCCGGCTTCCTGCATGTGGTAGCCGGAAATCGAGATGCTGTTGAACTTAGGCATATAATTCGTCGTGTATTCAAAAATATCGCCGATGATGCGCATTGACATATCGGGCGGGTAAATGTAGGTGTTGCGCACCATGAATTCCTTCAGAATATCATTCTGAATCGTGCCCGCCATGATCGCCTTGTCAACGCCCTGCTCAATTCCCGACTGTATGAAGAAAGAGAGTATCGGCAGAACGGCTCCGTTCATCGTCATCGAGACCGACATCTGGTCGAGAGGGATGCCAGAGAACAGTATGTTCATGTCGAGCATCGAGCAGACCGAGACGCCCGCCTTGCCGACGTCGCCGAACACGCGGGGATTGTCAGCATCGTAGCCTCTATGAGTCGGCAAGTCAAAAGCTATCGAGAGACCTTTCTGACCGGCGGCGAGGTTGCGGCGATAAAACGCGTTCGACTCCTCCGCGGTGGAAAATCCGGCGTACTGGCGGACAGTCCACGGACGGAAAACGTACATCGTCGAGTATGGGCCGCGCAGGCACGGCGGGATGCCGCTTGCGAAATCAAGATGCGTCATGTGGTCGTACTCGTCATGAGTGTAAAGCGAGCGCACCTTCACATGCTCCATCGTCGTGTTCACGATGTCATCATATTTCTCATGCGTCTCCTGCTCCAGCTTCTTTTTCCACTCCGCCTCGCTCTCCCGGGGAGCCTCCTGCAAATCAATTTTCGTGAAATCAGGATTTACTGCCATTAGTCAATCATCCCTTTCTTTTTCTGCAAGGTCCTTAAAATCTGATAGCAATTAGCCTTGACCGAAATAAAATCATCCACGCCGGCCTCTCTGTATTTTGGCTCCAAATCCTTCGGGGCTGCGCCGGCCAGGTAAATCGTCGCGTTCGGGAGCGCCGCCCTGAGCTTCGGCGCGAGATCGGGCACAATCTCAGGATACGTCTTGTCGGTCGAGCATATAACGGCCACGTCCGCGCCCGACTCCTTCGCCGCCGCGGCGGCCTCGTCAGTCGTCTTGAATCCGTTATTCAGCTCCACATTGAACTCACCGACCTGCAGGAAAGTCGTCGAGAAATCGGCGCGCGCCTTGTGCTGCGGAATCGGCCCCATGTTGGCGAGGAACACCTTGACATTGTCACCGTTGTGCTCCTTCTTGTATTTCTCAGTCGCCATGCGGAGATCCTCGTAATTCTCGCTCCAGCGGTGAGGACCGATAGCCGTCACGCTCTCAGGCTCTCCGCCCTTGTTCAGCGCGGCGCGAATCTCGGAGATTATCGCTCCTGCCCTTGCGGCAGCGATCGCCTTGTCAACAGCCTCTCCCGCCTTTGCGCTCTTCAGAGCGGCAATCATCTCATCGCGCTGCTTCTCGTCGATGTCCTTCAGGTACGTCTCGATGTCAGCCATGCGCTCCTTTTTGAGCGCCGCGACATCCTCCTCGCGCTTGTCAAGAAGCTCCTCGGTCATATTCGGGTACATGTTGCTTCCGACTATGCGATCCTTGCGCAGCTCCAGCGCCTTGAACCTGTCCGCGAGCGTCTTCGCGATTTTCTCCTGGGGATATCCGGCCTGCAATGCCTTCACGATGCCGCCCTTTGACTCAATCGTCTGGAACTCCGCCCAAATCTTTTCTTTGATCTGCTTCGTCAGCGTCTCGACCGCCCATGATCCGCCCGCGGGGTCAATCGGCTGAAGCAATCCGAACTCATCCTGAAGCATTATCTGCACGTTGCGGGCGATGCGGCGCGAGAACACGTCGCCCTTCCTGATTGGCTCATCAAAAGGCTCATTCTCATAAGAGTCTAGACCTCCCACGACTCCCGAGAAAATCTCCGTCGTGTTGCGGAGCATATTGACATACGGATCAAACACGGTCTTGAAGAAGAGCGCCGGACGACCGTGAACGTGCATCTTCTGATCCTCGGCGTCGCCGCCGAACGCCTTGATCACTGTTGCCCAGACAGGGCGGGCGGCACGGAGCTTCGCGATCTGCATGAAGAAATTCGCGCCCATCGAGATGCCGAAGAATATCTGGCTCGCTGCCTCCTTTATCGTGAGGCCGCGCTCCATAAGCGCACGGACATATTCGACCGCCATGGCGATGATGAACGCCGTGTCATCGACGTCATTCGCGCCACCGCGGCTGAATACGTCATCGCGCACCATCACGGTGCGGAGATGCGGCGCATTTTTCAGCGCCCACTTCGCGCACTCGGCCATCTCGTCATAGAGCTGGCTCAATGGGGCAACCCCCTTGCCCTTGCTCACGAGCTGCGCGATCGGGTTCGCCCCGATAAATCCCGTGAGATTTTCCGTCGACTGCCCCGACGACTTCATCGCTCCCGCCACCAGCGAGATAAGCGGCAGAGCGGACGCCCCCGCGTACATATAAAGCGGGTATTCATCGAGCTTCAGCCCATCGAGGAGCACGTGCATGTCCTCCAGCGTGGTGATGCTGCATCCGTCCTCGCCGACTTTCTCGGCATCAGCTGCGGACACGTTGTCAAGCGTCGCCTTGTCAAGGCGGACATTGTAGACAGTCGAGCCCTTCTCAATCTCAAATTTCAAAAGCTCATTGTTTTCCTTTGGCAGCGTCTCGTCGCACGACTGCGCGATTCCCCAAGGCTTTCCGACGTAGCCCGATGCCTTGTTGCCGCGCAGGTAGTCGCCCATGCCGGGGAATGAGTCTTTTGGCAGGATGTCCTCTGTGTGCTTTCTCGTGTACATAGGCTCAAAAGTGATGCCCTCATACGTCTTGGTGAACATCACCTTGTCAAAAGGTGCGCCCTTCAGCAGCGCCTCGCACGCCTCTTTCCACTCCTCGTCAGTCGGCGGAGTAAATTCGTCGAGCGTCACTTCCGGGAAATCCGTCTTGCTCTCTGCCTCCTTGAGAATGGCTTGCAGATCAAGCTCTCCCTCGGCCGGGGCTTTCGTTTTTTCCTCCAAATCAAAACCCTCCTCGAAAATAAAATAAAAAAGTCTGCCTGCGAGACGGCAGACAGACTCAACCCAAACAAAAGAGGCATATCCTATCCCCGGATCGAGCCAAATGCGGAATATCACGCAAATGCCCTGTCCGCAGAACGCGACTTATCCGCGAGAGCTTTTGTCTCCCGCTGAATCCGTTCGAAATATCCAAGGCTTTTCGTGCGCTTATCTCCCGCTTTAGGAGCGGGCCTCTTCGCGCCCGTCGGCCTCGGATAAAAAAACCGACTCAATCTTTATACTGGCTGTACCGGCTCCAAAACGGAACAGCCAATCTAAAACATGAGTCGGGGGAAAGACCTACCCGAATGCTTGATAGAAAGCATCAAATCCCCTGCCCATCGTCGTAGGCTGAGGCGCAAATAAAATGCGCCATCGGTGATGTTAAGACGGGCAGGTTTCCTGGCTTAGGTTCATCGCCCTCGCGCGCCTTCCCGAGGTCTTTACCCCAGTGGCATAATCGCGCGCGGCTCCCCTTACAGTGACGGGATCGCTCCGGCTTTTACCGGATTCCCCTTTCGGAACTCAAACGAACTCCAAAAATCAAAAATGATACCCCTCTCCAACAATATTTTGTTGTCCTCTTCATATTAACCGTTTTAATGAATATTGTCAATGATATTTTATATTGTCAGAATAAGTGAACAAGAAATAATATATTTCAAACATTCCCCCCGCCGGAGCCACAATGGCAGTCAATCAAAAATATTTTTTATGTCAGCAGGAATTTTCATTTATGATGACGAATATAGAATAATATGAAGCGTCGGCTGATTGAATCAGGAGCATGGCGAGAAAATTTTCGCAGTGTGCCGCGTCGATGAGGAATGACGCAGGCAGGCGGAAAAAGCTCTGCCGTGACGGCCGCTCAAATTGACCGGCGTTTCCGTGGCAAGGTCTGTCGCATGTCAAATTCGTATTGGAAATAAAATTCGATGAGAAAGGAGGAGCAGCAATTATTTCCGTCATGCGAGAGCCGCTTGCCCCCAAAAAATATTTTGGGAACCGGCAATAAATGAATCTTCTAAAAGGAACCTCTAAAAACTCCAATTTGCATTTGAACCCCTCCGCCCTTCGGGCAACGTCCGGGGAGTCCACTGGACTCCCGCGCAAAGCGCCCCCTTTCAGGGGAGGCAATAATACCAAGATTCCCCTGAAAGGTGAGAAACAGTCCAGTGGAGTGTTTCTCGCGGATCACTAGAGGGGTTTCACGCAAAGCAGATTTTAGAGATTACCTAAAATTTATTTGTGGTCAGTTCCCTGACAGGAGGCAATATCAATGTTTGAAAAAGAATGGCTCGTCGGCAACCCCGAACTCACTGCAGAGGAAATCACCCCGATTGAGGAGCGCGTCAAGGATAACCCGAAACTCATCGACGGCCTCACGAAACTGAAA
The DNA here is from genome assembly GCA_017458745.1 of Schwartzia sp. (in: firmicutes). Classification (GTDB taxonomy): domain Bacteria; phylum Bacillota; class Negativicutes; order Selenomonadales; family Selenomonadaceae; genus RUG024. The sequence continues at coordinate 377 of JAFTAB010000118.1, read as the reverse complement.
TCTATCATCGGAGAGGAAAAATTCAACCGCTATGTATCGCCATTGCAGAACATAGCCAGAAACGACACCAGCCTGCTCATCCGCACACGGAACGTGCTGGAGCGTTCATTCTTCATTCGCGAGTGCGGAGACGCGCTGCGTGACGCATTCGCTGTGAAGGCAGTGACGGTAATCGGTTAGGAACTCAAAAAAAGAACAGATTTAATCGCTCGATTAAATCTGTTCTTTTTTATTGGTTTTTAATCTTTACTGCTCTCCGCACATTCCCTCGATGCCGAGCCTGCACAGATAGTCCACTTGCTCCGGCCTGCTCATGGACGAAAATTTTTCGCTGCGCGACCATCGCTCCAAAAAATCAGATGCTATTCCCGCTGCCT
>JAFTAB010000117.1 GCA_017458745.1 Schwartzia sp. (in: firmicutes) | reverse complement strand
TATTTTAGATATATAGCAGTATACCACAAAACGGCCAACATTTTGCCTCGCCCTATCGCAGAGTACATCATATCTTAAAAAATATAATGTATTAGCCAAATAATTGCAAAAAAAATTGTAAGGGCGTTTATTTCTTTCCAGTGCTTTGTCGTCGCCTTCAATACCACATAAGAAATGATTCCTATGCCTATGCCATCCGCGATGCTATATGAAAAAGGAATTGCCACCATTGTCAAAAATGCCGGCAATATCTCGGTAACATCATTTCTTTTTTCAAACGCAAAAGAAGCACCGTGAAAAAAAAGCATTGCCCCTGCCATGACTAGCGGCGGCACAATAATTGCCGGCATTTCCGCAATCGCTTTTACCGTTGGCGCACAAAAAAGAGCAATCAAGAATAAAAATGATGCAATTTTCGCTGCCTTGCTTCTGTTGGCAGCTGTCCTCGACGTGACAAACGTGCCCATGGAGGGCAACAATCCAACAGCCCCGGCAAGAATACCAATCGCTGACGAAAACGCACTCACAATCAACGATTTCTTTTCGGCATCTTCTTTATTTATATTCTCATCATTCAATGATTGAACAGCGGGAGAAATCACTCCCATCGTTTCAAAAACCATTACCGAAAAAATAGTAAGAATGATCGTCAATATTTCCCCGACATCACCTGAATCGCCCATATCCAAAATCTCAAGCAGATATCCAAAATACACCGAAACGGAAACCTTGTCGATATTGATTGGCAACATAAAAGGTGACCTCGGTATTTCAAAAGAACCTTCAATAAAAGCTAAGACGGCAGTAAACATCATGGCATAAAAAAATGCCCCGCGAACTTTTAACGCCGACAGCATCATTGCCAAAACCAGTCCAACCAAAGAAAGATATGCCATAGGGTCTGCCAAGTCGCCAAGCGTCACCAGCGTCACCGGTGACGGCATTATGAGATGCCCCTGCATAAGTGCGAAAACAGCAATAAAAATACCAATCCCCGCCATTAATCCTTTTTTAACAGCAGGCGGAAATGAATCCACAAATTTATCACGCAAATTTGAAAGAACAAGCAACGCGAATATCGCTGAGGCAATCAGGTACAATCCCAATGCGTCCTGCCACGGTATTCCCTTCGATATGATGACGCAGTAAGCAAGATAGCCATTAAGAGCAATGCTCGGAACAATGATAAGAGGAATATTGGCAAAATGTCCCGCGCAGAATGTCGAGATTGCGCTGAAAATCACCGTCGCAGAATAGCACCCGATAAAATCCATTCCGGCACGGGAATACATCATCGGCACAAAAACGATAGAAAAAAGAACGCTAAAAAAGGCGGCAAAAGCAGAAAAAAAATCGTCAGCCAATCTCTTCATGCTCTCCCACCTTCTGTCTTTCAAATCATTAGCCACATCCATACGAGTCTCAGTTAAGATTTTTAAATCTCTATTTAGACTGCATGATAAGCGATTCGCAGGCGTATCTAGGTTCAAAATTATCGTTTATAATTTTGAAATGAGACAAGTATAAACAAGTCTCATTTTATCCGATGCTAACGGGCGCTAATACGCCCGCTTCTTAAGCGGGAGATAAGCGCCCATAAGGCAATGGGTAAATTCGACTAGATTCAGTGGGAGTATAAAACTCCCACTGAATAAGTCTCATTTTATCACGATGAATGTGATGTGCCAATAAAAAATAATCCGCCGACATTTGACTGTCAAGCGGATTATTTTTATACTCTCAATGTTACAGTTTCGGACCGGCAGCCTCAAGCTTGCCGTCTTCATCGTACTGCTTATATTTCACAAAATTTTTGTTAAATCTTGTTGCGAGATCCTTTGCGTGCTCCTCCCATTTCTTCGGATCATCATAAGTATCGCGCGGGTCAAGTACCTTCGTATCCACGCCCGAGAGCTCGGTCGGCACTTCAAGATTGAATATTGGCAGTTTCTTTGTCGGCGCGTCATTAATCGCCCCTGACAAAATCGCGTCAATTATCCCGCGGGTATCCTTTATCGAGATACGCTTGCCCGTGCCGTTCCATCCGGTATTCACGAGATACGCTTTTGCTCCGCTCATTTCCATCTTGCGAAGCAACTCCTCCGCGTACTTTGTCGGCGGCAATTCCAAAAATGCCTGCCCGAAGCAAGCCGAGAAAGTCGGCGTCGGCTCAGTGATGCCGACCTCGGTTCCGGCGATTTTCGCGGTAAAGCCCGAAAGGAAATAATACTTTGTCTGTTCCGGAGTCAAAATTGAAACAGGAGGCAAAACACCGAACGCGTCAGCGGAAAGGAAAATCACACTCTTCGCAGGCGGGGCTGCCGAGCGGTCATTCACCTTGCCCTGAACGATATTATTAATATGGTCAATCGGATACGAAACACGAGTATTCTCCGTGCGGCTCTTGTCGGCAAAATCAATCTTGCCCTTTTCATCGACTATGACATTCTCCAGCAACGCGTCACGTTTGATAGCGTTATAAATGTCAGGCTCGGCATCCTTGTCAAGGTCTATGACTTTGGCATAGCAACCGCCCTCGAAATTGAAGACGCCCTCGTCATCCCAGCCATGCTCGTCATCGCCTATCAAGAGACGCTTGGGATCGGTGGAAAGAGTCGTCTTGCCAGTGCCAGACAGTCCAAAGAAAATAGCCGTGTTTTTGCCTTCTTTGTCTGTGTTAGCCGAGCAATGCATCGATGCGATTCCCTTCAGCGGCAGATAATAATTCATCATCGAGAACATGCCCTTTTTCATCTCGCCGCCGTACCATGTATTTGCTATGACCTGCTCACGGCTCGTGATGTTGAACATCACGCATGTCTCGGAGCGCAGCCCAAGCTCCTTGAAATTTGTAATCTTTGCCTTTGAGGCATTATATACGACAAAATCCGGCTTGAAATTTTCAAGCTCATCCTTTGAAGGCTTTATGAACATATTGCGCACAAAATGAGCCTGCCAAGCGACCTCCATTATGAACCGCACTGCCATCCTCGTGTCCTTATTGGCACCGCAAAAAGCATCCACGACAAAAAGCCTCTTATTTGACAGCTCCTTCTTTGCGACCTCCTTGACTGCCGCCCATGCTTCCTCACTCGCGGGGTGATTGTCATTAGGATAATCGTCCGTAGTCCACCACACTGTATCTTTTGAATTTTTATCCATGACAATGAATTTGTCCTTAGGTGAACGTCCGACAAATTTCCCCGTCTGAACGGCAACCGCGTCAAGCTCTGTCATCTGCCCGCGCTCAAACTCATCAAGCCCCGATTTCATCTCCTCATCAAAAAGCGTTTCATATGACGGATTATAAACAATCTCCGTCGTCCCCGTGATACCGTACTGCGTCAAATCAACTTTGCTCATGTAGTTCAGCCCTTTCCCCTTTTATTTATTTGAGACAAAATGTGAACTATGTATTGTGGAATATCGCATTTATTCTTATTCCACATTTAACATATAATTCTACAAAAGCAAAAAAAATCCTGCAAAAACGAAAAAAATATTTTTCGTTTTATGAAGTGAATCTAGTCGAATTTAACCATAAGGCAATGTGTAAAAACAAAGAAGACCGCTAAGCATGATAGCGGTCTTCTTTAATCTGCCATTCTTGTCAATGACATAATGACAAGTTTTAAAATCAATGGTGGAGATGAGGGGGATCGAACCCCTGACCTCCTGCATGCCATGCAGGCGCTCTCCCAGCTGAGCTACACCCCCGAGGATATCTGTTGAGCTCACGCCCAACAGATGATAGTATACAGCCAAAAAAGATTTATTGCAAGCATTTTTTATTATAATTTTGCTCGATTTCCATACATCGTTTTATAATACTCTTGATAGTCGCCGCTTATTATATGCTCCCACCACTCTTTATGAGTCAGATACCAGTTTATTGTCTTCTTAATTCCATCATCAAAATTTATTTTTGGCGACCACCCAAGCTCATTTTTTATCTTTGTCGGGTCTATCGCATATCGGCGGTCATGCCCCTTTCGGTCAGTCACATGCTCTATAAGACTCTCAGGCTTATCCAGCGCCTTCAAAATAATTTTCACGACATCGATATTGCGCTTTTCATTATGACCGCCAATATTAAACAGGTCACCGGCTTTTCCTTTACGAATAATGAGGTCTATGGCGGAGCAATGATCCTCCACATACAGCCAGTCCCGCACATTTTCCCCCGCGCCATACACGGGCAATTTTTTATCATGCAGGGCATTGATTATCATGAGAGGTATCAGCTTCTCGGGGAAGTGGTACGGCCCGTAATTATTCGAGCAACGCGATATGCTGCATGGCAAATCATACGTCCTGTGATAAGCCATCACCAGCAAATCAGCGGACGCTTTTGAGGCGGAATATGGGCTTGAAGTATGGAGATTGGTCGTCTCGGTAAAGAAAAGGTCGGGCCTTTCAAGCGGCAAATCACCATAAACCTCGTCCGTGGACACTTGATGATAACGCTTAATGCCATATTTGCGACAGGCATCCATCAGGACGCAAGTGCCCATGATGTTCGTACGCAAAAACAAGTCAGGATTATTTATTGAGCGATCGACATGGCTCTCAGCGGCAAAATTCACCACTATGTCAGGCTTCTCATTTTTAAAAAGCGCATTGACCTCTTCGCGATTAGTTATATCACCCTTCACGAACTTGAACTTTGGATTTTTCATTGCCGCGTCAAGCGTCTCAAGGTTGCCAGCGTATGTCAAAGCATCATAGCAGATAATCGTATCATCAATATGATTAGCTAATTCATAATAAACAAAATTGCTCCCAATAAAGCCCGCTCCTCCGGTGACAACAATGTTCATGATCAGGCCTCCTCATACACAAAATTGAGGCTCTCCGTGGCTCTTTCCCTCAACGTTGGAGCGTTTCTGTCCTTGTCCGACAAAACGACAGGGTTCATGCCCCAGTTCACACCGATGTCGGGGTCATCCCAACGAATATTGCCGTCACATTCAGGCGCATAATAATTATCCGCCTTGTACTGCACTTCGACATCGTCCGTGAGAGTTATAAAGCCATGAGCAAAGCCGCGGGGAATGAAAAGTTGCTTTTTGTTTTCAGCTGACAGTTTGACGCCGACCCATTTAGCGTATTGCGGCGAGCCCTTGCGAATATCAACCGCGACATCGAGTATTTCTCCGCGCGTGCATCGCAGGAGTTTTGCCTGGCACATTGGATTCAGCTGATAATGCAGGCCGCGCAATGTGCCCTTTTCCGCGGAAAAGGATTGATTATCCTGCACAAAATCCACATGGATTCCCGCGTCATCAAATTTCTTTTTGGTCCAGCTCTCCATGAACCAGCCTCGCGCGTCGCCAAACACTTGCGGCGTTATCACATACACGCCTTTAAGTTTTGTTTCCTGTACGTCCACGATTAAATCTTCCTCCATTAAAATCAAAATTTCTCATCCACAAGCCTTAGCAAATATTGACCATATTCATTCTTTTTGAGAGGCTCCGCTAGTCTCCTGACCTGCTCTGCATCAATCAGACCCATTCGATAAGCTATCTCCTCTATACATGATATTTTAAGCCCCTGCCTTGCCTGTATTGTTTGCACGAATGCCGCTGCCTGCATCAATGACTCATGCGTTCCAGTGTCAAGCCAAGCATACCCACGACGCATCTTCTCCACACGGAGTTTTTTTTCATTGAGGTACACCTTATTGACATCCGTAATCTCAAGCTCGCCTCTGTCCGAAGGTTTCACATGTTTTGCAATATCGACAATATCACTGTCATAGAAATACAGGCCTGTCACAGCGTAATTTGAACGCGGTTTTTTCGGCTTTTCCTCCAATGACAGAGCATTCCCTTTATCATCAAATTCGACAACGCCGTATCGCTCAGGGTCGCGCACATAGTATGCGAACACGGTCGCCCCCTCATCATGCGAGGCCGCTCTTTGCGTGGCCTTTGGCAGACTCGAGCCGTAAAAAATATTATCCCCAAGCACCAGCGCACAGGCATCACCATTTATAAAATTCTCGCCTATGATGAATGCTTGCGCCAAACCATCAGGGCTCGGCTGAACAGCATAAGAAATAGATATGCCCCACTGACTTCCATCGCCAAGCAGCATCTCAAAGTTTTTGCTGTCATGCGGCGTAGTGACCACAAGTATGTCCTCTATGCCCGCAATCATCAAAGTCGATAACGGGTAATAAATCATCGGCTTATCATATATTGGCATCAACTGCTTTGATACAACTTTAGTCAGAGGGTATAATCTAGTTCCCGAGCCGCCGGCGAGAATAATCCCCTTTTTTATCACAAAATCCCCTCCTAAATACAAAAATCATATATTAATTACCGTCAATCTATGGCATTTTTTCAGCGGCTTCTATTTCTTTTTTTGCCAAAAAATTTGCTCCAAACACCTTCAATGTATAGTAAAAGCCTATTAAAAAAGGTAGATATTCCGCAATCAGCCGCCATGAAACAGCCACAATTCCGACCGTTCCGGCAGGAACAATATCAGAAAAAAGCCACACGAATCCGCCCTCTGCTATGCCGGAGCCACCGGGAGTAGGCATGAAGTAAAGAAGCATATTCAAAAAAATCATTCGCCCCATTACAGCGTACCAGTCAGCATCATTCACTCCCAGTCCGATTATGAGGCATGGCACTACGGCATATATCGCTATGAGTGAAAGCCCCGACTCGACAAATGCCAGCGTCATCTGCCAAGGCGATGCGGCAAGCAAACGAGTCGCCGACTGAATATCTCTATACATTTTTATAAAACGGGAGCGATATTTCGGCGGAAGTTTTCTCGCTATATAAACTGCAAGATGATTAAGCATATTTTTTCTTATGCCAATGATCATCAGCAATATCATCAAAAAAACAGTGAGGGATATAACCATCAAATGAGCATTTGACAAGCCGGGAAAAATATACTGGTCATGCATAAATATAAAAGGCAAGCAAAGAATCAGAAAAAAAATAGAAACGATAGTGCGGACGAGAACAACAACCGTCGCCTTGCCGGTCGGCACGCCCGCATGGCGCAAAAACATCAGCTGCGCGACAGCCCCCCCCGTCATGCCTGGGGTCAGAAGCGCTAAAAAATAATTGCCAAAAACGACCTGAACTGCATCCGAAAGCTTAATATTTTCATTGGATATACGAACTAAACGCATAAGCCGAGTGCCATCGAGAAAAAGCCCCAAACCGATAAAAAAAATTGCCATCAAAACAGATTGCGGCTTAAAAATCGTCAAATTTGAAAGAGTGTTTATATCAACAGTAAAATATATAACCGCGCTCGAAATCGCAATCACAAGCACTACCAAAAATGCGAGACGCTTATAAAATTTATTCAATCGCACTCGCCCCTCAATAATAATAAAACTCAAAACTCTTTTATTCTATGTATTCCTCGTGATTGGCATAGGCATTATGATTATGAATGGACTCAAAATTCTCACACTCAAGAGAGAACCACTCAAGACCTTCTATCTTCCTCATGGCAAGCACGAGGTCACGCAGCTCGTCCTCCACGAATTTTGGATTATTATATGCTTTTTCAGTGACAAATTTTTCATCCTCGCGTTTCAGCAGCGGAAAAATCGGGCAAGATGCCTCATTCTCTACGAGTTCAGCCAAATCCTCTATATATATGCAGTCATAGCCATCACGGAATCTGACATTAATTCTGGCCAAACTACGCTGATTGTGCGCGCCATAGTCCGATATTTCTTTGCTGCATGGACAAAGCGATGTAAAAGGCACGTCAACGCCCAACTCAAAAATAAAATTTTCCCCTTTTGATTTTTTTCCGACAAACGCACAATCTAGATCCAGCACGGAATGTTCTCCGCTCACCGGCGCAACCTTATTGACAAAATATTTGAACCCTATTGCAAGTTCCGCGCTTGTCGCGTTAAGACGATAAAGAGCCTCGTCAAGCATTTTTTCCATTTCCGGCTCGGCAATCGGCTGTCCGCTCCATTTATTGAGTATACTGACAAAACGGCTCATGTGCGTCCCCTTGAACTCTTTCGGGAGCGACACGGTGAAACGAATCCTCGATGTAACGGACTCAAATCCGCCTTCCTTTGTTTTTATCATAAACGGCATATACACATCATTTATGCCGACCTTTTGAATCTCAATTCCTCTGTGGTCTGCGCTGCTTTGAATATCCTTCAACTCATTCACTCCCGTACCGCGTATTCAATAGGATCCTCCATCCCTGCCTCTTTGAATCCCCTGAGTCTCAGCTTGCAGCTATCGCAAATGCCGCAAGCGACCTTGCCGCCATTGTAGCAGCTTCGAGTAAGATGAAACGGCGCTTTCAATTTTATGCCCAAAAGCACTATATCCCTTTTTGACAAATTTTGAAGAGGTGTCTCGATTACAATACGCTCGCCATCAACAGCCGTCATCTTTGTCGCGTAGTCGGATAGGCTTTGAAATTTCTCTATGAACTCTTTTCTGCAATCAGGATAGCCCGAGTAATCAACGGCATTCACGCCTATGAAAACATGATGTGCGTCAATCGTCTCGGCATAGCCCACCGCATAGCTCAAAAAAATTAAATTTCGCGCAGGGACATACGTCGGCGGCACATCATTTCTATCGACATCGCCTACAGGAACATCAATATTACTATCAGTCAAAGCGGAGCCGCCTATCATATCCATATTTGTTTCAATAATGAGATGCTTTTTGACGCGATAATATTCGGCTACGCTTTTAGCGCTGTCAAGCTCAATGACATGACGCTGATGATAATTAAAACTTATCGGGTAAAGCTCATATCCGGCGTCATTCGCAACAGCCATGCAAGTCGTTGAGTCCAATCCCCCCGAAAGGAGCACGACCGCTTTTTCTTTAACCATATCCATTTTCCCCTTTTCACCTTAAAGAAGCAATGGCCCTTTTCACGTCGCTGGCACCATATACATACGAGCCTGCGACTAGCACGTTTGCCCCGGCTGCTATGACATCTTTTGCTGTCAGATCATTTATGCCGCCGTCGACCTCTATGTCAATATCGTGCTCACATTTATCAGCCATATTGCGTATATCACGAATTTTCCTCAGCGTCGACGGAATGAATTTTTGCCCTCCGAACCCGGGATTTACCGTCATGACAAGCACCATGTCAATATCCTCTATTATCGGCTCGACCATGCAGGCAGGCGTTGCCGGATTAATAGCCACACCTGCACGGCATCCCAGCTTTTTTATCGCTTGAATCAGCCGATGCGAATGATGAGTCGCCTCAACATGGAACGTGATAATATCCGCGCCAGCGTCCGAAAATGACTCTATCATGTCTTCCGGATGCTCTATCATCAGATGAACATCAAAAGGTTTTTTCGTTATATGCCTGACACATTTTACAATAGGAGCGCCGAGCGTTATGTTAGGCACAAATCTGCCATCCATTACATCAATATGTATGCAGTCAGCTCCTGCGTCGCTGACCTTTTTTATCTCATCGCCAAGTTTAGAAAAGTCTGCGGAAAGAATTGACGGCGCAACTTTTATCATTTGTGACCTCTCCCTTATTTATCGCTTTTTCCGTTGTCACTGCCGCGGCTGGGAGTCGGGCCTTGACTGTTTCCTCCGCCAGTGCTGTTGCCGCCATTGCTCGGTTTTTTCTCGGCCACAACGAAATCCACCTCATCGCCCTCCTCCGCAGTGCTGCCGCCAGCGGGTGTCTGACTTATGATTGTGCCGGGCTTCTCATTGCTGTAAGCCTTGGTAATCTTTCCAACACTCAATCTCAACGACTTCAGACTCGTCCTCGCGGATTCAACAGTGCTTCCCGTGAAATCAGGAACGGGGATCATGTTTATAGTTTTTCCCTTGCTTATAGTCAACTCGACACTTTTCCCCTGCTCAATCTTAACGCCGACGGCCGGATTCTGACCCAGCACGGTTCCTTTATCGGACTCTGATTCTTTTTCATATATCGCGCCAATTCTAAGCCCCATCTTTGAAAGCTTATCCTCGGCAGCATATTTGGAAAGTCCTTTCAAATCGGGCATTGACATTTCCTGACCGCCCCTGCTCACATTTATGGTTACGACACGGTTCTCCTTGACCTTTGATTTTGCTTCCGGAGACTGCGAAACTACTTCACCGGCAGGAACTTTATTATCATAGACCTCCGCAACATTCACTCTGAGATGCGCCGTCTCCAGAATTTCCTTTGCCAGCGACATTTTTTTCCCGACGACATCGGGTACTGCTACCTCGGAGCTGCCAAGCATACCTCCGAATGAAAAAAACAGCCAAAAAGCAATGCCTAATAGCGCGACTGCTCCCAGCACATAGAGCATTGAATGAGAATTTTTTTTGCCCGCTTGTCTATCGCCTCGCTCAATCTCATCCTCCGTCACCGGAGTCATGACACGAGTTGCAAAAGGGTCAGCCGCAGAGGATAAAACGTCAAATCCCAAAAGTCTCTCAGCCTGGCGAATGTCCTCTATCATCTCGCTTGACGTAAAACGTTCCACCGGATCCTTTGCCATGGCTTTAATAACAATAGCTTCAACAATCGGCGGAATTTCAGGTTTTATCTCACGAGGAGCCGATGGCTCTTCCTGCAAATGCTTTAGTGCGACGCTTACTGTCGTTTCCCCCGTAAATGGCAATCGCCCAGTGAGCATCTCATAGAGAACTACTCCCAATGAATAGACATCAGATTTTGGCGTTATCTGAGTCCCCTTTGCCTGCTCAGGCGAAAAATAATGCACCGAGCCGACAACATTGCCATTATAAGTCATCGTCGATGAAGTAATGGCCCTTGCAATTCCAAAATCAGCTACTTTGACACGTCCATCAGGCATCACAAGTATGTTATGCGGCTTTATATCGCAATGAACGAGATTATTCATATGGGCGTGGGAGAGCGCACTGGCAATCTCCCGCGCAATCCGAAGCGCATCCTCAACTTGAAGATTTCCCTCGCGCTCAATCATGTCCTTCAGCGTCTCGCCCGCGACATATTCCATTATGATATAGTGGACGCCTTTATCCTCGCCGACATCATAAATGCTCACTATATTTGGATGCGACAAACGCGCGGCGGCCTGAGCCTCCTGCTGAAACCTATATAAAAAATTCGCGTCGCTCGCAAGCTGCGCATGAAGTATCTTCACTGCAACAATTCGATCAAGTGTCAAATCATGTGCTTTATAAACATCAGCCATGCCTCCGCCGCCGACGTGCTCAAGAATCTCATAGCGATTCCCTAAAACACCGCGCTCCATGGTTATTTCCTCCTCAAAAACAATCTTCATATATCAATAAAATATGACAATAGCCGAGATATTATCTTTGCTTTCATTTTCAAGCGCAGCTGTGACAAGCTCTTTTGCCTTGTCATTATCTGAGCTGTCATTCAAAATTTTTTCTATTATAGTATCATGCACAACTGAATACAGCCCATCACTGCACATCATAATGCAATCGCCCGAGCGAACATTGAAAGTGCCCGTGTCAACAATCAAGTTTTCTTCAATCCCGACTGCCCTCATAAGCACATTCCTCTGAGGATGATTTTCAGCTTCCTCAGGCGTTATCTTTCCCTTCGCCAAAAGGTCGTTTACATACGTGTGATCATGCGTCACCTGTTTTAACGCTCCGTCCCGCAGATAATACAATCTGCTGTCTCCGACATGCGCAAAATATCCTATTCCGTCGCAATAATGAAACATCGTCGCGGTAGTGCCCATTCCATCATACTCTTTATGCTCGCTTACAGTGGCAAGTATTCTTTCATTTGCCCTCAATATAATTTTTTTCAATGTCATCTCGCTGACATTGCTTGACTCGCTCACAGACGAGAGCATTTCATTTGCAACATCAATCATTATCGCGCTGGCTACCTCACCGGCCGCATGGCCCCCCATTCCGTCAGCGACAATATACGTCTCAGGCTCTATGCGCTGTACCCTGTCCTCATTATTAGGGCGCATTTGACCTATATCCGTTGCCATATAGCACCTAATCACATCAAATCACCTCGTATCGGAGCAATGAGCTGCCAATCGTTATCTCATCACCGTCATCAAGACACATGGAATCTATTTTTTCACCGTCTATATATGTCCCATTAAGACTATTTGCATCATAAATCACATGACGATGACGCTCATATTCAATATACGCATGAAGACGCGAGGCATTTGAATCCGTAAGTATCATTTCATTTTTGTCACGCCGCCCGATGTATATCTTTCTCTCGCCAAATTCAAGAATATTCTCGACGTCAGGCCCCTCGATGACACGAAGAAGGGCAAATCTCCTGACAGGCGGCAAATTAAGCGGAACATCAAACGACGATCGCTCAAGCACTATAGTGCTGCCCTCCGCTTTATCGTCGCCGCTGCCTCTGAACGTATCCTCGTAGCGGGAGGACACGGCGCAATCGCCCGCATCCATGTTTAACGACTCAAGAACCCTGACCGCCAGCCTGCCATCCATAAAACTGTCAGTGACTATTATCTCACGCTCAATGAACATATTTATGTCCTCGATGAATCGCCGCGATGAAAGCCGCTGATAATCATCGACGCTCATGGTAACATCAAAAGCGTTGGGAACGACAGCCCCATTCGCTGTCTCACGCCTACGCTCGCGAATCTCGTCCTCGATTGCAATCTTGACATCCTCGGGCATCAATTTTTTTGTCATTCCTCTGTGAAATATTCCGCCAATATGCTTTTCGATAAGAGAACCAAATTTACCGAAGCCCACAACGTCAAACCTCCTTTTCATGACTTGCAATCAATATGCCTGTTCCTGAGCTGACCGCATGCGGCGGCAATATCTGAACCCATCTCGCGTCTCACGGTTGCGGCAACATGCCGCTCATTCAGTATAGCGCAAAACTTATTGACCCGATCCTTGGAAGGTCTTTGGAAATCACTTTTCATCACGCTGTTCACCGGAATCAGATTTACGCTTGCAAGCTGCCCTCGCAGCCTTTTTGCAAGCTCCTTCGCGTTGTCGTCGCTGTCGTTCAGTCCCGCAATCAAAATATATTCATACGTCACGCGCCGTTTTGTCTTGTCCCCGTATCGTTTACCTGCCGCTATCAAATCATCGACTCCATATTTTTTATTTACAGGCATGATCAAATCGCGTATATCATCATTCGGCGCATGAAGTGAGATGGCGAGCGAAACCGGAATATCCTCATTTGCAAGGCTGTCAATTTTATCAATTATTCCGGCCGTCGATACCGTCATGCTCCTGTAGCTCATGTTAAGCGTGTAAGGCTCATGAATAAGACGCATAAATGAAATGACATTATCATAATTCATCATGGGCTCCCCTGACCCCATCAAGACCAATGTGTCAACCTTCGCCTTCTCATCAGTCGTTTTCAAATATTCATCTATATACATCACCTCTGAGAGCATCTCGCCCGCCAGAAGGTCACGCTCCACGCCATGAATCGTCGAGGCGCAGAACCTGCATCCCATGCTGCACCCTGCCTGAGTTGAAATACAGACACTATTTCCATAATCATGGCGCATGAGCACGCACTCGACAGCTACACCATCCTTAAATCCCAATAAAAATTTTGTCGTCTCATCATCAGATGAATCCCACTTATCTATGAGAGATGGCCTGCCAATAAAAAAATTATCGCTGAGTTTTTTTCTCAAATCCTTAGACAAGTTAGTCATGCCATCAAACGATGACGCTCCTTTTCGGTACATCCATTCAGCAATCTGCTTTGCCCTGAATCTGGGCACATCAAAAGGAGCGATTAAATTCGATATATCGTTTATTGACAGTCCAAAAATATTTTCCACTTACTAAACCTTTCTTCTCATTCTGGCAATGAAAAAACCGTCAATGCCATCACGTTGAGGATAAAAATGAAGCATATCGTCATCTCGTTTTTTTATCGGCAGAAATCGCCCGGCATTTTCCAGCACGAAGTCATCATGCGCCGATAAAAACTCATTTACTACATTTTCATTTTCAGCCTCATTCATCGTGCATGTGCTGTAGACCAGCACGCCGCCACTCTTGACCGCTCCGGATGCGCCTTCAAGTATCTCAAGCTGAAGAGATGGCAGCTTTGATAAATCTTCTTTTGTTTTACGCCATCTCGCATCCGGCCGACGACGCAACACTCCCAGCCCTGAGCATGGCGCATCAACAATCACCCTGTCAGCCATATCACTATATTCAACGCCAATATCTCTGGCATCAAGGCAGATTGCTTCTATTATGTTTATCCCCAGCCTAGAGGCATTTTCTTCTATTCGCTCAATCTTTGAAGGATATATGTCACATGATATTACTCTGCCCTCATTTTTCATCATCGCAGCAATGTGGGTCGATTTGCCGCCCGGAGCCGCACATGCGTCAATTACCACCTCATTGGGGCGAGGAGCAACGACATAGGACACCATCATTGAGCTCTCATCCTGCGCCTGCCACAAGCCCTCCTTAAGAGAGTTCATCTCGTCAAGAGAGCCATGTCCATGGCATAATATCCCATCAGGAGACCATGACGACGGCTCAACCTCCGCGCCCTCGCCTCTCATGATTGCCAAGAGCTCATTGCGAGTCGTCTTCAGCGTATTGGCTCGAAGAGAAAGAACGGCAGGTGAATTGTCAAAATCGCAAATTTTTTTCGCGTCATCATATCCAAATTCTTCAATCCATTTTTTAACAAGCCAATAAGGGTGCATAGACGACAGAGAAAGATATTCCGTCGCATGACCTTTGCCATTAGGAAACGCGGCCCTATCAGGTTCACGAACAGCATTGCGAAGCACCGCATTGACAAACTTAGCTGCCCCAATATTTTTAGGCTCATATTTTTTTATAAGCTCGACCGCCTCGTTGCATGCAGCGGAAGCAGGAATCTTGTCAAGGTAAAACAGTTGAAATATTCCCAGGCGCAGCACTTCCCTGACATAAGGCGACATCTTCTTCATGAGCCTATCGGCATACTTTCCGATTATCCAATCCAGTGTCTCGCCCGCCTTGACAGCGCCATAAACCAGCTCAGTGGCAAAACGTCTGTCAATATCGGATATTTTTTCCTTCTTCATTGTCCGCAAAAGCGACACGTTTGCATATGCGCCATTTTCATGCACGTCCTTGAGAACGAGCATCGCAATTTCCCGCGCCCTATCCATTGTCATTTTCCTTTTCTTCGGTTTTATTTGAGTTGCCGTTTGTCTCTATAAGCATTTCCTCAATCTCGGCACGAACGAGGTTCATATCGACATGAGTATTATAGCATGGGCCATTTGGTCTTAAATTCATCACACCGACAGCCGGCAAAGGATATACATCTTGAATCCCGCTGGTAAGATCACGCTCGCAGGCAATGGCAAGCACGGCCTTGGGGCGTATTTTTTTTACCGTCTGCCTGGCAAGCGTTCCGCCCGTGACGACGAAAAAATGAAATCCCATCTTTTCTGCAAGAGTCACGAGCGCGCCTATATCGCATTGGCCGCACCGCTTGCAGTTATTCATAGGGTCGCGCGTTATCTTATGAGGGCAACTCGCGAGCTGCAAACAATGCGGAGTGACAACCAGCAGTTCATCGGCTTTCACTTTTATATGCTGCTGATGAATTATCTGATTGCTCACAGCGACAAATGAACGCTCAATTTTCCGACGCCTAACGCCAAAAATCTTTCCAATCAGCACGGCAACAGGGAAGAGCGCATTGATAAGGGCATACGTCTTACGCTGAAATATCGAAAAAAAGGGAAGCCCCAAAATCGCGCCTACTATGCTCACTATGCCCAGCCCGGTAAATATGATTGCAACGGCAAAAAGCCCGCCGATAATTGTAGGCAGGTATGATGAAATTTCGCGCAATCCCAGATAGCTCACGCGCCATACTCCAAACCCCAAAAGCGCGACTATTATAAGGCTGAGCGACATAAGCGCGATAAACAGCCTTTTGCGCGGACGCTCAAAATCAAGCTCAATTGCATCGACCATAAAAAAACACCATCACTCATACTAATCTCATATAAAATCTTTATGAAGTTTTTATATGAGAAATGTCTGCTTCACAGGCTTCATACGCGCCCATGGCGCAACTGACATCAGCTAACGCATAAGGAATTTTCATAGAACAGTATCAAATAAATCAACAATCAAACAAACACATCCCCGACTGTCATTGAATGGCCGCGCAGATAGTCTCCTGCGCTCATTCGCTTTTTCCCGGGAGCCTGTATCTCTTTGATTTCAATTATGCCCCTTCCTGTCTTAACTGCAATCCCATCGGAAGAAACACTTATTATCTCGCCATTCTTTTTATCGGCGCATGATGGATTATCCTCCAGCGCAATCGTTTTCCAAATCTTATGCTTTTCGCCATTTACTGAGGCAAAAGCACCGGGCACAGAATCCAGCGCACGACATAAATCATGTATTGACTTTGCACTCATTGAAAAATCAATATGCCCCGTCTCGCGGTCAATCATCGGGGAATACCTCGCATTTTCAGCCACGCTCGAATTGTCCTGCTTTTTTGGTGTCACTTTTCCATCAATCAAATTATTGACAGTGGAAACCAGTAAATCCGCCCCCATCATGCTGAGTTTGTCAGAAAGTTCAGCGAGTGTCATGTCACGCGTAATATCTATTTCCGCTTGCTCAAGAATATCACCGGTATCGAGGCCGACATCCATCATCATCGTTGTGACGCCGGTTTTCAATTCTCCGTTCATTATGCAGCGCTGCATAGGTGCCGCACCGCGATACGCAGGCAAAAGAGAGGCATGGACATTTACGCAGCCAAAATCGGGGATATCAAGAATATCCTTTGGCAGTATCTGCCCGAAAGCAACGACAACAATGATGTCCGGAGAAATTTTTCTTAATTCCTCAATAAAACTCTCCGTCCTGACCTTTTCCGGCTGATATACAGGAATATTCTTCTCTGCCGCACATTCTTTCACGGGAGAGGGTGTAAGCTTTTTTCCTCTTCCGCGAGGACGATCCGGCTGAGTCACCACGCCGATTACGTCCAGTCGCTCCATCTCGCATAGTTTTTTTAGGCAAGGCACAGCAAAATCAGGTGTGCCCATGAACAAAGCCTTTTTTTTATTTCGCGTCATCATCATCGGTCTCCCGCCTTAGATTCTTCGCTATATCTATAAAAAGAACGCCATTGAGATGATCACACTCATGCTGTATGCAGCGAGCGAGCAAATGCTCCGCCTCCATAGTGCGTCGTTTGCCATAACGCGTCGTGTACTCGCATGTTATCTTGGCGGCTCGCTCCACATCGCCAAAAATCTCCGGGACAGAGAGACACCCCTCAGAGTCTATTTCGCTTCCCTCGCGCGACTTTATGACCGGGTTAATCAACTCTATTTTGCCATCCCCCACGTCAATAACGACAGCGCAAATATTTTTTCCGATTTGAGGCGCGGCAATGCCTATGCCGTTATATTTATACATCGTCTCTGCCATATCATCAAGCAAGTGCCTTAACCTTGCATCAATTTTTTTAATCGGCTCACATTTTTTCTTGAGCACGGGAGAACCTGCTATTTCAAGATTCAAGATCGCCATTTCTCGACTCCCTTTCACAACAGTTAAAACTTAATCAATATATTATATCACAAACAATCTCAAAGACAAAAAAACAAAATAAGGGCGGTTTTTTCCGCCCAAAGGAGCTGTGCGAAAATAATCGCTACATTACGCGCAGGATAAATTTGTCATGGCAAGGCGAAGGAGTGAGGCACAGTGGGGCTATGCCTCACGACGAGAACGCAGCCATGGCGGATTCAAGCAAGCAGAATGAAGTGATTATTGATTCACTTCTCCCCAGTATCACAAATATTTGGCCATCGTCATTATTGCATATAGAGCAAAGCCGATTATAGCTCCGACTATCGAACCGTTCATGCGAATCCATAAGAGGTCCGGCTCAATCTTGCTATACACGATACGATTGAGTTCATCATCGGTAAGATGTGCCATGACCTCGTTAGTAACAGCCCCCATCATCTCCCTTGCCTCCAAGGCGCTCCTGCCAACCACATCATGCACGAGGACATTGATAACCTTTTGAACATCCGGGTCACTTTCGAGGATTGACAAGCAAGATTCAGCGACCTCACCTGTCAGAGTCTGAATCGCCCCATGAATGGATGCTTCACCGATACCGGCGGGCACACCGCCATCTGTCATGCTATTTTTTATAATCAAAAGGGCAGTCCCTATTGTATCTTCAATCGGCATATCACGAATTACATTGCACTTTAACTTTGCAAAATCCTCATCGAGCGCCGGATCAATCGCAACCTTGTCAAAGTAATCATAAAATACGGAGAGCATTCGTGTCTGAATCGCGGAATTTGCCTCGCCAGCCTCGTCGAGCAGACGAAGTATCTCCGTTTGGATGACCTCCGCCATGTCATCAATACTGACTACATCAAACGCTTGGGCGAAAAGGCTTCCAAACATTCCGAGCAAGCCCGCGCCCTCCATTTTATCATCATAAATCTTTTGAAGCATCGTTTTTATATTATCACGCGCCTCATCAGTCTCGACACGCGAACGGATAAATGACGACGCTTGCGCTATAATCTCGCGGTCGCGCCCCCCGACCAGCCAGCATCGAAATCTTTCCATGACCTCATGAAGCGGCACGGACAGGACTGCATGGCGCAGCTCTCCCGCCCATTTTTCCGCTGTCAACGAACAGTCGAAAGGCTCCGCATAGCCTTGTATCAAACGCATCAATTCATTTTTTATATCATTTTTCACATCGCTGTTTTTTATCCAAGAGATAAGCGGCGTTCTTAGGTCAACTGCCTCCATCATTGAAAAAACTTTTTTTCTGGAAAAAAATTCACGCTCCACAAGATGCGTCGCGGCAACAATAAACTCCTCACGGCGATTAGGTAGTATTGCCGTATGATATGGAAAACCAAGCGGCTTTTCAAACAAAGCAGTCACGGCGAACCAGTCGGCGACCCCGCCGACAAGCGCAGCCTCGGTTACAAACAAGAAACATTCAACAAAAACATTATTCGGAATTGATATTTTTGTTATAAGCGCCACGACAAAAAGAGCGGCGGCTGATGCGAGCGTCTTATCCGCGCTGTTCCAATTTTTTACCCATTCGGTGACAGCCATCATAAAGGCACCCCCTCTATCGCAAAAATCAAGACATAAAGCGCCATTCCAACTAAAGCCCCCACGATAGAGCCATTTATGCGGATAATCTGCAAATCATTATCAACCTTGCTTTGCGCGAACTCAATAATCTCATCGTCGCTCATTTTATTCAAATACTCATCTATTGTCCGCGGAATAATATCATGATGCTCATCAACGAGCCGATCCAAAAACGATTTTATCCACCTGTCAAATTTCAAGCGGCGTTCATCGCTGTTTTTGAAATCATCTATATACGCATCAAAAATTCGCCTTGCCTCATTGCGCCATGAGGCATAATCATGAGCTATGATATCTTGAATTCGCTCCCTCGCCAATGCCCTCATATCAAGATTGTCTATTCTTTCATTTTTCCATTTTTCCAATGCTCCATAAATCGCAGTATTTTCCTCCATCGAAGCAATCTGCTCATGAATTGCGCCGTCGATTTTTCCGTATATCTCCCCCTCGCCATTCTCCAAATTAATGAGCCACTCATTTATATGTTCGTCGGCTATTTCCAGCAATTTCTCATCCGACAAGTCAAGATAATCAAACATTGCCTGACGCATCGAGTTTTCGCCTTCATACGACTCGCGAGCATTTTTTATATGGGCCATTATAATACTTTGCACATCGTCATCCATTATCATAGGACGCACGAGCGGTGAAAGTGCCTGTATGATGATTTTTCTGCTGTCATCGCAGTTTATTCCGTCTAATCCCTTTTTTACAATCGGAGCCAAATCAATTTTATGCAAGGCATCGCGCAAAGGCTTTTCGAGTCTGCCCATCAGTTTATCGGCATCGACGCCATGAACCGTTTTTGAAAGCAGAACATCCACTATGGCCCACGCTTTCTCGCGTCCGCCTCTCTCATCGAGATAAGTTATGAGCATCGCAGAAAAGTCCTCTTTATCTAATGTTCTCATTATGTTCTGCCTGCTCAAAAGGTCGCCTGCAATAAAGTCTCTCAACGCGCCCATGATGCGCGGGCGGTTTCGCCGCAATATATCAGTACGCCAGCCTATCCCCAACGGCTTTTTGAAAATCGCAGTCACCGCGAACCAATCCGCAAGACCGCCAATCGTGGCGGCAATAAAGCCACGCGACAATAATCCGCTGAAAAAATTGCCGCCGTGCGAATCCCATATAGACGTCACGACAGCCAAAATCGCGCAAATGCAGAGAACCGCAGTTGCCTTGTATTTATTGTCATGCGATTTCTCGCTTAACATTTCCATGAATCCCATCTTCCCCTAAAGACATAATACATTCATCAGCCAAATGCATTGAAGTGTTCCATTTTGAAAGCTCTGCATGGAAACAGTATTGCAATATTTGCAGGGGCATTTTATTGAAAATAACAGTTCATTATACAGAACCGTTTTGAAATTATCGTTTTACAAATGAAAACACCTTGTTTTCCATCTCATCTTTGTCGCAGATGTCCTCATGCAGAATCCTCGCTCCGCGCAACGATGCCAAACCTTTGGGCGCGGGAACGCTGTTCCTCGCCTCAAGCGCAGCAAGCGCGGCAAACGGGTCATCATCCACTCTTTCATTAAGAGCCTCCAGCACGCTTGCGCTGAATTTATACGGGCTTGCTGTTGATACGACGACCATCGGCCTGGCGTCATTCGTCGAGCTCATGTAAGCATGAGCCGCATGCCATGCCACGGCGGTATGAGGGTCAAGCACATAGCCAGTCGAATCAAACACTTCTTTAATCGTCTCTGACGTTTTAACGTCATCCGCGTAATCAGCCCAGAAATATTTTGCCACCTTATTTTTTATATTTTCACCGCAATCATAGCAGCCATTTTTAGCAAGCGACTCCATCCAGCCGCGCACCTTTTCCCCGTCGTTTGAAATATGATAGAGCAGTCGCTCAAGATTGCTCGAAATCAGAATATCCATCGAAGGCGAAATGGTTTTATAAAACTTGCGATTTTTGTCATACTTGCCTGACTTTATGAAATCAGTCAGCACATTATTTTCATTGGAAGCGCAAACGAAACGCCCAACGGGAAGCCCCATCATTTTTGCATAAAATCCGGCAAGTATATTCCCAAAGTTGCCTGTCGGGACGGTAAAATTAATTTCATCCCCGTTCTTTATCCTGCCTGATGATATCATATCGGCATACGCGCTGAAATAATATACAATTTGCGGGACAAGACGCCCCCAGTTGATGGAATTTGCGCTTGAAAGCCTGAAATTTTCCTTGCCAAGCTTTTCATTAAATTCCGCGTCGCCAAAAATTTTCTTCACGCCGCTCTGGGCATCATCAAAATTTCCTCTCACAGCCACGACGCTAACATTTTTGCCCTGCTGCGTGACCATTTGCAGTCTCTGCATCTGGCTCACGCCGCCATCAGGATAAAATACCATTATTTTTATCTGATCTGCGTCGGCAAAACCGGCAAGCGCCGCCTTGCCGGTATCGCCCGATGTCGCGACGAGAATCAAGACCTCATGACTTTCCTTTGTTTTCCCCAGTGCAACTGACATCGTCTGCGGCAATAGCTGGAGAGCCATGTCCTTAAACGCGCTGGTTGGGCCATGCCAAAGCTCCAGCACCGTCACATCAGCCACGCTCTTTATAGGCGCAATCTCATCCGTGTCAAACTTATGATTGCCATACGCCTTTTCAACGCATGATGCTATTTCGCCGTCAGTATAATCATCAAGAAAAAGCGAGAGGACTTTTTTGGCGCGTGAAAGATAATCCACGCTGACAAGAGACTCGATAAACCCAGCGTCAATATGAGGTATCTCCGTCGGAACGAAAAGCCCCCCGTCAGAGGCTAGTCCCCTTATTATGGCAGCAGCCGCATTGACGGCTTCGCCATTTCCTCTGGTGCTTCTATATTTCATGTTCTACCAATTCCCTTCAAATAATAAATGATTAACAATACGTTGCAATATTATAGCATGAGAACTATAAAAAAACAGTGCGAATTTTATCCCTTCTCACTTGTCGACACGACAAAAAAAATACAATATGATAAAATATATTTCATGCGCGTGCGATTTTGGCCACTTCGGCATTAGTTGCTCTAACCAAATCCGATGGGGAAAGAATTATCTGTTCGCCGCGAATGCCCGCGCTTATCGCTATTTTCTCTTTTGACATCGCATTTTCATCAAGATAAACGGGATAAGCCTTTTTTGCGCCAAGCGGCGAACAACCTCCCCTAATATACCCGGTAAGAGAAAATACCTCCTTCAGATGAACCATCTCGCAGCGCTTGTTGCCGCTGGCAGCCGCAATCGACTTCATGTCGAGCTCGTAGTCGCCACGAATGACAGCCATTATGATGCCCGTCTTGTCGCCGCGCAGCACCAAAGTCTTGAACACCGTTTCTATTGGCAGCCCCGCCGTGCTCGCAACATGAACGGCCGACAAATCATTCTCATCTACCTCATACCGCTTCAGGTCATACGGGATTCCCAATCCATCCAAAATCCGCGCTGCATTCGTTTTATTCTCCTTGCTTTTTTTCGCCAATATCCTCACCATCTGATAATAATAGAATCTATGATTATTTCAGCCATGAGTATATCATAATAGCCATAAACATGAAAGAAGGACTTGCAATGCTCAATATCGCTTTGGCTCAAATTTCCGTCGTGCCCGGCCATCCCGACATCAATACCGAAAAAATTCTTGCGTTCATTGATAAAGCAAAAAACAGCCACGCCGACATTGTGGTTTTTCCTGAAATGGCAGTGCCCGGATATCTGCTGGGAGACACATGGGAGCAGACATCATTCATTGACGATTGCATTTCATGCAACGAGGAAATAATTGAGGCGACGCATGACAACGATATGACAGTCATGTTTGGCAGCGTCGCTGTTGACCCATTAAAGAAAAATTTTGATGGACGCATAAGAAAATATAATGCTTTTTTCACGGCGCAGCACGGCGAATTAATAAAGCCTCTTAAGATGCCATATCCGTTCACAATAAAGACACTGCTGCCAAATTACCGAGAGTTTGATGATACGCGCCATTTCTTTGGGCTGCTGCCTCTCGCCGACGAATTGTCATGCAAGCCGGAGGATTTAATATCGCCAATCCGAATCACGGTGCGAGACGTGAAATACACTATAGGATGCTTGCTCTGCGAGGACGGATGGAGCGAAAACTATAATATCGCGCCTGCCGATATACTAAAAAAATATCACCCCGATTTATATGTCAACATATCATCATCTCCCTTCACGCTTGGAAAAAATGAAAAACGCCATAAAATTTTTCGCAAAATTATTTTTGACTCTTTGAACGAGGGACATCCCGCGCCGATAGTGTACGTCAATAATATCGGCATACAAAATAACGGCAAAACAGTCTTCACCTTTGACGGTGCTTCTACCGTGTACGGGAAAGACGGGGGAATATTTATGGAAGCTGACGCTTATGATGAAACAATAAAATGTTTCAATCTGGATGAATTAATTAAAGCTCCGGCCGCCATAAATAATAAAAGCAGTCATAAAGAAAAAAATGAAACAGCGGCAATTTACAAAGCGCTTCACTTCGGCATAAATAATTTTCTTAAAAGCATAAATATGAGCAAGGTCGTCATTGGAATATCAGGCGGAATTGACAGCGCAGTGACTGCCGCTCTTTACGCCAACTCAATAGGCAGCGAGAATGTGCTGCTGGTGAATATGCCAAGCATATATAATTCAAAGACAACGCGCGACCTGGCAAGGGAGCTTGCAAATAATCTGGGCTGCTTTTACGCCGTCATGCCGATACAGGAATCCGTAGACTATACCATAAATGAAATCGAGGCAACGCCTATCACCAATCTCTCAACAGGCGAGACCCATAATCTAAAAGTCACTTCATTTGTCGCTGAAAACATTCAGGCGCGTGACCGCTCCGCTCGTATCCTCGCCGCGCTCGCCGCGGCGTTTGGCGGCGGCTTCACTTGCAACGCGAACAAAGCGGAAACCACGGTCGGATACTCCACTCTTTACGGCGACCAATCAGGATTCCTTGCGGCTCTCGCTGATTTGTGGAAGTATCAGGTGTATAACCTTGCCCGTTATATCAACGAAGAAATCTATCAGCGGGAAGTAATCCCTCAGGCAACAATAGACATCGTTCCAAGCGCCGAGCTGTCGAAATCGCAGGATGTGGAAAAGGGGCACGGCGACCCGATTTTCTATCCATACCATGATGCCTTGTTCCGCTCTTTCGTTGAGCAATGGCAAAAAGCGACTCCGCAGGATATACTCGAATGGTATGAAGCCGGCACACTTGAGGAAAACATCGGATGCGAGAACGGACTAATACAAAAACATTTTTCAAATGAAAAAGAATTTATAGACGACCTTGAAAAATGGTGGAATGCTTTCTGCGGCCTTGCCGTGGCCAAACGCATACAGGCACCTCCGATTCTCGCATTGAGCCGCAGGGCATACGGATTTGACCATCGCGAGGCGCAAAACGGGCCATACTACACCAAGAAATATAAAGAAATAAAAGCTCGTCTATTAGGTGATGCCAAATGACGCTATCGACAATATCATATTTTTTGATTGCCTCAGTGCTCCTGACAATAGCGCCGGGTCCTGATAATATGTATCTCTTGACAAAGAGCATAGCCGATGGCACTAAAAAAGGCGTCGCGCTTTCCTGCGGTCTAGCAAGCGGCATAATATTCCATACGACGCTTGTGATACTCGGAGTGGCCGCAGTAATAAAAGAATCGCCCTTTGCCTTTGCCGCGCTGAAATACATCGGCGCGGCGTATCTCATCTTTCTTTCATACCTTGCGCTGCGCGGAGCCA
The DNA here is from genome assembly GCA_017458745.1 of Schwartzia sp. (in: firmicutes). GTDB lineage: Bacteria > Bacillota > Negativicutes > Selenomonadales > Selenomonadaceae > RUG024. Next base: position 11,514 of record JAFTAB010000117.1, on the reverse strand, counting down.
TGAAAAAAAGCGACAAGCTAAAGATTGAAAGCAAAAACGCCGATAAAAACTCGTCTTATTTTTCTCTTTTTCGGCGAGGCTTGCTGATGAACATATTAAATCCAAAAGTGCTCCTCTTTTTCCTCGCTTTTTTGCCTCAGTTCATAAGTTCCGACAGTGATCATGCCAGCCTGCAAATCGCGCTGCTTGGATTTCTTTTCAGCGTGCAGACCATAATAATATTCAGCTTGATAGCAATCACAGCCGGAAAAATTCGAGAGCTTTTATTGAGCATAAAAAATCTCCCTCGAATACTGGGCTTCATGGAGGGAGCAGTTCTTGCCATTATCGCGGTTATACTTGTAATTGAATAATAATCAAAAAAGGAAACAATGCAATTCCAACAAGTCATTGCGTTGTTTCCCTTTTTTTCATGCGAGTTGAAAATAAGCCGGGTTCTGTTCCGATTAACTATAAAAGCAATCGGTGGCAATCATTTATCTAATCCGCATGTTGCCATGCGGCTCAAGCGACACTACCCGAGAGGTCGGCGGGCCGCGTCAGCCCTCTCCTATTTGGTCTTGCTCCGCGTGGGGTTTATCAAGCCGACAGGTCACCCTGCCGCTGGTGCGCTCTTGCCGCACCTTTCCACCCTTACCATCCGAGGATGGCGGTTTCCTTTTCTATGACACTTTCCCGAGGGTCACCCCCGCTGGACGTTATCCAGCACGCTGCCCTGTGGAGCCCGGACTTTCCTCAAACGCAAAAAGCGTCAGCGATTGCCTTTTCAACTCGCCAAAATAATTTACCATAATGAAAACGAAACGTCAAATTTTTACAATTTCAAAAAAATCTTTTGCGCTCTCATCGACGATAATTTCAACACTTCCCTTATAATTTTTCAATTCGTCCCTCAGCCTATTTGCAAGCACCGGAACAATCGGATATTCCGTTGCAAAATGACCGGCATCAATTACATTGATATTGAGTTCCCTCGCTCTCTGCGCCTCATGATAACGCACGTCGCCCGTGACATATACGTCACACCCTGATATATTTGCCCTGTCGATAAATTCAGCTCCGCTGCCGCTGCACAGCCCAACTTTTTTTATCATTTCGCGATTGTTGGCGCGAACGACACGCACATACGGGGCATTGAGATTCGCCCTGACGCTTTCCGAAAAATCATCAATCTTCATAGGCTTTTTCAAATTCCCCACACGCCCAAGGCTTTCTTTTTTGCCCTCGTTCCTCATCGGATAAAGGTCGTATGCCGGCTCCTCATACGGATGCGCCGCAAGCATGGCACGGATAACATTTCGCTCTATCTCAACGGGAAAAATCGTCTCAATGCGAATCTCATTCACATGCTCCATTTTGCCTGTCATCCCTATGAAAGGATGCGTTCCCTCGCCGGGGATAAAAGTGCCTTCGCCTTTCACGCTGAACGTGCAGCCGCTGTATGCGCCTATATGACCCGCATCCGCACGCACAATAGCATCCCTGACGGCATCAGCATAATCCAGCGGCACATAAACAGCGAGCTTCACCAGCTCATGTGTCATTGTGACATCTAGCGGGGACAGCGTCGTCATGTCAATTCCGATTTTCTCGGCCAGCACATCATTCACGCCGCCCTCGGCTATGTCGAGATTGGTATGCGCCGCCATGACGGCAATATCATTCTTTATCAGCTTCTCAATCATTCTTCCGACAGGCTGATCCATGCGTATTTTTTTCATCGAGTGAAATATAAACGGATGGTGCGCGATAATCAACTCACAGTGCCTGTCTATTGCCTCGTCGATCACCTCATCACGCGCGTCAAGGCAAACAAGGATGCGATGAATATCATTCGCAGGATTTCCGACCAGCAGTCCGGGATTATCCCACGACTCCGCGAGCTTTTTGGGAGCGATGCGCTCCATTGCGTCAATTATAACTTGGCATTTAAGCATGACATTATTTCTCCTATTTCTTTTTGAATTTTTTTATATTTATGGCTTTCTCTTGCCCTTTCACTTTTTTCCATTTCAAATAAAATTCTTTTTTTTCGCGCAAGTATTTCATCAGCATGACGCGAAAAAAACTGCGGCCTTTTTTTGCAAAGCACAGGCCCCAGCTCCAATAGCGCATTTTCCGGCATTGGCTCTATCCCATGCTCCGCAACTGCAATCTCATAGATGCGCCCATCAGCCTCGGCAAGGGATTCATCAACAATATGATAGCCGCTATCATACAGCCAACGCCTTAAATAGGAAGCATCGCTCATTGGCTGAAGCACAAGCCTTGACAAACCGACGCAGACATCGGGCGATCTTTCGAGAATTGCCGCTATTAGCTCTCCGCCCATCCCCGAGATACACACTATGTCAACCTCGCCAGCTTCTATAGGAATTAGTCCGTCTCCAAGTCGAGCATCAATCTTTTCCGAAAGTCCCGCCTCTTTTATCGTATGCCGCGCAGCCGCCAGCGGTCCCTCATTTTTGTCAGTCGCTATGACCTTTTTCGCGCCGCGCTCACCATAAAGATATATAGCGAGATAGGCATGATCTGTCCCAATATCGGCAACACGGGCACCAAGCGGCACAAAGGATGCAACTGCAAGAAGACGATTATCAAGCGTCAAAATCATCACCATGCTTTTCTTACAAAAACAAAAAGGTCGCCGATTAAAGGCGACCTGCAATTCATGGCTCCCCCGGCAGGGCTCGAACCTGCGACCGATCGGTTAACAGCCGATTGCTCTACCTGCTGAGCTACAGAGGAATAATACAAACAATTTATCAACGAAAGCTATTATACACCTATCATTTAACAATGTCAATCAAGGAAATCACGCAATTTATGACTTCGGCTGGGGTGACGCAGCTTGCGCAGTGCCTTTGCCTCAATCTGGCGAATACGCTCTCGCGTGACGCCAAAATTCTGTCCGACTTCCTCAAGAGTTCTGGCACGTCCATCATCGAGGCCAAAACGCAAGCGAAGCACTTTTTCCTCGCGTGGAGTGAGCGTGTCAAGCACTTCCTCAAGCTGCTCTTTCAGCAACATGAAAGATGCCGCGTCAGCCGGGGCGGGCGCGTCGTGATCTTCTATGAAGTCGCCAAGATGAGAGTCCTCCTCCTCGCCGATAGGCGTCTCCAGCGAAACAGGCTCCTGAGCGATCTTCATTATCTCTCGCACACGCTCGACACTGATTTCCATTTCGTTCGCTATCTCATCGGGAGTGGGCTCGCGTCCAAGCTGCTGCAACAACTGTCTTGATATCCTGATAAGCTTGTTTATAGTTTCGACCATATGAACCGGGATACGAATAGTTCTCGCTTGGTCAGCAATCGCGCGTGTTATCGCCTGACGAATCCACCATGTAGCATAAGTGCTGAATTTATAGCCTTTATTGTAATCAAATTTCTCAACTGCTTTTATGAGACCAAGATTCCCCTCCTGAATTAAATCAAGGAAAAGCATCCCACGCCCAACATATCGCTTCGCGATACTGACAACCAGTCTGAGATTTGCCTCGGCCAGACGCTTTTGCGCCTCAATGTCGCCTTGCTCCATGCGCTTTGCTAGGTAAATCTCCTCCTCCGCCGTGAGCAGTGATACCCTGCCAATCTCTTTGAGATACATTCTAACAGGGTCGTCAATGCTGATTCCCTCGGGAATCGAGAGGTCAATCTCCTCGTCCGGCTTTGACTCAACATCATCAGGTCCTTCCGCAGACTCCTCGGCAAGCTCTATTCCCTTCTTGCCTATAACATCATAAATGTCATCAATTTCCTCGGCAGTAAGCTCCTGCTTTTGGAACGCATCCATGATTTCGCCATACGTCAGAATACTGTTATTCTTTTTCCCTCGCTCAATGAGCTCGTTCAGAATACCCTCGACGGTCGTCGGAAGATTATCCTCTTCGTCATTGGCATTGACTGACAGATTCTCATCACTCGCTTCCTCGGGTATCTTCTTGGAGGATTTCTTTTTCTTTTTATTATCCTCCTGTTTTTTATTCGGTTCTTCCTTGAATGCTTCCACGCTTTCTTCTGAGCCGAAATCCTCATCGGATTTCTTGTCTTTCTTGTCGGGCTCGTCAGTCAAAGTATCATCGGATTTTTTTTCTGCTTTTTTCTTTGCTGTTGCTATTTTTGATAATTTTTTATCAGCCTCAACAAAAGATTTTTCGGTTTCCTTTTCGGCCGACTTTTCAACATCCTCATCAGCCTTAGAAACGCCATCCTCCGCTGTTCTTCCTTTGACAGCAACTTTTTTCGTCGTTGTCTTGTCCTTTTTTTGAGCGGACTGCGCAACATTCTCTCCCGCTGACTTTTTGCTTTTGTCATCAGCGGGCATTTTTTTCTCAGATGCCTTATTTATCTTCCGAGCGCCGGATTTATCTTTTATCACCTCTTGCGCTTCAGAAGTTTTAGTCGCCTTGGAATTATTTGTCTTATCCGAAAGCTTTTTGCCGTTAACCTTTTCTGAGTTCAAAGCGGGCTTCTTTGTCGTGGTCTTTTTCTCGTCATTGGCTGCCACTGCGGCTTTATTCGGATTGTCTCCCTTCGCAGGCGCAGTTCTCCTTGCAACGGCATCAGTTGACGGCGTTTTTGCATTTTTTTTCAATTCATCGACCTTATCATTTTCCTTTTTGGTCGCCTTTTTAGCTGATGCATTTTTCGCCGCCGGCTTTGCCCCCGCAGGATTATTCTTTTCATTTTTCTCTGTTGCCACTTTATCCGCCCCCTCTCAAATATATTTATTCAAGATGCTTTTAAAAAAATCGCATCCTAAAAATTTTGTTTCAACAGTCTTTGCCATTTCTCATCCATTTCTCGTTTCCTTAATTCTATTTATTTTATCAAAAATTTGTCTGCTTTCATCGAGCTCGCGGAGTGCCTCATCGCTTTTTCCTTGTTTCTCAAGCTCATCAGCTTTTATCCGATGCTCCTCATAAAGCATTTTCAAATATGTCAAATAAATGACTTTCGCGCATTTGTCATAAATATCTCTTGGCAATTCCCCTGCAAAATCATCCGTCAAAATACGTGAAAGTTCAGATGCAGCCTCCTCGCTGAGATTTGCCATCGCCGACGATTCATCATATTTTTCGCCTTTTTCGTCGCAAGCCATGATATATTTCAAAATCTCGCAATGAGTCGCCACGGGGAACTCGTCGATCGGCACGAGCGACGAAATATGGGCAAGAGTACCGACATCATCCCATGCCACTCTAACGACAACACGCCCTGCTTTCATAACAGCGTCATCGACGCTTCTGACGAGTTTCCTTTTTCTCACGCTGCTTTCAGCATAGCTCCCAGCATCTGCCCCACGGTAATGAGAAAGTTCCTGCTTTATTATGCCGTCTTCAATCGAAAGCACACGCGAAAGCCGCTCAATCAAATCCAGCTTTTCAATCGTATTTGAAGCAGCTATAACAGGTATCATCGCATGAAGCACATTTGTCTTGCCGTCCATTGTCCTAATGTCGTTATGGCTCAACGCGTAATTTATTTCAAAATCAGGAACAGAAAGAGCATTTTTAGCTAGTTCCTTGAAAGCGTCGGCTCCATGTCGCCTTATGAACTCATCCGGATCCTTGCCATCAGGTACCACAAGCACTCTCACCTTGGCCCCCGTGGCGCGTATTATGGAAAGTGCCCTGATAGTGGCCTTTTGCCCGGCCTCATCACTGTCATAGCAAAAACAAACCTCGGGCGCATGACGAAGAATTTTTCGGGCATGCTCAACTGTAAAAGCCGTGCCAAGCGATGCGACCACGTTCTTAACGCCCGCGCTCGAAAGCGATATGGCGTCCATGTATCCCTCGACAAGTATGGCATACTTCTCATTGCCGATTGCTTTTTTGGCGCGATCTAACCCGAAAAGCATTTTTCTTTTATTAAAAATCATTGTCTCGGGAGAATTGAGATATTTCGGGAGCGCGTCATCCATCACCCTGCCGCCGAAAGCGACAACACGTGACATCTCATCGGCTATCGGAATCATGACGCGATTTCTGAAGGTGTCATATGTCCCGCTCCCGTCCTGCCGCCTTTTAATGAGGCCGCAATCAAGCAAAAGCTGCTCGGATATGCCGCGCTTCATAAAAGCATTTTTCAGCTTTTCAAATGAATTTGGCGCAAAACCAAGAGCGAAATTTTTAATTGTATCATCATTAATACCGCGACCATGCAAATATTTCAGCCCTGAAACGCCGTATCTGGTATTCACAAGACAGCTATGAAAAAAATCGCGAGCCATTGCCATTACTTTCTGCATATCGGCAATTTTTTGGTCTCGGGCAATTTCCTTGGCATCACGTTTCCTGCTGGGCAGCGGTATGCCAAGTCGCTCCGCCTGCAACTTTATAGCCTCGCCATAATTCACATTCTCAATCATGGAAATGAATTTAAAGACATCGCCGCCAGCGTGGCAGCCAAAACAATAAAACAGCCCTTTGTCCGGCGAAACTGAAAATGACGGTGTTTTTTCATTATGAAAAGGGCAACACGCCCAATAATTATTGCCCTTTTGCTTTAGCGAAACATATGCCCCCACGACGCGCAGGATGTCAGATGACTCACGCACACGAGCCGTGAAAGCATCCCACTCAGGGCTTCTCATTTCACATGCCACCTCTTGATGCAACCCACGATGATTTTGAATAAAAAACGGCGTCGCATATTTCTCAAATGCTGGGAGAAACAGTCCACCAGACTGTTTCAGAAGGAAGCACAGCGGTGCTATGCCGACTGACGACAACGACGCAGATGGCGGCATAGGCGGTGTCATTGTTCAATCATCATCGTGTCAGTACACTGGCATCATTTGAGGAAACGCCGATTATATCGTCCGCTTACTCGCCGAATCTTTTCCCGCAAAGCTCGCCAAATCATTAATCACCTTTTTTCTAAAACAGAAATTCTAAAATCCTTTTTTCCGCAATTATAATATTCAATAAAAAAATGAAATTTCCTTTTTTATTAAAAAAATTTTTTAATAATTTTTTGAAAAGAAATTTTACCGCTTATGGAGAACATCAATGCCCGGCTCGGCAAGCCGCCCCGACACCATGCCGACAGGCGGAACAAATATCTCGCTGAAAAGCTGGACGGCATAGCTGTCAGTCAATCCGGCCACATAGTCGACGACAATCTGCTGTCTTCCCCATTTTTCCTCGCGCTCACGAAAAGCCCTTGGCAGATGATCGAAATGCTTGATGAAATGCTTATAAAGCTCCGTCAGAACAAATCCTGCCTGTTCACGTTCATGCGCGAGCTCCTTTGAATGATAAATATGCTCAAACATGAAACTTCTGAAAGCGGTCATAACCTCATCAACATTTGGCGACATTACAATGTCATGAGTCCCTTCCGAGGACGTGATAACATCGGAGACCAGCCCCGTGATCATATCAGAGTGCGCCGTGCCGATCCTTTCGGAAACCACTGCCGGCAAATCGGAAGGACTAAGCAGCCCCGCCCTAAGACTGTCATCATAATCATGACAAAGGTAAGCTATTCTATCCGCAATATGAACGATTTTACCTTCAAGCGTCTTCGGCGTGCCGGAACCGGTATGATTTACAATGCCGTCTTTGACCTCATATGTGAGATTAAGCCCCTCCCAGTCGCGCTCCAAATACTCAACAATGCGTAGGCTCTGCTCATTATGCGCAAAATGCCCTGTCAGATTATCAAGTATTGCCTCGCCCGAATGACCAAAAGGCGTATGCCCTACATCATGCCCCAAAGCAATCGCCTCAACAAGATCCTCATTGAGGCGAAGGCCTCGCGCTATGGTGCGCGATATTTGCGCCACTTCAAGGCTATGCGTCATTCTAGTCCTGTAGTGATCACCCGACATTATATAAACCTGCGTCTTGTGCTTCAGCCGACGAAAAGATTTCGAGTGAAGAATTCGGTCGCGATCACGCTGAAACGATGTACGGAAAGGGCAAACATCAATGGGATGTTTGCGTTTTGCCTCACGGCTCTTCGCTGCATCCTCAGAAAGGATCTCATACTCAATTTCCTCGGTGCGTTCCCTGACGCTCATCATGATGCCACAACCTCCCAACAGCATTTTAATAACTATTATAAAAATCATTTTTATCCGATGCTAACGGGTACTAAAATAAAAATAAGTCTCATTTTATGTTATTCGACAAATACGCCGTTTTTCCCTTTTTTTCATGGAAAATATGTAAAATCCAACTGAAATAAATTTGAAGGGAAGCTTTTATATGAACTCGCTGAAAAAACTTTTTCACATTCTTTCTCTGACGCTTTTTTCCTTGCTCGTTATGAGCGCAGTCTGTTTCGCCGAAAAACCGGACATAAAATCAGATTCACAGCGCTTCGATTTCTCGACTATGCGTTATGTGCTCGACGGCAATGTCACTGTCTCATGGAGCAACAGAGTCATCAAGGCCGACCATGCGCAGGTCAGCATCGCTACACTTGAGGTATGGGCCCAGGACAACATCACGCTTCGTCAGGACGACATATTTTTCAGGGGCGATGTTCTCCATGTGGCTGGCGGCAGCAACAGCGCGGATATAAACGGCAACACGCTCTTCGAGCGCGGCGATTTAAAAATAACCGCTGACAACGCTTCTTTCAGCTGGGACACAAAAATCGCAGATTTCAAAAACAATGTCAAGATTACGGAGGCAGGCAACACGAGGAAAATTAATCATTTGCAATATAACGTAATAACAGGTGAATTTATTTTAGAGGAATAAAACGCGTCAATAAATAAAAGCGGCATCGCGAAAATTTTCACGATGCCGTTTTTTATTTCAAATATTATATGCCGCGAAAAGACGCTTCAGATATTTCCATCCCTTTTCCAGCGTGCGAATGATTGGCTCCATTAGCTCAGGCCGCTTTATCACAAGCTGCAGCAGCTTCTTTCTCACTGCCCTGTAGTCGGCATCGAAATTCTTCAGTATCTCCTCCATGTCCTTTTCCACGGAAACAGATGGAATTGTCGAAAGTTCCATCTTGCAGGCTCTGCCCTCTATCTCCGCCGCGTCGCCGCGGAAAGGAATATACGCCTCAAGCGCGAGCTCCTTTTGAATTTCGCTTTTAATTGCCTCCTGCGCCGGCGTCTCACCATGAACAATGAACACCTTGGCAGGCCTTGGCTTATTGAAATGACCCAGCCAATCAACAATCTGACGCTCATCCGCATGAGCGGAAAAACCATCCAGCATCATTATTTTTGCCCTGACGGCTATCTCCTCGCCCATTACCCTCACGCGCTTCATCCCCTCGACGAGGCGACGCCCAAGGCTTCCCTCGGCCTGATACCCAACAAATAGTATCGTTGACTCCGGGCGCCAAAGATTGTGCTTCAGATGATGGAGTATGCGCCCCGCATCGGCCATTCCGCTCGCGGATATGATTATCGCCGATCCCTCCGAGCTGTTCAGTGCCTTTGACTCAGCCGCCGTCTCGCAAATTCTTAGCTGCGGAAGCTCGGAGATATTCCCGTTTTTATTGAAGAGCGCGATGGCATCCTCATCAAAATCCTGACTGTTGCGCATGAAAATCCTCGTCGCGGCGATTGCAAGCGGACTATCAAGGATTATCGGGACATCGTCTATGCGCCCCGCTTTCCATAACTTGTAGAAATAATACAAAAGCGTTTGCGTCCTGCCAACGGCAAATGAGGGAATTATGAGATTGCCACCTCTGTCCATGGTGTCATTTATAATCTCGGCGAGCGTCTCCTCCTTGTCATAAATCTGATGAATCCTGTCGCCATAAGTTGACTCCACGACGATAAAATCAGCGCCATTGATTATGGTCGGATCTTTTATTATGGGCTGGTCAGGTTGCCCCAGATCTCCGGAAAACACCAGCTTTGTCGTCTTCCCATTTTCGGTGACGTACAGCTCGATAATAGCAGAGCCGATGATATGCCCGGCGTCGCGGAAAACCGCTTTGACATTATCCGAAAGCTCAAGCTCCGTGTCATATGATACAATCGAAAAACGCTTCAGCGCGTTTGAGGCATCCTGAAGCGTGTACAGCGGCTTTACGGGCGCATCACCGCTCCTTTGCCCCTTGCGATTTTGCAGTTCCGCATCCGCCTCCTGTATATGCGCGGAGTCGGGGAGCATTATCATCGCCAGCTCAGTCGTCGTCTTTGTAGCATATACCGGTCCCCCAAATCCTTCGCGGCATAGTTTTGGGATAAGCCCGCAATGATCCACATGCGCGTGCGTCAATAAAAGGCAATCAATCTCACCGGGATTATAGGCAAATTCCTCATAATTCAATGACCTGATACGCCTTGCGCCCTGAAACATCCCGCAATCAATCAGAAATTTTTTGTCATTTGTCTCAATCAGATATGATGAGCCTGTGACAGTACGAGCCGCCCCTAAAAAACGCAAACGCATAAAAATCACTCCCTAAAATTAATTTCGGCTTTTATCCGATGCTATTCCCCTATTATCCTTACCTCAGGCTCAAGCATGACTCCATGCTTTTCCATAACTCTCCGCTGCACTTCCCTGACGAGTTCAATTATGTCACTCGCCGTGGCGTTGCCGGTATTCACAATGAATCCCGCGTGCTTCGGCGAGACCTGTGCCCCGCCGCAGGAAAGCCCTTTTAGTCCCGCGTTCTCAATCAGCGTGCCGGCATAATATCCCTTTGGACGCTTGAATGTGCTTCCCGCGCTCGGCAGCTCAATAGGCTGCTTTTCCATGCGTCTTTTTGTGAAGCCGTCCATTTTCTCTTTAATCAAAGATTTATCACCGACCATCAGTGACAAAACTATTTCAACTATTATTTCTCCATTGGACTGAAAGATGCTCTGCCTGTACCCGAGCCCAAGCTCGCCTGCCTCTCGCTCGCGCAAGTTGCCATTAATATCAAGTGATTTTACGCTTTTAATGACATTTTTCATTTCACCGTCGTAAGCGCCGGCGTTCATATACGCCGCGCCTCCGACGCTCCCGGGGATTCCCACCGCGAACTCCAGCCCCGTCAGTCCATGTTCCATTGCAAATTTTGAGGCCGCCCCGAGTATTGTGCCGGCTCCGATAAAAAGCGTGGCGCCATCCCTGCGAATAAATGAAAGATTTTTCCCAATTTCAATGACAACGCCACGAATCCCACGATCACTCACAAGCACATTTGAGCCGTTCCCCAAGACAGTGACAGGAACATCAAATTTTCTCGCAGCCTCAAAAATCTTTTTCAGCTCATCTACAGACGATGGCAGCACAAAAATATCGGCAGGCCCGCCAACGCGAAACGTCGTATGAAGCCTCATTGGCTCGTCGAGCAAAATATTATCATTTGGCAGAAATTCATTTAACGCATCAATTATTTTTTTATATTTTTGATTATCCAAATTATGTCTTCCTTTTTTATTAAATTAATTTCCCTTCTTGTTTTAGCCCTTTACAATTGAGCTGGCGCAAAGCCTCATATGATGCCACGGCAACGGCATTCGATAAATTCAATGAGCGCGACTCGGATATCATAGGTATACGCACGCAGGACTCATAATGCG
>JAFTAB010000116.1 GCA_017458745.1 Schwartzia sp. (in: firmicutes) | reverse complement strand
GGCACGAGCCGCAAGAGCTTCATCGGAAAGACACTCGACCTCGATGTGTCCGAGCGCGACGAGGCGACCGGGGCGACGTGCGTGATGGGCATAGAGCGCGGCGCAAATATTGTGAGGGTGCATGATGTTAAGATGGCGTCACGCATGTGCAGGATGACAGATATTATTTTGGGAGTTGGGACGAATGGACAGAATAAAGCTTGAGGGCATGGAGTTTTTCTCGTCGCACGGATGCGAGGAGGAGGAAAAAAAATATCGTCAAAAGATAATCGTTGACCTTTCTCTTTATTTTGATACCTCCGTCGCGGGGAAAAGCGATGAGCTCAAGGACACTGTGAATTACGCGGCGGTTTTTGACACGGTGAAGGATATATGCGAGGGAGAGGAGACGTCGCTCATCGAGGCGGTGGCGGAGCGCATAGCCGAGGCAGTGCTGGAAAAATACGCGCTTGTGAAAAGGGCAAGGGTGACAGTGCATAAGCCTGACGCGCCGCTTTCCGGGAAATATGCCGATGTCAATGTGGCGATCTCGCGCGAGAGAAAATGACAAAAGAGTACACGGCATATCTGTCGCTTGGCTCAAATCTGGGAGACAGGGAAAAGTATATCAGTGACGCCATCAATGGAATAATTGAAAAACTCGATGTCATTGATTATGAGGTGTCGCCTTTTTACGAGACTGAGCCTTGGGGCAATACGAACCAGCCGCGTTTCATCAATGCGGCGATGATGATAAGGACAAGCGTTGAGCCGTCGAGAATGCTTGATATTACGCAGGAAATCGAGAGGGAACTTTTCAGGGTGCGCCACGAGCATTGGGGGGCGCGCACTATTGACATAGACATACTTTGCGTCGAGGGCGTGACTATGAATACGCCGCGCCTCACGCTGCCGCATCCGTATATGACGCAAAGGGAGTTCGTTTTGGCGCCGATGGCTGATATTGCGCCGGAATTGCGGGTGAACGGGAAAACGATCAGTGAGTGGCGAAAAGATTTAAGGGACTTTGGTAGCGTTCCCTTGTGATATAAGAGGAAAGAAATGGTGGAGGAATTTCATTGAAGATAATTGCAGGGCTTGGCAACCCAGGAGCGGAGTACGCCAGAACACGCCACAATGTCGGGTTCATGCTGGTTGACGCGCTCGCCGATAAGCTGGGGGCCGGCGGCGAATGGCGGCTGAAGCAGGACGCCATGATCGCCGAGACACGCATCGGCATGGAGAAAGTGATATTGATGAAGCCGATGACCTACATGAATGAGAGCGGCAGGGCAGTCGGCCCGCTGCTGTCTTGGTACAAGCTCACGTCGAGCGACCTGATAGTCATGCATGACGACATTGATATACCAGTGGGCACTGTCCGCATCAGGAAAAAGGGCAGCGCGGGCGGGCACAACGGAATGAAATCCGTGCTTTATCACGTCGGGGATGAGAATTTCGCGCGTGTGCGCATAGGCATCGGAAGGCCAAAGGAAAACTGGACAGTCATCAATCATGTGCTCTCGACATTTTCGGATGAGGAGAAAATCGAAATAGACAAGGAAATCGAGTATCTCGTTCCGGCGGTGGAATGTATCGTGACGGACGGAATCGACCTTGCAATGAACCGATACAACCCAAAGAAGCATAAGAATAAAAAGAATGAGCAGGAGAAAAATGGGAAACAAGGACAATCAAACGAAAGAGCAGAAAATGAGGAGCCGCGGGAAAAAATCGCGGCATCAGGGGAGACGGGCGAATCAGCATGAGAGCAATGAGATTGTGACTGCGCTCTATGCCGATGGCGACGGCGAGATTTACGATGCGCCTAATGTCGCGGCACTTGCGAAAATAGGTAATGACATCGTGGAGCTGACAGCCGATGACCTTATTCCTTTGCCGCCTAATTCGGAGCTGATGCTCCTTCCCGGGCGGCTTGCCATGGGCAGACTTCCAAATGGAGAGGCGATGCCTCTTTCAGGCACGGCCGTCGCGGCTATGCTGCCCGTCGGCTACACGAGGACACATCTCCCGGCGTTCAAGAAGGACTCGGACGATGCGGCGATGCTCCCGCTGTATGGCTATACCGCTGTCGCGCTGTACCATGATGAGATATGCGCGGCCGCCGTCTATACAGACGAGAACGATAAATGGGAGCCGCATCATTACAACACGGACGCGCTCAAAAAACTAATCGACAATGTAAAAAGAGAGCTTCCGAATAATCGCCTGGTCGATCATCTGGCTCACTGCTCGCTTGAGTACCATTGCCAGACGGCGCAGAATCTTTTCTATCATCGCTGGGAGGCGGGGATTCCCGTCTCGCCCGCGTGCAACGCGAACTGCCTTGGCTGCATCTCCCTTCAGCCGGCTGAGTGCTGCCCCTCGCCTCAGAGCCGCATCGCTTTTCGCCCGACAGCCGAGGAGGTGGCGGGGATTGGCGCCTACCATCTTTCAAGCGCGCCCGACGCGATAATAAGCTTTGGGCAGGGCTGCGAGGGCGAGCCGTCGCTTGAGGCAGGCATCATAGCCGATGCAATAAAGCTGATCAGAGCGAGAACGAAAAACGGAGAAATAAATATAAATTCAAACGCCGGATATACCGAGGGCATAAAAAAAATCGTGGACGCGGGGCTTGACACGATTCGCGTGAGCATCATAAGCGCGAGGGCGGAGAGCTATGAGGCGTATTATCGTTCATCGTACTCTCTTGATGATGTAAAGGCATCTATTCGTTATTGCCTCGACAACGGTGTATATGTTTCGCTTAATCTTCTTTATTTTCCGGGCTTCAATGACAGGCCGGAGGAGATAAGCGCATGGCAAAAATTTCTCAATGAGTATAAGGTCCACATGATTCAGATGAGAAATTTGAATTTTGACCCCGATGTATTTTTAGCTTCAATGCCGAAAGAAAACGAGGCACCGCTTGGAACGAAAAGGTTTTTGAAATCAATCCGCGAGTCGTGCCCTGAAATTTTTATAGGTAGTTTTAGCCATTACCATAAAAAATAATAAATAGTAAAATAAAAAAGAGGATTTTTGACATCGTTTGTTGAATAAATATCTTTTGAAAATATATTTATTACAGATGATATTTTTATTTTTCAAAGAATAAAATGTTAGGAGCGGATGAGCTGTGATGGATGACAAGGATTGGGCAGAATTTAAGAAGAAGCTAAAAGCAAAGACGGAGATTGACCTTGATCTGTACAAGGAGCCGCAGATGAAGCGGCGCATAGGCAATCTGGTCACGCGTAATGAGTTCAAGTCGTTCTGTGAGTATTTCGACCATGTGTGCAAGGACAAGGACGATTTCGCCGCGTTTATCGAGTATCTCACGATAAACGTGTCAGAATTTTTCCGTACGCCTGACAAGTTTGGTCAGCTTGAGACGGATGTCATTCCTGACCTGCTGAAACGCTCGCCGACGCTCAGCATTTGGAGCGCGGGATGCTCGATAGGCGCGGAGCCATATTCTCTCGCGATGATAATGAAGGAACTGACGCCCGGCAAAAAGCACCGTATACTCGCCTCCGATCTTGACATTGAGATTATCGCGAAGGCTAAACGCGGTATCTACGTTGACAACGAGATAAAGAGCATGAGCAAGGAGCGCATAGCGAAATATTTCGACAAGACAAGCGACGGGAAATTTGCCGTCAAGGATGAAATAAAGAGCTGCATCGAGTTCAAGCGTCACAACCTGCTTAAAGATCCTTTTGAGAAGAATTTTGACCTTATACTTTGCCGCAACGTC
>JAFTAB010000115.1 GCA_017458745.1 Schwartzia sp. (in: firmicutes) | reverse complement strand
TATGAGCACTGTGCCGGATTATGTGGTACAGAAAGCTCAGGATTGGATTAACGGACTTCCGAGGCGCTTACTTGGCTACCGAGCGTCAGAAGAACTTTTCAAAGAACAAATTGCCCTGCTTTCATCTGCTGCATAACTTTTTTGCTTGACTGTCCGATTTGCTATTGCAATTTATAAAAAGCATCCCACTTTATCTGTCCCGCAAAAAATTATTGTGTTTTAGATTTTATGAGTTATAATTAAAATATATATTGTACTTTTGAAAGGAGAAATTTTATGCCACGAGCAAAGAAAGAGGTAACGAATGTTTCTTGTATTCTTGATTCATTTGCCAATATCGGAAAGGCCGATAAAAACAAATTTTTAAAATTTGCCGAGAAGTATGAAATAAGCCAAGAAGAACTTTTGAAACTTGCAGTCGAAGCAGTAGTAAAGGGTAAAGTAAAATTCAAGACAAAAACAACTATTGAACTGGCAGATTGATAAAATTTTCCCTTTTTTATCTTTCATATTAGTATTGTACGACCCGTCATCGTATAACTTAAATTTTGTGTTTTATAGAGGTCCTTGTATAAGGGCTTCTTTTTTCTATCCTTTTTGCCTTGTTTTTTTATGGCTTTTTTGTTAAATTATTAGGCGGCACTAAATTCAGAGAGATAATTGTTTAGGAACTGTGCGAAAATAATCGCTTAATCATGCGCAGGATGAATTTGCCATGGCAAGGCGGGAGGTCTGTTTTTTGAGAGGTTCTGGTTTTGATAGGAATATAGGTCTTTGCCTGTTGTTTGTCGTCATTGGCGCGATACTTGGCGGGCTTTTGGGTGAAATATTGAATTCGGTGGATGCGTTTTCGTCATTTATGCCGTATCTGACGCGCACTTACACGGTGTTTGACATCCACCCGGTCACAATAGATTTGTACGTTATCCGCTTCACGATTGGAATGGCTTTCACGCCGAATTTAATGAGTTTCATCGGCATCGTGCTGGCACTGGTTTTGTTTAGGAGATATTGATATGCTTATACTGGCATCCGCGTCTCCAAGGCGGCAGGAGCTTTTGCGTCAGATAGGGCTCAGGTTTCGCGTTGAAGTGAGCGACGCAAAGGAGATAACCGAGGAAGAGGGGGGGCTTCTTCTTCCGAGCGGGTACGCGATGGAAAACGCGCGACGGAAAGCGATGAGCGTCGCCAAGAGATTCCCGCATGACATCGTCATAGGGGCTGACACGGTTGTCGCGCTCGATGATGACGGCAGGAATGTCATCTTCGGAAAGCCTAAAAATGAGAAGGACGCGGAGAGGATGCTCTCGACTCTTTCCGGCAGGGCGCACAGCGTGTACACCGGCCTCACGGTCGCCATGGGGAGGCAGAGATACATTGACGTGGTTCTGACGAGGGTGAGGTTTGCCGTCCTTGACCACGATGAGATAGCAAGATATGTCGCCACGGGCGAGCCGATGGACAAGGCGGGAGGATATGCCATACAGGGTCGGGCGGCTGCATTTATAGAGGAAATTAAGGGCTCATATTCAAACGTGGTGGGGCTTCCCCTCAATGCGCTGTACTCTTTGACGAAGAAAGCGGGGATTCATCTTTATGACGACTATGGTGCGTGACCTCCCCGCTGACGAGCGACCGAGGGAAAAGCTGATCGATTATGGCGCGTCTCAGTTATCTGATGTCGAGCTGCTCGCTATACTTCTGAGGACTGGCACTAGAAATCATTCGGTGATTCATCTGGCGGAGGAGATTCTTGCTAGATTTCAGGGGAAAGGAATTGCGGCAATAACGCAGATGCTGCCGGAGGAAATAGCCGAGATAAACGGGATAGGCCTCGCGAAGGCGGCGACGGTGATTGCCGCCGTGGAGCTTGGGCGCAGGATAGCGACGAAGGCCGCCGCGAATCTCGATTCGGTTTATTCTGGCGGTGATGTCGCGGCGATTTTTATGCCGCGTCTGCGCTATGAAATGAAAGAGCATTTCATACTCGTGCTGCTTGACATGAAAAATCATATCATATCGACTCCGACAATTTCCGTGGGCAGCCTTTCAAATTCGGTTGTTCATCCGCGCGAGGTTTTCAGCGAGGCAATACGCCGCTCGGCGGGCGGGATAATATTGGTGCATAATCACCCCAGCGGCGACCCCGAGCCGAGCGGCGATGACATCGCGCTTACGAGGCGACTTGTCGCCGCTTCGAAGATTTTGGGGATACCCATTGTTGACCATGTGATTATCGGCGATAATAAATTTGTGAGTCTCGAAGAAAAAGGTATGCTAATATGACGCTTTATGATAAAATAATACGACATGAATTTGGCTTTTTGGTTTGGTGATAAGCAAATGATGATAGATTTTGGAAGGAGTTTTATTTGATGTGGAGTTTGTTCGGATCGCGTGACATGGGGATTGACCTTGGCACGGCAAATACATTGGTGCATGTGAAGGGAAAGGGCATAGTTCTTCGTGAGCCGTCTGTCGTCGCGATAAAAAGCGAGAACGGCGAGGTGCTCGCAGTCGGCGAGGAAGCAAAGCGAATGATAGGGCGCACTCCCGGCAACATCGTCGCAATTCGTCCGATGAAGGATGGCGTTATTGCGGATTTTGACGTGACCCAGGCTATGCTCAAATATTTCATTCGCAAGGCCATGAACTCGCACTCGTTTGTGCGCCCGCGCGTTGTTGTCGGCGTGCCGTCAGGCGTAACAGAGGTCGAGAAACGTGCCGTCATTGATGCGGCGCAGCAGGCGGGAGCGCGCGAGGCATATTTGATTGAGGAGCCAATGGCCGCGGCGATTGGAGCGGGGCTTCCCGTGGAGGACGCGACCGGCAGCATGGTGGTTGACATCGGCGGAGGAACGACGGAGATCGCGGTCATATCGCTCGGCGGCATTGTCACGAGCCGTTCCATTCGTATCGGCGGTGATGAGCTTGACACGTCGATTGTTCAATATGTGAAGCGCATGTATAATTTGATGATAGGCGAGCGCACGGCAGAGGAAGTGAAGATAACGATTGGCTCTGCCATAGTGATGCCTGAGTCTGACCGCTCGATGGACATTCGAGGGCGTGACTTGGTGAGCGGATTGCCGAAAACTCTTAATATCAAGGCAAGCGAGGTGCGCGACGCATTGAGCGAGCCGATATACAAGATTATTGACGCTGTGAAGAGCACGCTGGAAAAGACTCCGCCCGAGCTGGCGGCTGACGTGATGGATCATGGCATCATGATGACCGGCGGCGGGGCGCTCCTTCTCAATCTTGACAAGCTCCTCTCGCGCGAGACGGGTATGCCCGTGCTTGTCGCCGAGGACGCTCTTTCGTGCGTCGGCGAGGGCACAGGAAAGTCCCTTGAGAATATTGAGCTGTTAAAGCGCGTGGTGATGACGACGAAGAAGCTCAGGAACTGATCGCCTTTACGGATTTTGGAGATTGAATTGACAAAATGGGCAAGATAAAGCGCGATCGTGACTCAGCTCGCACGATTTGGATTCTCGTGGGAGTGGCGGTCACGGTATTCTGCATAGTGTTTTTTTCGGCGCGCGGCAGATTTGCTGCGCCTATTTCGAGCGAGGCGGTTATTACCATCCTCGCTCCTTTTCAGCGTGCGGCCTCATGGCTGGGCGACTGCGTGCAGAATGTCACGGCGAATGTATGGGACATATTGACGGTACATGAACAGAATAAGATGCTCCGCAATGAGGTCGAGCAACTCCGCGCCCAAAATGTAAAGGCGGAGGAGTATGCTGCCGAAAATGTGCGCCTGCGGGAGCTGCTGGATTACAAGAATCTTGCCACGCAGTTTGACCTTGTCGTGGCGCGTGTCATTGGTCGTGAGTCTTCGACTTGGACGAGGATGATAGTGGTCGATCGCGGCACTCAGCATGGCGTGAAGAAAAATATGCCGGTCGTTACCGCGCGTGGCCTTGTGGGCGTAGTAGTGGATGCCGGGCCAATATCCTCAAAGGTAGAGCTGATTCTTGACCCTCGCTCGTCGGCGGGGGCTCTTGATCAGCGTTCACGTGTCGCCGGTTTGGTCAAGGGCAATCCCGATGATGCTATGGTGCCCAAGCTGGTAGATGTCCCGAGAAATGATGACATCACTGAGGGCGATATTATAGTGACAAGCGGTTTTGGCGGGATTTATCCAAAAGGAATAATAATCGGCAAAGTTCGCCTAGTGAAAAATGACTCGGGCGGGCTTCTTCAGTATGCCCTTATAGAGCCTGCGGTTGATTTCAGAAGACTGGAGGATGTCTCAATAATAGTTAATTCGCGTGAGGCACCGCCAGAGCCTTTGCCTAAGCGCAATAATGGACTTGGAGCAGGCGCTCCCAATAATAAATCGGGAGGAGCAAAATGAAAATTTTTGCCCCATGGTTCTTGTTTGTTGTGCTGATTTACGTTGTGCAGTCGTCGCTTTTGCCGACAATCGGCTTTAATGGAGTCTCGGCGGATTTGATGCTGCTGCTCACGGTATCATTTTCATTTCTTCGTGGCGCGAAACTCGGAGCAATGATGGGTTTTTTGGCCGGGCTGCTTTCTGACCTTGCAACCGGTACTTTTTTTGGTATCGGCATTTTTTCGAAAATGCTCATAGGTTTTTTTTGCGGCATGTTTTCCAAGCGTGTTTTTAAGGAGCAAATGCTCCTTCCGTTGATTTCCGTGCTCATATCGACAGCGGCACAGGATCTCATGACGCTGATTTTCATATTCCTGCTCGGTTACAGGCCAAATATTTTTTATCATCTGCATCAGCTTTTGCTGCCAACGCTTTTCTTCAACACTGTTTTTGCATTGCCTGTTCATTATTTGGTCTCAAAGATGTGCGAGTGGCTTAGGGCAAAGAAATAGATAAAACATTGAACAGGCTTTGTCGATGGCGACGGAGGGGTCTCGTTGGAAAATAATGATTTTGATTTTGAAAATAGATTGCGAGTGCTCGGCGCTCTTGTCGTCCTTATAATAGGAGTGCTGATAGCCCGCGTGGGTTACCTTCAGGTCTATGAGGGGGAGTATTACCAGCATAGGGCCGAGGGCAACCGCATACGCCTTATTCCCACGATGGCGTCGCGCGGCACATTTTATGACCGCAATGGTGAAAACATCGTCATGAACAGGCCCGGCTTTGTGGTCTCGCTCCTGCCGCTCACTGAGCCAATCAAGCCCGAGGTCGTTTCACGCCTTGCCGCACTGCTTGGCATCCCTGCCAAGGACATTCAGGCGAAGATAGATGCTCATGTCGGATTTGACCCTATACCAATAAAGACGGACATTGGCCCTGAGATTTTCACAATCATAGAGGAGCAAAAGGAATTGTATCCCGGCGTTGTCATTGAGGTGCAGGCTGTTCGCAATTATCTTTACAAAGAGGAAGCGGCGCATGTCATAGGCTATGTCAGCGAGATAAGCGAAATGGAGCTTGAACAGAAAAAGAGCGAGGGATACAAGTCTGGGGATATAGTGGGCAAGTTTGGGCTTGAGCGCATATATGACAAGGAACTGCGCGGCACGAACGGCGGCCGTCAGGTGGAGGTCGATGTTGCTGGCAAGCCTGTGCAGGTTTTGGGGGAGAAAGAGCCCGTCTCCGGATGCGACCTGGTGCTGACAATCGACTGGGCGCTTCAGACAGCAGCCGAGCGGGCGGTCGACGAGCAGCTTGCCAGAATGCGGGTGCTGGGTGTAAGGGCGGCCGCGGCCGTGGTCATGAACCCTCAAACAGGGGAGGTGCTCGCGCTGGTGAGCAGGCCGGCATTTGACCCCAATTTGTTCGTTCATGGCATATCAGAAACGGATTGGAAAAAAATAAATGAGGACCCGAATTTTCCTCTTGACAATAAGGCGATAACCGGCGAATATCCCCCGGGCTCAACCTTCAAAATCGTGACAGGCACGGCTGCTTTGTCGGAGGGCGTGACGGACGCATACGAGAGAATATACGACGGCGGCGAATACATGGACAAGGGCAATGCCGGCGGCGAGGTGCTTGGCTGGCTCAATTTTGTCGACGGAATGGCGCACTCGGACAACGTATATTTTTATATTCTCGGTCATCGCCTCGGGATTGACAGGCTTGAGCGATACTCGCGAATGTTTGGCCTCGGGGAGAAGACGGGAATAAATCTTCCGTATGAGGCTGAGGGGCTTGTAGCAAGCCGAGCATATAAGGAAAAAGTATTTGATGAGGACTGGTATGTCCCCGAGACGCTCGATGCCGCAATAGGGCAGGGATTTAATCTGGTGACGCCGCTTCAGGCAGCCATGGTCATGGGGGAGATAGCCGCCAACGGAAAAAGATATCAGCCATATCTGGTTCAGCGTATAGTGGGGCCGGACGGCAAAGTGGTGAAAGAATTTCAGCCAAAGATTTTGTCCTCGCTCGATGTGCCTGACGAGGTCATAAAGCTGGTCCAGCAGGGTCTGCATGATGTCACGAAGTATGGAACTGCTGCCGGTGTCTTTGCTGGTTTCCCGATTGACATAGCTGGCAAGACGGGCACAGCGGAGAACTCTCAGGGCGAGGATCACGGCTGGTTCGTGGCGTATGGCCCCTTTGATAATCCCAATATTGTCGTCTCTGTTATAGTGGAAAACGGAGGCTTCGGTTCGCTGTCAGCCGTTCCTATAGGGCGCAGCATCATGGAGGCTGCTTTTAAATTGAAATGATGCTAATCATTGCGCGATGATAAATGGCTCAGAACAAATTTCGCTAGGCAAGAAAGCAAAACGTAGTCGCAGCAGAGCTGCGTCAAATTTTCGCAGACGAAGCCGGACGGAATTGGGACAAGCAAATTATTGATTGGCAGTTTTCAAAGTGGTATAATGAAAAACGAGTTATTACGAGACGGAAAAAAATAATAATCCGTTTTCGAAAAAGCCGAGTCCAGCTCGGGAGCGGGGGAACCAATTTATAGGGGTGAGTGCGTTGCCTTTTGGTGCTAGCGACAAGAGGCAACGGCAGGGGTAGTCCTTTCTGCCCTAACCCGACAGCTAACCTCGTAGGCGAATAAAGAGAGGAGAGTTTATTTGGTTCGTTTTTTTCGTATTTTTGTAGTTTCCATGGTATGCATGGGGTGGCTTTCTGTTGCGGATGCGGCTGCTTTCAGCATCGGCGATCAGGGCAGCGATGTTGCTGAGATTCAGGGCGCTCTGAAGAGCCTCGGCTATGATGTCGTAGCCGACGGCGATTACGGTCCGTCGACGGTGGCGGCAGTCAGAGATTTTCAGGCCATTCACGGAATGGAGGCAGACGGCGCCGTCGGTCAGGATACATACTCTATCCTGATGGGCAAAGAGATGCCGGAGGTCAGCAGAGGTTCCAATTATTATTCGCGTCGTATCGTTCAAACGGCTCTCGAGTATATCGGCGTTCCTTATGTGTTCGGGGGAACATCGCCGGGAGGCTTTGATTGCTCGGGATTTGTGAGATATGTTTTTGCGAACGCGGGCATTTATCTTCCGCGTTCGGCCGACGAGCAATATGAGGTCGGCATCCCTATTCCGACAGAGAGCCTCCGTACCGGAGATCTTGTCTTTTTTGCGACGTATGAATATGGACCTTCCCATGTTGGGATTTATTTGAGCGATGGAAACTTCATCAATGCGTCGTCAAGCCGCGGGGTTGCCATTGATTCGCTTCACAGCGAGTACTGGGGCGGATGCTATATCGGCTCGCGTCGCATCATGTAAGAAAATTTTGGGAGGCCAACAGCCTCCTTTTTTCTTTCAGAGGCTATCATTACAATGGTATTCAGGGAGGATTATTGCACATGGGCGATATTTTCGTTGTGACGCTAACGGCGCTCATCGTCGTCTATGCCTACTATGATGAAATTTTTACCGAATAATATAAAAGTTATAAAAAGGATTGCAGATGGACGTGGATAAAAGACTCGTGATTGAGCGCGTGAAAATTGATGATACTCTTGACGCCGAGAGAGAAATGGAACTTATTGGTGCTGACAGCAGAGGCATTGCGATAATGCGTGACAAGGCGGTGTTCCGCGTAGTGAAGGTGCATGATGTCCCTCTTCGTGCAGCCAATCTCTTGAAGCAGATTTTTCTTTCCAAGGGAGGGGAGGCGGCTGTGTCGAGGGGGACCGCCGCAATGACCGTGGAGCAGACTGATGTGCTTCTGATGGGGACGATTGCGATATACCGTGCGTCGATTGACTCGATGCGCGAGCAGCCGTTTGGGCTCAGGGCACTGGCTGATGAATTAGTAAATTTTTTATAAAAAATTTGTGATAAAGCAGGATTTTTTATTTTTTTATAGAAATATAATATAATGAAAAATGAAAAGGGAGATGGCATTATGGCAAAGGCAAAGATTCGTATTCACAACATGCTTTTTTATGGCTTTCATGGTATCTATGAGTATGAGCGTGAGCAGGGGCAGAAATTCTTCGTTGACATTGAGTGCGTGACACGAGACAATAAGGCGGCGGAGACGGATGATCCGAGCCTCGGCGTTGACGGCGCTATAGCGTACGGCGTGGTGCGCGACGTGGTGGAGAATGAGCGCTGCATGCTGCTGCAGACGCTGGCGACGCATGTCAACGAAAAGTTGTTTAATCGTTTCCCGCAAGTGTCGGAGGTCACGACGACGATCAGAAAATATTCCGTGGCCGTTCAAGGCTCGCTCGACTGCGTCGAAGTCGAGGTAACTTCGAATAATTAAAAGTGAATATAATACAATAAAGCCGCTTCGCTTTCATAGCGAGGCGGCTTTATTGTTAATGCACCGAAATTGTGTTTTCATCATTTTTGCATTTGACATATATTTTTTTTCGCCTTAAAATCTTTGATGATATTTTCCTTCATTATATTGTTTATGACATAAAACATTCAGGAGGTAAATGTGGAGGGAGAGGCTTTTTATTTATCTGCCATGCTGGAGGCCAAGGGCGTAAGCCCTCGGATACTTCGCGGGCTGGTCGAGAGGGCGGGGAGCGCCAAAAATCTTTGGGATAATCTCTCTGATTTTTCTTTTGGCGATAATAATAAAATCAGGAAATCGCTTTTGGCGATTAAAGATGGTAAGCCGTCATTGCCCGATGAGATAAGCGAGGCTTGCGAAAAAAATAAAATTTCGGTCATGACGATTGACGATGATGATTATCCGCCAATTCTGAAGGAGATTTATAAT
>JAFTAB010000114.1 GCA_017458745.1 Schwartzia sp. (in: firmicutes) | reverse complement strand
GATTTGTGGTAAACTTCATAAAAAAATATGCCAACACTTTAAAGGTGTTGGCATATTTTTTATTCGATGCTAACGGGCGATAATACCCCCGCTTCTTAAGCGGGAGATAAGCGCCCATAAGGCAATGGGTAAATTCGACTAGATTCAGTGGGAGTATAAAACTCCCACTGAATAAGTTTCATTTTATCGTATGAAATGTGTCGGCGTGAATGGCTCATATGATGGGCGGGGGATGCCTGATTTGTCGCCCGATTCAATGCACTTCGCGAGCCATGCGATATTTTTGGCGAGCGTGCGCATTGTCTGTAGCCCTTCCTCGTCCTTTTTGACATCCTCGGGCGTGAAGCCATGCACCTGATTCCAGTATTGCGAGCCAACGACAATCATATTGAGCATGAGATAATACATATTGAGCTGCGCGAATGTCTCGCTTGCGCCGCCTCGCCTGCATGACACAACGCTAGCCGCGAGCTTGCCCGCAATTTTTTCCTTTGGGGCAGAGTAAAAAAGGCGGTCGAGGAAAGAGCGAATTTTTCCTGTGGAGCCCCCGTAGTAGACAGGCGAACCGATGACCATGCCGCAAAATTCATCAAGACGTGCCGCGACATCATTCACAATATCATTATACATGCAGCGACCATTTTTTCTGCAATAATTGCACGCAATGCAGTCAGCGATTGGCTTTTTGCCGAGCCAAATGATTTCTGATTCGACATCATTTCTTTTCAGCTCCGATGCCACCTCGGACAGCGCGGTGAAGGTGCAACCGTTTTCATTAGGGCTGCCATTGATTAGAAGTATCTTGCTCATAAAGGAACCTCCTGATAATTGATTTCGCGTGTCTCATGCGCAGCACCTGTAAGAAAATGAGTGCTTCTGACAGGTGCTAATGTCACAATGAACATTTTACCATGCGCGGCGAATATGTTGCAAGTGAAAAGAGCGGCAAACGATAGATGGGGTAGGGGACACGGTTGATATTACACTCTCTGTAAAGACTTTTAAATCTTTACGGAGAGTACATGATAAGCGGAGAGCCACCGTTTTTGCGGCGTGCGAATCGCTTATGCGCATGGGATAAGTGCGAATATAAAAAAACGTCTCCAAATTTTAGAATGGAGACGTTTTTTGTGCGATTATTTTTGCACAGCTTTTATTACATTCTTCCCTTTGCGACGAAAAATTCTTTTGCTATTTCAGGGAACAGCGCGAAGGAGAGCACGTCCTCGTCAGTCGGGTTTGCATATCCCTCTTTCGCGAGCTCGTCGCGGAACTGAGCAACTGTGTTTTCCTTTGCGTCTTCCTTTGATATATCCACTATGATGTCCTCATCCTTTATGCCTATTGAATGCAGGAAATCATGCTCGACGGCCTTTGGCGTGTGCCCGAATTTGCCGCGAGCGAGGTCTTTGAATTCTTTTGGCACCATCTTGTAGCGTTGACCCATCATCACATTGAATGTAGCCATCGTGCCGACAATCTGGCTGGACGGGGTGACGAGCGGGGGATAGCCGACATCGGCTCTTACGCGTGGCATCTCATCAAGCAGGTCTTGATATTTGTCCTCCATGCCCTGCTCCTTGAGCTGGTTGACGAGATTTGAAAGCATTCCGCCGGGGATTTGGAAATCAAGCACATTTGGATTGACATCGAAGTAGCCTTTGAGGTTAAACTCTTTTATCAGCTCGGCCTTGACTTCCGCGAAGTGCTTCGAGATTGGAATGAGAGCCTTGCGCGAGAGGCCGGTGTCATAAGGGGTGTCGGCGAATGTCTCGATCATCGTCTCGGTGCATGGCTGAGAGGTGTCATTTGCAAACGGGGCGAGAGCGCAGTCGATGATGTCCACTCCCGCTTCAACAGCTTTCATGTATGTCATTGAGCCAAAACCGGAGGTATAGTGCGTGTGAAGCTCTATGGGGATTTTCACGGCTGCTTTCAGTTTTTTGACGAGATCCTCGGCGACATAAGGCTTGAGCAGACCCGACATATCCTTTATGCAGACGGAATGGCATCCCATCTCCTCCAGCTTTTTTGCAAGCTCGACGAATGTCTCGTTAGTATGGAAAGGGCTCACTGTGTAGACAAGGCAGCCCTGCACATGAGGGTGTTCCTTGCATTTTAGAGCCTCGTCGATGGATGTGGTGAGGTTCGTGATGTCGTTCAGCGCATCGAAAATGCGGAACACTCTGACGCCATGCTCGGAAGCCTTGCGGACGAACGCGCGAACAACGTCGTCATTGTAATGGTTGTAGCCGAGAAGATTCTGACCGCGAAGCAGCATCTGGATTGGGGTTTTCTTGAGATGCGCTTTCAGCGTGTCGAGACGTTCCCACGGGTCTTCGCCGAGAAATCTCAGGCAGGTGTCGAATGTTGCTCCGCCCCATGCCTCCAAGGCATTGTAGCCGACATTGTCCAGTGCCTCAAGCTGCGGGACCATTTGGGCAATGCGCATTCGCGTCGCGCAGAGCGACTGATGGGCATCGCGCAGGATTGTCTCGGTGATTTTTACTGGTTTCTTTTCCATAATGCATAATCTCCTTTTAGTAGTATTAGGATTCTATATCAGCTTTCATGGAATTACCAAGGATTATCTAAAATTAAGTATATGTAAATAAATCATATTGTCAATGTTTTGGTTAATTTATACAAAATAATATTTGCATAATGAAGTGTTGCATTACATACCGAATGTTTTCTTGCCCTCTACTTTGTCCTTTTCTTCTTCCTCCTCGTCGGTGTCTATGCCGCGGGCTGTCAGGGCATGGTAAGCGTCAAGTATTTTTTTGGTGACATCGCCCATCTTTCCGTCGCCGATTTTTTGCTTTCCTATCGAAATCACCGGCACTATTTCATTCTCGGTGGAGGTGATGAATGCCTCCTCGGCTTTCATCATAAATTCCTTGTCAAAATTCTTCTGCACGACGGTGAGGTCAAGCGGCTTCGCTATGCGGTCAATCAGGATGGAGCGAGTGACTCCGTTCAGTATGAGATTGTCCGCGGGGTGAGTCCACAGGATGCCATCCTTCACGATGAAGAAATTGCCGCCCGTCGCTTCCGTGATATGGCCGGTGTCCTTGCGATACAGTATCGCGTCATCGGCAAAAGCGCGACGAGCCTCGTCGTAGGCGAGTATGTTTCCGAGCAGATTGAGAGAGCCGATATCGCAGCGAAGCCATCTTATGTCCTCGACGAGGACGGCTTTTATGCCGTTCTGCTGCGCGGCCTCATCGACCGGAGTGTCGCGGAGTATGGCGTTGAGATGGGGGAGGCTGGGCACGGGGAATTTATACTCGCGCTTTGCCGTGCCGCGTGTGAGCTGGAGGTAGATGAGCCCGTTGTCCGCGCCTGATTTCTCAATCATTTCATCAAATAAATTTACTATCTCGACATCGGTGTCGGTAATGGGGATATTGAGCTCCTTCATGGAGCGGCGGTATTGCGCGAGATGGCGGCGCAAAGCAAAGCACTTTTTGTCATAAAATCTTACTGTCTCGCATATTCCGTCGCCAAACATGTAGCCGCGGTCCTCGAGTTGCACGGCGTATTCATTTAGATCGATGAAAGCTCCGTCAATATATACGATTTCTTTCAAAAAACTTCACTCCCGATATTATGATGAGAATA
Organism: Schwartzia sp. (in: firmicutes); assembly: GCA_017458745.1. GTDB lineage: Bacteria > Bacillota > Negativicutes > Selenomonadales > Selenomonadaceae > RUG024. The sequence continues at coordinate 6,032 of JAFTAB010000114.1, read as the reverse complement.
TTATAACACATTTCATGATTGTGCTGTTACTTTGGCGCAAGAATCAAAGCAAAAAATGTAAAAAAGGGGCTGTCGCCGAAGAAAAATGCTTTATGCGACAGCCCCTTTTTTATTTATTTCCTCATCTGCCACGCAAAATCGAGCCGAATAATCTTCATGATTTATGTCGAAGGTGCAAGTGCAGCATGCGTATCAGTAAATTGGGGTGCTTTTCAAAACAAAGATGTCGTGATTTTCCAGCTCGTCGCGCACCCAGTCGAAATGGTCGTTAATCTCATCGTAGAACTGGCGACGGAAATCTATGTCCTCGAAAATGTACGGGATGCTGTAAGACGCGTTTGCGTCGTTGTCGTCAAAGTCCTCGATTTCAAAATAGTTTTCATGGATGCGGCGCAGCCATTCCTGATAGCGCTCGTCGATGTCGTCCGACTGGATTCCGCGGAAACTTTTTAGCAGGCGGGATTCCTGTTCCTCGGAAAGCCCTGTGACCTCCTCGCCGCTGACCTGCTGGAGGATGCGGAAAATCTCATCGCTCGCCTCAATAAACTCGTTCCAGTTTTTGCGGCCATCGGTGAAACGCTCGCCGCTTTTCCACCAAAGGTATGGCATATCGGGGCAATGGACGGCGGCGGCGTGTCCCAAGGGCATGACCTCGTCCAGTATCTTGCTCACGAAGGCCGAGGCGCCAAGTATGTCGTCGAGTACCTTTTCCACCATTGAGCCTGAGGTGATGAATATGAGATCCTGCACCTTGTTCACGATGTTGTTTATGCCCGCGAACTCCTGATGCGCCCATGTGTCGGCAAAGACGTGCAGGCCGACGCCGAGGCGAAAGGGGAAATTCGTGTTGTCGAGGGTAGTTTCAAGAAGACGTTGCCCCAGTTTTTTTGACAACTCGCTGTGTTTTTTGCATATCAGCTGCTCTTCTTGGGATTCCCCTTCAAGCCCGGGCAGGAAATGGAAGGGAATCCAGATCTCGCGATTTCCCTTGCCGCTGACATTGCCCCATATGTTTTGACAGGAATAGCGGACGTGGACGCCCTCGGCGATGTTCTTCTGCTCCTCCTCGTCGGAAAAAGGCGTGGAGTCGAAGTTGTCGTCCACGAGCTGCGAGACATGCGCGATCAGGTTCGCGTTTTCGCTCCCGAATTTTGCCCAGCGGGCCAGCACGTACACTGTCCCATAGTGAAAGTCAATGTCCATTCAAGCACCTCATCATTTTCTGTTTAAGAAATATTTGTGACCATTTATTATATCATTTCGTATGCGGGATGGTGAAGAAAAATTTAATTTGATTAAGGTTATTGGTTTTTTCAAAATACGCTGTTATAATAAATTGATATTTTTTTGGTGGGGGAGATAGACTCCCACTTGATTTAGTCGAATTTACTGAGGGCTTTGCGAGCGTTTATATCCCGCTTTGCAAGTGGGAGTCTTGTCGCCCGGCAGGAACCGGGCAAAAATAATCGCTGCGGAATGTGAAGCATGAATCAGTCATGGCAAATTCAGACAAGCAGAATGATGAAATGTTTGGTAATTTCAGGAGGTAATATATATGAAAGTTGTTGTAACGATTGTTGGCAAGGACAGGATTGGCATTATCGCCATGGTCAGCAATGTCCTCGCGGAGAATAATGTCAATATCTTGAATGTGAATCAAAATATCATGGACGGCTTTTTCAATATGGTCTTGATTGCCGAGATGCAGGACAGCCAAGTGAAGCTGAAGGAACTGCAGGATATTCTGAGAGCCAAGGGCAAGGAACTCGGGCTAGAAATAAAGGTGCAGCATCAGGATATTTTCAGCGCGATGCATGACATTTGAGGAGGAGCATTCTTTGATTACGAGTGATGATATTTTAGAGACTAATCGGATGATAACGGAGAACAAGCTGGATGTCCGAACGATAACGATGGGGATATCTCTGCGTGACTGCGCTCATCCAAATATAAAAAATTTTTGCGAGAATATTTATGATAAAATCACGAGGTCTGCGGAGTTCCTTGTGAAAACGGGCGAGGACATAGAGGCGGAGTATGGGATTCCGATTATACATAAGCGCATATCGGTAACTCCTATAGCCATTGCCGCCGAGGCGTGTCGCACGGACACTTTTGTTCCTGTAGCCGAGGCGATGGATAAGGCAGGCAAGGCGGTCGGCGTAAATTTCATTGGCGGGTTTTCCGCGCTCGTCGAGAAGGGGTTCACGGGCGGGGATCGCACGTTGATATCGTCAATTCCTCAGGCACTCGCATCGACGGATATCGTATGCTCGTCAATAAACCTTGCCTCGACCAAGGCGGGGATAAATATGGACGCCGTGCGGGAGATGGGAGAGATCATAAAGCGCACTGCCGAGCTGACGCGTGATGAGCAGGCGATTGGCTGCGCGAAGCTAGTAGTGTTTGCCAATGCGCCGGGGGATAATCCCTTTATGGCGGGCGCGTTCCATGGAGTGTCCGAGGCGGACAAAGTGGTATCGGTCGGTGTCTCGGGGCCGGGCGTGGTGAAGCACGCGCTCGAAGGATTAAAGGGAAAGGACTTCACCGAGGTAGCCGAGATGATAAAACGCACGGCTTTCAAAATCACGCGCGTCGGCCAGCTCGTCGCTCGCGAGGCATCGAAACGCCTCGGGGTGCCATTTGGCATCATTGATCTCTCGCTTGCCCCGACCCCGGCGGTCGGGGACAGCGTCGCCAACGTGCTTGAGGAAATGGGCATCGAGAGCTGCGGCATACCGGGAACGACGGCGGCTCTTGCCCTGCTGAATGACGCTGTTAAAAAGGGCGGGCTGATGGCGTCGTCGCACGTGGGCGGTCTTTCGGGCGCATTCATACCCGTCAGCGAGGATAAGGGAATGATTGACGCGGTTAATCGCGGCAGCCTTTCCATTGAGAAACTGGAGGCCATGACCTGCGTCTGCTCGGTGGGACTCGATATGATAGCGATAGAGGGCGACACGTCTGCATCGACGATTTCCGCCATAATAGCTGACGAGGCGGCAATAGGAATGATAAATAACAAGACGACGGCCGTGAGAGTTATCCCCGTGCCGGGCAAGAAGGTAGGCGATACGGTCGAGTATGGTGGGCTGCTTGGCTATTGCCCTATTGTCCCTGTGCAGAATAAATTCAGCTCGGATGCTTTCATAGCTCGCGGCGGAAGGATTCCCGCGCCCATCAGGAGCCTTACCAACTGAAATGAGAGTCACAAGCAAAATTAAAGACCAAATGATAAAAATATTGTCGGAGGTATACGCGGGCGCGAGGCCGGCTCTGAAATACAAAACGCCTTTTGAGCTTCTTGTTGCAGTGATTTTATCGGCTCAGTGCACTGACCAAAGGGTGAACATGGTGACGGGCGAGCTGTTCCGACTGGCGAATACTCCGGAGGCAATCATAAAGATGGGGATGCCCTCGCTGGAGAAAGCAATAAAGTCATGCGGCTTTTATCATAGCAAGGCAAAAAACATAATGGCCACATGTCATTCCCTCGTAGAGAATTATGGCGGGAAGGTGCCGGAGGATTACGACGCGCTTCTGTCGCTCCCCGGCGTAGGGCGAAAGACTGCGAACGTGGTGACGAGCGTGGCTTTTAATCGCCCGGCGATAGCAGTCGACACTCACGTTTTTCGTGTCTCAAACCGTACACGTCTTGCTGTTGGGGAAACGCCCGATGAGGTTGAGAGAAAGCTGCAAAAGGCGATACCGATGGAGCAGTGGTCCGACGCGCATCACTGGCTGATATGGCATGGGCGAAAGGTCTGCAAGTCGCGTCGTCCGCTGTGCGGGGAGTGCCCGCTTGGGGAGCTTTGCCCCAGCAATGGCAAGAATGATTGATGAAGGAAGGAAGAATCATGATTTATCGTAAGGCGACTTTTGACGATGTCGAGGCAATGTATTCGCTTATCAATAATTACGCAAATGAAGGCGTCATGCTCGCCCGCTCACGCAACACGCTTTATGAGACGTTGAGGGATATGATTGTGGCCGAAGACGACGGGGAGGTCGTCGGCTGCGGCGGACTTCATTTTTCGTGGGAGGCGCTTGCGGAAGTGCGCTCCATGGCGGTATCGCCGAGGATGGTACGACGCGGCATCGGCGCGGAGATCGTGCGGCGGCTGATTGAGGAGGGCAAGACATTCGGGGCAAGGAGGATATTCACGCTGACATATAAGCCCGGTTTCTTTCAGACGCTTGGATTTCGCATGATTACTAAGGAGGATTTGCCGCCCAAGGTATGGAAGGATTGCATCGACTGCCCGAAATTTCCGAACTGTGACGAGATTGCGATGATAAATAACCTTTTGGGGGATAAATGAATTAAAAAATACATAATAAAAGCTCGATGAATTTTTGCGTTCATCGAGCGTTTATTATTCCTTAATTATTTGAAATTCCTGTCGAGCAGGCCCTTGAAGCCGCAGCCGTGACGCGCCTCGTCCTTTGCCATCTCGTGAACCGTGTCATGGATTGCATCGAGATTTAGCTCCTTTGCGAGCTTTGCAAGCTTCATTTTGCCCTCGCATGCGCCGTGCTCTGCGTCCACGCGCATCTCAAGGTTTTTCTTTGTGCTGTCGGTGAGAACCTCGCCGAGCAGCTCGGCGAATTTCGCGGCATGCTCAGCCTCCTCGAAAGCGTACCTCTTATAGGCCTCGGCTATCTCGGGATAGCCCTCGCGGTCGGCCTGACGGCTCATCGCAAGATACATGCCAACCTCCGAGCACTCGCCTGTGAAGTTCTGGCGGAGTCCCTCGATGATGCGCGGGTCGACGCCATTCGCCACGCCGATGCGATGCTCGTCAGCAAATGTCAGCTCGCCCTCATTCTTTTCCACGAACTTTGAAGCCGGAGCCTTGCACTGTGGGCACTGGGCCGGCGGATTTTCGCCTTCGTAGACGTAACCGCACACCGAGCAAACCCATTTTTTCATAAAAATTCCCCCTTTAATTGGTTTCAATCGCGTTGCATGACGATTGCGATTGTATATAGTTATATTATAGGTCAATTTGGGTATTTGTGAATAGGGGAATAGGATTAAAAATTAAAATTTTTCTGTTAATTTTCTATTCAATGGTTTAAACCACCGCCTTTAGGCGGTAACACTTTAAGTAGCGCAGCGCAATAACGCGTGATATAATCCTCGCGGAGGTGGGGATTGTGGCCGACTATCAAAAAGTAAGCCATGCAGTATATGACATCAAATATCACTTTGTGTGGATCACCAAATACCGGTACAAAGTGTTGGAAGGAGCAATCGCATATCGGTTGAGGGAACTGCTGAGGCAAGGATGTGATGCAAAAGGAATTGAGATTGTAAAAGGGAGCATCAGCAAAGACCATGTACATATGCTGCTATCATGTCCGACAAATATGTCTCCGAGCCAAATCATGCAATATCTTAAGGGACGCTCGTCGCATCTTATACAGGATGAGTTCCCTGCATTGAAGAAGCACTACTGGGGCCAACACATGTGGGCGAGGAGATATTTCTGCGCAACGGTTGGGAGCGTGGACGAGGAAACAATTCGTCACTACATAGAAAACCAAGGGCATGAGGATATAGAGAACATCCACATAGTAGAAGAGTAGCTACTTCAGTAGAGCTTTTAGCTGACTTTCAGTCAGGAAAAGACGGCTCCAGCCGGAAGGGCGCCTTTCAGGCGCGGGGGTGGACTTCAGTCCACGCAACCCACCGGATTTTAGCCGGTGGTCGTTTAGTATTCTTCATGTTGCTCCTTTCCCTGAGCCGTTGACGGTTCAAGTATAACGCACATGAAGAATGGATTGGCTATTTTGTTTCGACTGAAATTGGGCTAAAATCTCCCGACCCGTAATGGCGATTTTCTCCCGACGCTAACAATAATGAGAAAAATTTAAAGTAAGGTTGAATTAAAAATGATTTTGGTGTATATTAAATATATGAGTTTTTTGAAATATGCACATTATGTGATATATGAATCTTTTATCCCTTGCAGAGGTGAGAGAAATGTGCCATAATGAAATAAGCAGAGCAGAGCAGAGCAGAGCAG
>JAFTAB010000113.1 GCA_017458745.1 Schwartzia sp. (in: firmicutes) | reverse complement strand
TACTCGCTGTCAAATCGACGGCGACATATATCGAGATCACCATGCCGGGCGTGAGCAAGGGGCATGGCCTGTCCGTGCTCGCGAAACGCTATGGCGTAAGCCTCGGAGAGACGATGGCGATGGGGGACGCGGGCAACGACATATCAATGATAGAGGCAGCGGGAGTCGGCGTCGCGATGGGCAACGCGACTGACGACGTGAAGGCGGCTGCCGACTTCGTGACAGCGTCCGTGGATGATGGCGGCTCAGCGATGGCAATCAATCGTTTTGTGCTCGGAAAACAAGAATAATCGAATAAAAATTTGAGCGTGCTCGGTTCGCGATGAATCGGGCACGCTTTTTTGCGGGATAAAAAAGGAGTTTTCTTGTTGGCGTCGAATAATATCATCATAATTTGAAAAAATTGAAAAAATGACAAAAGGGGATTATGTGCAGTGGATTTTTCCGGGAGACACATTGCACCCATGCGCTGTTGCCCGTATGACGGCAGCCATAGAGCTGAGCGACAGGCCGCTGTCGATGCTGGTGAACAATGGCGAGGGAGAGTTCTCGGATTTTTTCCCTTATATGAACTTTCCGAGGAGTGAGCCTTTTTACGTTGTGAATCGTCTGTCATGGCATCGCGAGCTTTTGCGGGACGGAAAGATTCCCTCGACCGGCGTTACCGGCTTGTTCGTGCGACGTGAAATGATGCGTGAGTGTGGCTGGATGCGGTGCGCGTTTATGAAAAGAAAATTTTTGCCTCTGATAATGTACGATAAAATTCTGAAACATTGCGCGGGAGAAGCGGGAAGCGTGGCCGCAGGGATTGTCCAGGAAAAATACGTGACCCATGATTCCCGGCATATCACGCCGTCCGACTGGATCTGGCATCAGCTTGAGCATTACAGCATCATCTCTTTGAATGATGACGATGATTTGAGGGAGGCCTGCATCGAGGGATTGAGGCATATAGCGGATGGGCATAAATTGGCGCTTTCTTTTGATAAGACTGCCGTTGAGCCGGATTTATGGCAAGCATATACGGATATGATGAATGAGTTAAGTAATATCGTTTCCTGAAAAATTTTGGGGGTGGCTGTATGAAAATTCCGGCTGTGCTTGCGATAGCGGGCAGCGACAGCAGCGGAGGCGCGGGGGTGCAGGCTGACATCAAGACCATGCTCGCGAACGGTGTCTACGCGATGAGCGCGGTGACGGCGCTGACGGCTCAGAACACGATGGGAGTGACTGCCGTGTCCGAGGTGACGCAGGACTTTCTCGGGCAGGAGATAGACGCGGTTTTTGATGACATCGTGCCTGACGCCGTGAAGATAGGGATGGTGTCGTCGTCGCGTCTCATAAAGGTGATAGCGGGCAGGCTCGCTCATTATAAGGCGGGGAATGTCGTCGTGGATCCCGTGATGGTCGCGACGAGCGGCGCACGGCTCATAGCCGACGAGGCGGTCGACGCGCTGATGAAACTGCTCTTTCCGCTCGCGGCTGTCATCACGCCGAATATCCCCGAGCTGGCCGTTATTTCCTCGGTCAGCGAGGCGGAGCTTTGCGATGAGGAGGCGCGTGCCCGCGTGTCGAGGGAGATAGTGAAAAAGCATGGCTGCGCGGTGCTCGCGAAGGGCGGTCATGGCGATGGGAACGCCAACGACGTGCTGGTGACCGGGAGCATGGAGACGAAAATATTCGAGGGCAGGCGCATCGAGACGAAGAACACGCATGGCACCGGCTGCACTCTCTCGTCCGCGATAGCCGCTAATCTCGCAAAGCATTATGACATCATCGAGGCGGTCGGACGCGCAAAGAGGTATGTGACGGGCGCGCTCGCCGCGGGTTTGGAGATGGGGCACGGGCACGGCCCGATGCATCATGGTTTCGATCTCAAAAGTGAATTTTTATCCGATGTTAATGGGCACTAATATTCCTGCTTCTTAAGCGGGAAGTAAATCTCATTCTATGAAGGGGGATTTTTTATGGACAAGAATGTTTTGCGGGAGTTATCTTACGGGCTTTACGCGATTGGCACAATGGACGGATCGCGTCCTAC
>JAFTAB010000112.1 GCA_017458745.1 Schwartzia sp. (in: firmicutes) | reverse complement strand
GGCAATCGCGGGGACACGCTGCTCGGCATCAGCACCTCGGGCAACTCCAAAAACGTCATCTACGCAATGGACGTGGCAAGGGCGAAAGGGCTGACGACGATCGCGCTGACGGGCGAAAGCGGCGGCAAGCTGAAAGCCGCATCTCAAATCTGCGTCTGCGCCCCGTCAAGCGAGACATATAAAATACAGGAATATCATCTGCCGATTTATCACATGCTCTGCATCGCAGTGGAAAATGAATTTTTTGGCGAATAAAAAAATCTGATGACGTCGCTCTCGTCATCAGATTTTTATTTTGCTTAATTCGATATTCGATTATCATGCGTTTGGCTGGATAAGGCCATAATTCCCGTCCGTGCGGCGATAGACGACGGAGACAGCCTCCGATTCAGCATCGCGGAAAACGAAGAAGTCATGGTTTATCATGTTCATCTGCATGATGGCCTCCTGCACGTCCATCGGCTTCACCGCAAATCTCTTCGTCTTCACCACCGTGTACTCGGATTCCTCGTCTATATGCGTCTGAGGCTTGCCCGCCTCCTCCGCGACCATCTCGGCCTTGAACCCTCCGGCGCGGAAACGCTTCTGCAGCTTCGTCTTATGCTTGTGAATCTGGCGCTCCAACTTCTCGACGACGAGATCGATTGACGTGTACATGTCCATCGTCGCTTCCTCGCCGCGGAGGATTACTCCCTTGTCAATCGGCACCGTGACCTCGACAATATGGCGGCCTTTAGAGACGGTGAGCAGCACCGTTATCTCGCCGACACGCTCAAAATACTTCGTCACCTTGCCGACGCGCTTCTCGACATACTCGCGCAGCGCCGGGGTGACCTCCATGTTCTTTCCTCTTACCGTGAATTTTGCCACTTTGCACATCCCCCTTTTGATAAGGGAACCGCCGATAGCCTCAGCTTTTCCCAAATATTTATCAAAAAATCGATTTCATTTTTGCGTTTAAGAAAACAAAGAAAGCGATTTATTCGATGTTTCCCGAAGATTATATCTTCTCTAGATATATATTCTCTGAAAAAAGCAAAAATCCTCTTTTTTTGCAAAAATCGTCATAAAAAATCGGTCGGCACGTTTTTCACCGACCGATTTCTTAACCCTGCGCCTATATCAAGCAGACTTCTTGACGACATTCGCAGCCTGCTGGCCACGAGCACCCTCCACGATGTCGAACTCGACCTCTTCGCCCTCATTGAGAGTCTTGAAGCCCTCGCTCTGAATCGCCGAGAAGTGAACAAAAACGTCGCCGCCGTCTTCCTTCTCAATAAATCCGTAGCCCTTTTCCGCGCTGAACCATTTTACTTTTCCGGTCATACCTTAAATCCTCCTACTGCTTCTGCCTAATCATTCGTGGCCGAATCCTTGCGGAACTCTTTCCTCGGAAAAGCCACAAGTGATATTATAGACACGCGCAGGATTTCTGTCAATAAGAAAAAATTAATAATCGGCTCTTTTGTGGATTCTGTCTATCTCGTACGGCGTCTCCTGATAGACATAGTAGTTCAGCCAGTTGGCAAACAGGAGATTTGCCACCGAGCGCCAGCGGACAACGGGCCTCCTCGTCGGGTCATTGTCCGGGTAATAATTGCACGGCACGTCGATGTCCAGCCCCGCCGCGGCATCGCGGTCATACTCGCCTTTCAGCGTCATGGGGTCATACTCGGCATGGCCCGTTATGAAAAACTGGCTCTCCTTCAGATTGGCGACGCAGTATATGCCGGCCGGGCTCTCCGCCTCGGCCATTATCGTCAGCTCCGGCACCTTCTCTATGTCCTCGCGTCGCACCTCCGTGTGACGAGAGTGCGGCACATAAAACTCATCATCAAATCCCCTGAAAAGTTTCTCATGCTCTACGCAGAGATTATGACGGAACACGCCGAACACCTTCCTGTCCACCGGGTACTTCGGGATGCCGTAGTGATAATACAGACCCGCCTGCGCGCCCCAGCAAATGTGAAAAGACGAGAAAGCGTGGGTCTTGCTCCACTCCATTATCTCGGTTACCTCGTCCCAGTACGCGACCTCCTCGAACTCCATCTGCTCGACAGGCGCGCCCGTCATCAGAAACCCGTCGTACTTCCTGTTCCTCACCTCGGCGAAAGTGCCATAGAACTCGGTGAGATAATCCATCGAGGTGTGCTGGGGAAGATACGACTCCGTGTAGATGAAATCGACCTCGACCTGAAGCGGGGTATTGCCGAGAAGCCTCAAAAGCTGCGTCTCCGTCACGGACTTGACGGGCATGAGGTTGAGGATGCAGAGCCTCAGCGGGCGAATATCCTGACCATAGGCCCTGTCCGCGTCCATGAAGAAAATATTTTCCCTCTCCAGCACATGAGCGGCCGGAAGATTATTCGGTATTTTTATTGGCATACAAAAAACTCCTCGCAATAAAATGAGACTTATTAATTGGGAATTTTATCACCCGTTAGAATAGGATAAAATTGCGTAATAATTTTAAAAGGGCTTGCCGAAAAAGGCAAGCCCTTTATGATTTTTGATTATTTTTATTTTTTCTTTCGCCCGGCCGCCGGCGTGTCCGTGCGATACCTGTTCAGCCAGTACTGATAGCCCTTTATTATCTCGCGCAGCCTGTTGAGGCCATGCGCCTGCGGCGTGCCCGCGCGTATCGCCGTGTACAGTCCGTCGGGCAGCATCTCCTGCCATCCCGTCGCGCTGTTCCATGCGGTGCCCTTGATCACCTTCTCGGTGCCCTGCGACGAATTGAGCGACTTCTTCATGAACCTTACCTCGACGACATTGCCGGCGCTGTCCTTCGTCTCCACCCACTCCCAGTAGATGAGATTGTCCGCGGCGAGACGCATCGTCGTCGTGTCGGCAAGCGCCGTCACCGTCGCGCCCGTCTCCGTCTTTGCCGTCCAAAGCTGCTTCCATCTGTCGTCCGCCTGCTGCCTGTCGCGCTCCCCGTGGCGGAACACGCTGTCGACTATCGCCACATAGAAATCCTCGTCAAAGGACTGGCTGTTGATCTCCTTGACCGTGCGCGGCTCCTCGTAAATCTTCGACCATATGACTTTTCCCTTCGCGTCGTAGAAATTTTCCCTTATGTATTCAATCTCGCGCGTCTGCGGCCTGATGTTGACGAGCGCGAGACTGCTCGAAAGCTCGCGAGGGTCAGGGATGATTTTCGATATGCCGTAGTTGTTTATGGTCTCCTCCGCCCCGCCGAAAGTGTAGACCGTCTTCGTCCACGCCGCGATGCACGTCGCAACCCCATTTGCCTGCGCCGTCACGATCACTGTCGAGGGCGAATAAAACTTGCCGTATTTCTGATCGGAGTTAATCCACACCCAGCTGGTCTTTTCGCTCTCGGCTTTCTCCAGCGGGACTGCCTCCTTCGCTGACGCCTGCCCCGGAGCAAAGGCCAGCGTCATCATCAAAACGAATATTGCCAAACAGGTCATGCACCGACTTCGGTTCATTCCATTTCCCCCATTCCAAAAAATAATTGACCATATTATATCATAGAAAAAGATTGTATTCATTTTTTTATTGAAATTTTAGAAAAATAAAAACAACTCCACTTTCCCAAAATTCTGCTATACTATAGAGTACAGCCAAAAAATGCAGCCAAAATATATTTGCAATTCAATGGGGGGCAGTTTCTTTGCACCAATATCTTTTTTTCATCGGGGATTTTCCGATACGCGCATACGGGCTGGTGCTCAGTCTTTCGATTGTGCTCGCAACGGGCGTCGCGTATTTCCTCGCGAAGTCCGACGGCCGATGGCACGAGCATGTCATCGACATGGGCATTTACTGCGGGCTTGCCGGAATCCTCGGCTCGCGTCTGTGGGACGTGTTCTTTTTTGATTGGGACTACTACCAGCATCATCTGACGGAGCTGCTAAATGTCTGGCAGGGCGGCATGGCCATACAGGGCGGAGTGATTCTCGGCACCATCGTCGGCATCATCTACACCAAGAGGCACGGCATCGACACATGGGCCTTCGCCGACATCGTATGCCCCGCCATCATTCTCGGCCAGGCAATAGGGCGATGCGCCAACCTGCTGAACGGCGACGCTTTCGGCGCGCCGACCGGCGACTCATTCGGCATCGTCTATCCGCCGACCACCCTCGCGTATCAGACGTACGGCGCGGCGCCGCTATGGCCCGCCGAAGTATGGGAGGGCCAGCTCGACTTCGTGATATTTGCATTGCTGCTCATCTACCGCGTCACCAATCACGCGAAGGGGCAGGTATTCGCCATGTACGTCATGCTGTACTCGGCGGCGAGATTTTTCCTTGAGTATCTGCGTGGCGATTACAACGATCTCATCTTGGGGCTGTTCAAATCCGCCCAGATGACAAGCGTCGTCGCTTTCTCGCTGGCGCTCGCGGCGTGGCTCGCGCTGGGGATAAAGCAAAAGGCGCGGGAGTCGCAGCCGCGCAAGAGGAAAAACAGGTGACGCGGGACACCACAAAATAATTGACACATACTCCAAAACACATATATAATGATATATTATCATTATTACTCAAAAAAGGAGTTTGCTCATGGACATGATTGTTGCCCGTCATCAGACGATGGATCTTTATAACTGCAAAATTGAACAGCTGCTGGGACAGGGCGGAATCAAGACTGAGCTTCCCAATCTTCTTGAGAAGACGGGTTTTCATATCCTGTCGTCTAAAGTCGAGCGTCTGGAGATGAGCCACGCCGCCATCATGCTCATTCTCAAAGAGGGCCATTTTGCCATTCACATCTACCCGCATATCGCGTACGTCGCCGCCGACCTTTTCGTCTGCGACCACAACGCCCAGCCCGAGAAACTCGTGCAGGGCATACGAGAGATTTTCAAGCCGGAGAAGCTCCGCACGACGTACCTGAAGCGCGGCGATTTCACCAACGCCTCCGACATGAAGCCGAAAGCGAAGACCAAGATCGCGCCTCTCCGCCGCATCAACAACGCCGGCGCAAAGGTGATACGTTTCCTCGCGCATCGCAAACGTTTGTCGACTGTCGATTAATTTTTTTATTGCTATTGCGTTTTGCGTCAGCATGATATATAATATTTGTTGTTGTCGGGATGTGGCGCAGTTTGGTAGCGCGCATCGTTCGGGACGATGAGGTCGCAGGTTCGAACCCTGTCATCCCGACCACTTTAGAAATTGGGCTACTTACCCAGCAATGGGTAAGTAGTTTTTTTATTTTAGACTACAATAAAGAGGTGAATATCATGTCAAGCCGCCTTGCAAATCTCCTCGTATGCCGCAACCTCCTCGACGACCCGATCATTTTGGAGCTTGCGGTATCGCTCGGCAAAAAGGCCGACCCGCAGACGGAGTACAGGCTCGCCTCGCGCCTCATAGCCGAGGCGGAAAGGCTCGGGTTCAGCGGCAATCTCATACGCGCCTATATCGTCTACCGCATGATCGTCGATGAAAATCTCGTGGCGCGGACGATGGAGCTGTCAAACGGCAAAATAGGAAGGAGCCTGAGGCAGGCATTCGAGCACGATATTGAGATTCTCTCGCCATTTTTCACCGCGCAGCCGAGCGAGTACCTCGTGACGGAGATACTTGACGACTACGAGCCGACCAAGCCGCCTCTCATAAAACGTCTTGAGGGAGCGGCGGTGCTGTACGCGGAGTTCAGCAAGAAGTGGACCGTGTCGTCGCTCGCCGACGCTTTCCTCGGATACTATCGAAACTACGGCAGCGGCGACATAGCCGTGTACCGTGCTTTCCGCTGGGACAAGGAAAAAGGTCTGGTCGGCATAGAAAATTATGACCCGATACGCTTCACCGACCTCATAGGCTACATGGATCAAAAGAACGAGCTCAAAAGGAACACCCTCGCTTTCCTCTCCGACCGCCCCGCGAACAACGTGCTGCTCGTCGGCGCGCGCGGCACGGGAAAATCGTCATCGGTCAAGGCTCTCGCCAACGAGTATTTCACTCACGGCCTCAGGCTCGTGCAGCTGACAAAGCCGCAGCTCGTGACTCTTCCCGAGCTTTTGAAGACGCTGCGCCGATTCGCGGCGAAAAAATTCATCGTTTTTCTGGACGACCTCTCATTTGAGGACACAGAGCCCGAATACAAATATCTGAAATCCTCCATCGAGGGCGGGGTAGAGTCTCTCCCGCCCAACGTGCTCATCTACGCGACATCGAACCGCCGCCATCTCATCAAGGAGACGTGGCGCGACAGGGAGCAGGGCGATGAGGTATTCAGGGCGGACAGCGCCAACGAGACCATATCGCTCTCCGACAGGTTCGGCCTCGTCATCAATTACCGCGCTCCAAACCAGAACGAGTACCTTGCCATAATAGACCACGGCCTCAGGCAAAACGGCATAATACTCGACCCGGAGGAGCTGCGCCTGCTGGGTCATCGCTGGGAAATCGAGCACTCCGGCCGCAACGGGAGAACCGCGAAACAATTTGTCGATTATTATTTGGGGCAAAACCAAAAATAAATATTGCATTGGCAAAGTTATTTATGTTAAAATTACAAATGCTGTTTTCATACGTATCTCATTGCAAAAAATCTTGATGAGATTTTGCACCGAGCTACGCCTGCTGACGCACAAGTGATTCACACGCTTATCATGCACTCTCTTTTATGATTTGGAAATCTAAAAAGATAGCAGCATCGGATAATAAGCTAAATTAAAGTTTAGATGTATCGCTTTTAGGGAGGTGTTTCTCATGGCCAGTTTCTGCGAGGTTTGCCACAAGGGCATCATGTCTGGCAACCATGTCAGCCATTCTCATCACAAGACGCGTCGCATTTGGAAGCCCAACATCCAGCGCGTCCGCGCCGTCGTCGACGGCAAGGTAAAGCACGTCTATGTATGCACTCGTTGCCTGCGCTCAGGCAAGGTCGAGCGAGCCGTGTGATTTTTTATTGAAATGAAACGGGAATATGCTGTCCCAATGATGGCATATTCCCGTTTTTTTATGTTTCTCTTTTTGATGAGGAACTGACAAAAAATAAATAAATAAATTATTTTTTACAGCCCCAGCCACTTTTTTATCAGCGGCGCGGCGTGGCCGCCAAGCAGCCTGTAGGTGGTGTCATTCGGATGCACGCCGTCCCATGTGAAGTACCTCGCTCTTCCGTCGCCATTCCCTTCAAATATCGGCTCAAAATCAAAGAGCGGCACTCCGTCAAACGCGAGCCCGCGAGTCATGGCCTCTCTCAGCCGACTGATTTTCGCGTCGAGCTCACTCGCCGCGACCAGCCATGGCATCACGAAGGCTATCTTCGCCCCGCGCTCGTCGCATATTTTCTTTGCCAGCCTCATGCTGCCAATCGCTCCGTCGATTGACAGCCCGTCGAGGAGGTCATTCATGCCTCCCTCGAAAATCACACGAGCCGACCCGTCCTCATTCTTAAATAGCGTGGCCAAAGAATCTAGCCTCTGCGTTATCTCGTCGCAGCACTCGCCGCACACGCCATGATTTATCATGCCGATGCCTGTCAGCCGCCCGACCTCTGCAATCCACGACGAGCCGCTGTCGTATGGAAAACCGGCAATCAGCGAGTCACCGACGCAAAAAATTTTTTCCACGCTGCTCTCCTCCCGACCTCATTTTATGAAAATTATATAAAATTTCTTTCAAAGAAATCAAGGATAAACATTATGAAAGCATTGTATTTTTTCTGTTTTTATATTATGATTTATTGATACAACGCATATCGGAAACACTGATTAGGGGATTGTTACCTTGATTGAAAAAGAATTTACACTCGCCGTCATGCTCCACGCCAGACCGGCGGGACTTGCAGCCAGGGCTGCAAAGAAATTTGATTCGGGAATAAGCATTTCCTTTGGCGATAAAACCTCGGACGCGAAAAGCATCATCGGCCTCATGTCGCTCGGCGCGAAAAAAGGCGACGCCGTGAAGCTGCGCGCATCGGGCAGCGACGAGGAAGAGGCCATAAAATCCATTGAGAATATACTCACGGGAGAACAGCGATGAGCAACAATCTCACTCATGACAATAATGACAATGATGGCAACCGCATGATCGAGGGCACGCCAGCATCGAAAGGCGTCGCTCTCGGAGTCGCGCATCTTGCGGGCAGCACCTCCGCCGATGCCCTGAAAAGAGCCACGGAATCATACGAGACTCGCTCTCTCAACGAGGAGATGGAGCGCGTATGGGACGCAGCCGAGAGGCTCGCAAAAAAGCTCGACGATCTGGCCGAGGAGCATGACTCGCAGGGACTCCATGACGCGGCAGCCCTCCTCACG
>JAFTAB010000111.1 GCA_017458745.1 Schwartzia sp. (in: firmicutes) | reverse complement strand
GCCCGTTAGCATCGGATAAAAAGTAAAAGTAAATCTTAAATTTATCCGATTATCATTCACGCTCCGCAAGAAATTTTATTTCATGCAGAATATAGCATGGATATATTTCGACATCAAAAACAAAAAATCCTCTTTTTGCATCAAGTATACAAAAATCCTCGCCAAAATTTTATTTGGCGAGGATTTATATTTTATCGTTTTCCTGTCACTTTTTTATTCTCTCGTACAAGCTCTTGTACTCCTGCGCTGACTTGTACCAGCCGAAGTCGGTGATCATCGCGTTGCGCACGACCACCTGCCAGCTCTGCATATCGCGGTAGAGACCGAAAGCGCGCTTCACCGAGTACATCAGCTCGTGGGCATTGTAATTCGGGAACGTGAATCCATTGCCCTCCCCCGTGCTCTTGTTGTACGGCTTCACCGTGTCCTCAAGTCCGCCTGTCGATCTCACCACCGGAACAGCGCCATACTTCATCGCTATGAGCTGCCCTATGCCGCATGGCTCGAAAAGCGAAGGCATAAGGAACAAATCCGACGACGCGTAAATGCGCTGCGCCAAATCATTGTTGAAGAATATATTCACCGACACCTTGTCCGGGCGACGCCATGCCAGCTCACGGAACCAGTCCTCGTAAACCTTGTCGCCAACGCCGATGATGACGAACTGCATATCCTCGTGCTCCAGCAACTCATCCAGCACGCGGATGACGAGGTCGAGTCCCTTTGCCTCCACCAAGCGCGAGACCATGCCCACCAGCGGGGTGCGCGGGCTGCGCGGGAGATGCAGCTCCTTCTGCAGGGCCATCTTGTTGTCAACTTTTTTCACCATCTCGTTAACACCGTAGTTCACGGCGAGAGCCTTGTCCGTGTGCGGGTTGTAAACATCGTAGTCGATGCCGTTGACAATTCCAAATAGGGCGTTGCTGCGCGAGCGCAGAAGCCCATCCAGCCCCTCCCCGAAGAACGGGTACTGTATCTCCTCGGCGTACGTGCGGCTCACCGTCGTGATGCAGTCGGCGTATATAATCGCGCCCTTCATGAAATTGACCGCGTCATAATATTCCAGATCGCCATTGTTAAAGTAATCCCAGCTGAGGCCGAGGACATCCCCCATGATATTCTTCGGGAAAACGCCCTGATATTTCAGATTATGTATGGTGAACATCGTGCGGATTTTTTCGTACCGCTCATCGCCCATATGCTCCAGCTTGAGGAATACACTTACGAGGGCCGTGTGCCAGTCGTTTGAATGGATGATGTCAGGCCAAAAATCAATCTCGGGGAGCAGGTTCAGCACGGCGCGGCTGAAAAAAGAGAACCGCTCCGCGTCGTCGCCATAGCCGTAGAATCCGTCGCGACCAAAATATTCCTCGTTGTCAACGAAGTAGAATGTCACGCCATTCATCTTCAGCTCGTCCACGCCGACATACTTTTCACGCCACGACACATTTATCGCGCCATGGTAGATATGCTTCATCTTGTCGCGATACTCTTTGGGTATCTCAGCATACTTTGGCAGCATCACGCGGACATCCACGCCCAGCCCTGCCAGTGCCTTCGGCAGCGAGCCGGCGACATCCGCGAGGCCGCCAGTCTTGACAAATGGCACAGCCTCAGAGGCTACATAAAGAACTTTTAGCATAATTATAATTATCCCCCTTTATTGTGAAGATTTCTATAATAAATTGCTTATTTCTTCTTTTTCAAATATATAGTTGCAAGCGGCGGGAGCGTGAGGGTCAAAGACTGCGGCCTGTTATGGAAAGGCACGTCCTGAGTCCAAAGCTCGCCCTCGTTTTTGACACCGGAGCCGCCGTATCTCTCGCTGTCGCTGTTCATCACCTCTATGTACGCGCCCTTTTGCGGCATCCCCACTCGATAATCGTGCCTGACCTCGGGCGTGAAATTGCAAATCGCCACCACGAAATCGTCCTGATCCTCCGCTTTCCTCACGAAAGCGAGGACACTGTGGTCGACGTCGCTGCAGTCGATCCATTCAAAGCCGCGCCAGTCAAAATCGACCTGCCACATGGCGGGATTATCGACGTAGAATTTATTGAGCTCCTTCGAGTAGAGCTGCATCTGGGTGTGCTTCTCGTACTGCTCGACGAGATGCCAGTCCAGGCTGTCATCAAAATTCCACTCTATGAACTGGGCGAACTCGCCGCCCATGAACAGCAGCTTTTTCCCGGGGTGCGCGAGGAAGTATCCAAAGAAAGCGCGCAGGCCCGCGAATTTCTGCCAGTAGTCGCCGGGCATCTTCTCAATGAGCGAGCATTTGCCATGCACGACCTCGTCATGAGAGAGCGGCAACACGAAATTTTCCGAGAAAGCGTACATGAGCGAGAACGTGAGCTTGTCCTGATTCCATTTGCGATATATCGGGTCGAGGCTCATGTACTTCAGCGTGTCGTTCATCCACCCCATGTTCCACTTGTAGTTGAACCCCATGCCGCCCATATAGACGGGCTTTGAGATCAGCGGCCAGTCGGTAGATTCCTCGGCTATCATCAGCGCGTTCGGGTGATACTGGAAAACGGCCGCGTTGAGTTTTTTGAGGAAATCCATCGCCTCGAGGTTTCCCGTGCCGCCGAACTTGTTCGGCTGCCACTCGCCCTCCTTGCGCCCGTAATTCAGATACAGCATATTCGCGACGGCGTCAATACGCAGCCCGTCTATGTGGTACTCCTCAAGCCAAAACAGCGCGTTTGAAATGAGGAAGCTCTGCACCTCGGTGCGCCCATAGTCAAAATTCGTCGTGCCCCAGTCGCGGTTTTCCGCCCGCTGCTCATTGTCGGACTCGTAAAGATTTTTTCCGTCGAATCGCCTGAGCCCCTGATCGTCGTTGCAGAAATGACCGGGCACCCAGTCCATGATGATGCCTATGCCATTCTGATGCGCCTCGTCTACGAGATGCTTGAAATCCTCGGGCCTGCCGTAGCGGCTCGTCACAGCGAAATAGCCCGTCGCCTGATAGCCCCACGAGCCATCATACGGATGCTCGCAGAGCGGCATCAGCTCGATATGGGTGTAGTGCATTTCCTTCGCGTACTGCACTAGGTCATGCGCCAGCTCCTGATATGAGAGATAGCCCCCGTCAGGGTTGCGCCGCCATGAGCCGAGATGCACCTCATAAGTGAGCATGGGCTTCTCATACGACTGACGCTTCTTCGCGTCCTCGTACCATTTCCCGTCGTGCCACTCGTAGTCGGCAAACTCATACGTCTTGGATGCCGTGTTTGGCTTTTTCTCCGCGAAAAATCCATAGGGATCCGCCTTCATGATTCGCGGCCCGCCCCATGGCGGGTCAATCGCGTATTTGTAAATCGTCTCGCTCGGCAGTCCCTCGATGAAAACGCTCCACACCTCGCCATCGCCAAGGCGCGTCATGGGATTCCTGCGCGTGTCCCAGTCGTTGAAATCACCGACGACCGAAATCTCCCTCGCCTCCGGTGCCCACACCGCGAACCTCACGCCTCGCTTCCCGTTCTCAACGACATAGTGGGCGCCCAGCATCTCATGCGCGTGGTAATTGGTCCCCTGATGAAAGAGATATAAATCGTAGTCCGCAAGTTCCGCTGTCTTCATAGTCTGCCTCCCGCAATCAAATTAAGGTATCTCAACCGGGTGTATGTGCCATATGTCTCGCGCGTATTCCCTTATAGTCCTGTCGGATGAGAATTTGCCGGAGCGCGCGATATTCATCAGCATCGAGCGACGCCACGCGTCCTTGTTCTTGTATCTCCTGCATATCTCCTCATGCGCCTTCTTGTACGCGTCAAAATCTTTCATTATGAAGAACTCGTCATTATTATCCAGCAGATAGCGATAGAGCGAATCGAAATCGCCGTACGTGCCGTCTATGAGGCGATCGAGCACCCGGCGCACGGACTCGTTGTTGTGGTACTCGTTCCACGCGGAGTAGTCGCCCTTAGCGTAGTGGTCGATGACCTCCTGCGCCGTGAGCCCGAATATCACGCAGTTGTCGTCGCCCACCTCGTCGCGTATCTCCACGTTGGCGCCGTCAAGCGTGCCCAAAGTTATCGCGCCGTTCATCATGAACTTCATATTGCCTGTGCCCGACGCTTCCTTGCTCGCCGTCGAAATCTGCTCCGATACGTCCGCCGCCGGATATACCATCTCGCCAAGCGACACGCCGAAATTCTCGATGAACACGACCTGAAGGAGATCCTTCATATCCTTGTCCCTGCTTATCACATCGGAGACGGCGCAAATGAGGCGAATCGTCTCCTTCGCGATGTAGTAGCCCGGCGCCGCCTTGCCGCCAAAGAAGAAGGTCGTCGGCATATATGCGTCCTTCAGCTCGCCCTTTTTCAGCCTGTCATAGAGATAAATGACATGGAATATGTTCATGAGCTGACGCTTGTACGAATGAATGCGCTTCACCTGAATATCAAAAATCGTGTCGGGATTGACATGGATGTTCATCTTCTCGCGCACCCAGCGGGCGAGTATCTTCTTGCGCGTCATTTTTATCCTCGCGACGCGCTCCAGCAGTTCCTTGTCATCGAGATGCTTGGCAAGGTCGGCCATGCGGGACGGCTCTTTGCGCCACACCGGCGTGATGACACTATCGAGCATCTCCGCCAGCTCCGAGTTCGCGCCTATGAGCCAGCGGCGATGGGTTATGCCGTTCGTCTTGTTGTTTATCTTGCCGGGGTAGTAATCATTGAACTCCTTGAGCGTCGTGTGCTTAAGAATATCCGTATGGATCGCGGCCACGCCGTTCACGCTGTGGCTGCCCACGATGGCGAGGCGCGCCATGTGGATCTGCCCGTTCTCGATAATCGAAAGCTCCCTGACTTTTTGCTCGTCATTGGGATAACGCTTCCTGACATCAATCAAAAATCTCCTGTTGATTTCCTCTATTATCATGTAGATGCGGGGGAGCAACGGCTTCAGCATATCGACGCTCCACTTTTCCAGTGCCTCCGGCATTATGGTGTGATTAGTGTACGCGATTGTGCGCTTGGTGATGTCCCACGCCTCTTCCCACTCCACTTTTCCCTCGTCGACCAGAATTCGCATGAGCTCGGGCACGGCGAGCGCGGGGTGAGTGTCGTTTATATGTATGCCCACCTTGTCCGCAATCTGGTAAGGCGACAGCCCCGTCTTCATCAGATGGCGCAATATGCTCTTGACCCCGGCCGCGACAAAGAAATACTCCTGAATTAGGCGAAGCCGTCTCCCCTCGAAGGAGCTGTCGTCGGGGTAAAGGAACGATACTATGTTGTTTACGAACTGGCGGTACTGCTGACGCTCCAGCAGCTCGCCCTGCGTGAGCGTGCCGTAGGTCGTGAAGTCTCGCCCCACCTCGGCGTTCCACAGGCGGAGAGTGTTCACGGTGTGATTGCCCGCGCCGACAATCGGCACGTCATACGGCACAGCAAGGACCTCGGTGTAGCCCTCATGCACCAGCTCGAGAGAGCCGTCCTCCATCTCCTTCATGTAAGCGTTTCCGCCGAACCTCACATTGACCGCCTTGTCCGGCTTGCGGTATTCCCACGCGAAACCGTCGCGCAGCCATGTATCGGGAAGCTCGACCTGCTGGCCGCCGACAATCTGCTGCTTGAAAAGACCATAGTGATAACGTATGCTGCACCCATGCCCCGGAAGTGCGAGGGCAGCCATCGAGTCAATGAAGCACGCCGCCAGGCGTCCAAGCCCGCCATTGCCGAGGCCGGCATCCGCCTCCTCGTCGTAATACTGCCCCAGCGAGATACCAAGGCCTCCCAGCGCCTCGGTCATCAAATCCTTCACGCCGAGATTGATGAGATTCGAATTGAGCAGCCTGCCCAAAAGGAACTCCACGGAAAAATAGTAAATCTGCTTCGTCTGCGTCCTGTCATACGTGCTGTTCGTCTTTATCCAGTTCTCCGACAGCATCTCCTTCACGGTGGCAGCTATCGTGCGATATATCTCCTGATCGCTCAGCTCGTCGATGTCGCGCCCCCACATCATATGAGCCGTCATCACAAAGCGATTCTGAAGCATCATTACCTCGGCTGATTTAATTTTTTTGACCATTTCGGAAACGTCAACTCCCTTGGGCTGCGTTATCTTTTCCCTGCGCCGCGCAACGAAAATCCAACACAAAAACTGTAACAACTCAACTCTTCAATGCAACGCGCAAAGGCGCCGCACATGCGAAATCCATGGAACGCGCGGCGCCTAAATTCTGACATTCTTTCCGACAAATACGGGGTACGTCGGTGCCCCCTCAATGCTCTTGCCGGAGGATATGATAACATTCTTGTCGCACACGACGCATCTCACCCTCGCATCCTCCTGAATCACGCTGCCTTGCATTATGACGCTGTCGCGCACGACCGCCCCGGGCTCCACCTTCACTCCTCGGAAAAGCACGCTGTTCTCGACCGTCCCCGCGATCTCGCAGCCGTTCGCCACGAGCGAGTTCACTACGCGCGGGCTCTCCTTGTATCGCACGGGCGCTGTGTCCTTCGCCTTCGTGAATATCGGCCGCCCCTCCTGCATGAACATCTCATACCATATGTCGGGGTCGAGCATCGCTATGTTCGTCTCGTAGTAGGCGAGCATGGAGCAGATGCGGCGCGAGAAGCCCTTGTGCTCATACGCGTAAATCTTCTTGGACTCGAAAGCCTTCATCACCATGTCAACGCGGAAATCGGAGCCGCCATGCTCGTACGTTTCCCTCACGCCCGCGCAGAAATCGGACTTACGCGAGAGGTACACGCCTAGCGCCCTCATGTCTCCCTTCTTCAGGCTCGGCTTCACGAAAATATCCTCCACCAGTCCGTTGGCAGCCATCTTCACGACTATGCCGCGATATGGGTCATCGTGAGCCGCCGGGCTGACGACCATGGTGATGTCCGCGCCCGTGTTCTGATGAAACCTCAAAATCGGATTGAAATCCATGTTGTAAACGGAGTCCGCACGAGCCAAGAGCACATAATCGCTCAGGCTCGCCTCGATGAAATCAAGATTCGCATAATAATTTTTTATGTCGCCGTCCCGCTTCCCGATTTCCGCCTGCGCGGGCGGCAGGTACGCCAGCCCCTTGTGATGCCGCGCAAGATCCCAGTCCTTGCCAGAGCGCAGATGGTCAAGTATCGGTCGGGATTTCTCCGGCAGCAATATGCCGACATCGCGAATCCCCGAATTTACCATGCTCGACAGCGCGAAATCGATGATGCGATAACGCCCGGCGAATGGTATCGATGCAATCGTGCGCCTCTTCGTCAGCTCGCCGAGCAGCGGCGAGTCTTGCTGCAAGTCCACCAATCCCATGACATAATTCACTTTTTGCCTCACTCCATTCCGCCCTGCTGAAAATAATTCTCTAACGCTCACTTTATCCCACCTGCCGACGTTCATCGGTCTCAGGCAGGACCTCCTCGCCGTCGCCAGTCACGGCGATGGCGTCCTCTCTCCCGACCACGCGGGCTCCGGCCGACACAACCGACCGGCTCCCGATAATCGCATGGTCAACCACCGCGCCCGCGCCGATATACGCATGCGGCAAAATCACGGAATCAGTGACCCGCGCTCCCTCGTCGACGCGCACGCCCATCGAGATGATGGAATGCTCCACGGCGCCGAACACCATTGACCCTTCATTCACGATTGACTGCGCCACTTTGGCATTCGCGCCGATATAGTGGGGCGGCACCGGCTGATTGGCGGAACTGATGCGCCACTCGCCCCCGATGTCGATAGGCGGCCTCTTGGCGAGAAAATCCATGTTCGCCTGCCAAAGGCTCTCAATCGTCCCGACGTCCTTCCAGTAGCCCTCAAAAGGATACGAGAAAAGCCGCCCGCGCTCCGCGAGCATCTCCGGAATGATATTCTTCCCGAAGTCGTGCTCGGACATCTCGTCTTTCGCGTCCTCCTCAAGGAACCTTTTGAGGTACGCCGTCGAGAAAATATATATGCCCATGGATGCCAGATTGCTCTTTGGCTCCTTGGGCTTCTCAACGAATTTCGTTATGCGCCCGTCATCGTCTGTCTCCATGATGCCGAACCTCGAGGCCTCCCCCCAAGGCACCTCTATGACAGCTATGGTCGCGTCCGCCTTGTTGCGGCGGTGGGAATCCAGCATCTTCGAGTAGTCCATCGTGTAGATATGGTCGCCCGATAAAATCAGGACATAATTCGGGTCAGACATCTCGATAAAGTTCAAATTCTGATAAATAGCGTCAGCCGTCCCCTTGTACCAGTCGGCGCCATGCGCGCTCGCGTACGGCGGCAGGATATACACGCCGCCGGTGCGCCCGTCGAGATCCCAAGCGTTGCCGTTCCCGACGTAATTGTGCAACGCGAAAGGACGGTACTGAGTCAGCACGCCCACTCTCTCTATGCCAGAGTGAGCGCAATTTGAAAGCGGGAAGTCGATAATGCGGTACTTCCCTCCAAACGGAACGGCGGGCTTTGCAATGTTCTTGGTCAATGGCCCAAGCCGGCTGCCCTGTCCACCAGCAAGAATCATGGCCAGGCAGTTGATCTTCATTTTGTCTCCCTCCCCTAAAAAATATCATAAACTCCATTTTATGAAATTCATAAAAATGCAGCATTATATCATAAAATAAAAATCTGTTCTCTATCCGTGCCCTAATAAATTTATATATATATATTCTACATTGGTTCAATTATTCCTGCTAAAAAAATTTTTATTATAAAAATATTTCATAACTCCAAAAGCCGTCATTCCCATACCGTCTTGAATTGAATTTCGCTAATTGATATAATTAGGAACTGTTCATAAATTATTTTTAAATTTTGCTTGCCTGATTCCGAGAAATTGAACCCAAAAAAGATGAGACTTATTCAAAGGAGAACAAAATGGATTTTCACGAGCTTAGTCTTTCCGATAAAAAGATACTCGACCCTTTCTTTCATGGCCGCCGCTACGAAAACTCGCATTACAATTTCACGACGATATACATGTGGCGCAGCCTTTACAACACGCGCTGGGCGATAGAGGACGGCGTGCTCTTCCTCGTGGCGCAGTATGAGGGCCGCCACATGGCGCTGTCATGCTTCGGCCCCGACGAGAAGATGGAGGAAGCGGCAATCAAGCAGGAGGAGTGGATGCTGTCGACGGGGCAGCCTTTCCTCGCGTACGGTCTGGAGCGGCGAATGGCGGACATATACGCCTCGCTGCCGGGGCGCGACTATGTCGCGAGATCGTCGCGCAACGAGTCGGACTACCTCTACAGCACGAGCGACCTCATAAACCTCTCGGGGCGAAAATACCACACGAAGAAAAATCACCTCAACAGCTTTCGCCGCAATTACCCCGAGGCGGAGTACCTGCCAATCACCGATGAAATCATCTCCGAGTGCAAGCTCACGATGAACACATGGTACAAGAAGCTCGCCGCCGAGACACCCGATGACCCATATATTGGCACGGAGCGCACGGCGGTCATGGAGGTGCTGAACAATTTCTCATCGTTCGGGCTGAAGGGCGGCGCGATAAAAGTAGGCCCCCGCATCGTGGCGTTCACCTTCGGGGAGATGCTGAACGACGACACCGTCGTCATACACGTCGAGAAGGGAGCGCCCGACGTGCGCGGCGCGTACGCCGCAATCAATCAGGCTTTCCTCGCTAACGAGTGGGCTGACGTGCCGTATGTCAATCGCCAGGAGGACATGGGGCTGGAGGGTCTGCGCATCGCGAAGGAGTCATATCGCCCCGTCCGCATGATTGAAAAGTACACCGTCGCGCCCCGTGGAGCAGAAGAATCGGGAAGCGGCGAATAAAAAGGAGGCCCATCATGTCAAGTTCAACCTCAAACCCAGAAATACTTGAAAAAATATTTCACCTCTCCGAGAAAAAGACGAGCGTCCACACAGAGCTGCTCGCGGGAATGACGACCTTCATATCGCTTGCCTATATCCTGTTCGTCAACCCGAATATCCTTGCCGACGCCGGCATCCCAAAGGAGGCAGCCGTCGCCTCGACGATATTCACCGCCTCCATCACGACAGCGATGATGGGCATAGTCGCCAATTACCCCGTCGCGCTCGCGCCGTCGATGGGGCTGAACGCTTTCTTCACATACTACGTCGTCGGCACGCTTCATCTGCCGTGGCAGGTCGCGCTGGGCGCGGTATTCTTCTCCGGCGTTTTTTTCTTTCTTATGACGCTCGGCGGCATACGTCAGGCAATCATAAAATCGGTGCCCGCTAACCTAAAGCGCGCTATCGGCGTAGGCATAGGGCTATTCATCGCCTTCATCGGCATGAAGGGCACGGGGATAATCGTCCCCGATAAAGCCACCTACCTGACGCTCGGCCACATCACCGAGCCCACGACGCTCCTCTCAATATGCGGGCTGCTGCTCACGGGGATGCTCATGGTGCGCGGGGTCAAGGGAGCCATCCTGATTGGGATATTCGCGATTACATTGGCAAGCATGTTGCTCGGCCTCTCGCCTGTTCCCCATTCCATCGCCGACATCATGAGCCTGTCGCTCCCGTCGGTGAGCGAGACATTTGGCGCGTTCGACATCAGGGGCGCATGGGAGTTCGGCATATTCTCAATCGTTTTCACTTTCACAGTCGTGGAGCTATTTGACAACATCGGCACGCTCATCGGGCTCACGACAAAAGCGGGAATGGTGAAAGAAAACGGCGACATCGAGAACATCGACAAGGCACTCACCATCGACGCGATCGGCACGATGATGAGCGCGATATTCGGCACATCGACAGTGGGCTCGTACATCGAGAGCGCGTCGGGCATCGCCGAGGGCGGGCGCACCGGCCTGACCGCCGTCACCGTCTCGGCGCTCTTTATCGTCTCGCTGATTTTCGCGCCGCTCATAGGGCTTGTTCCCGTGTTCGCCACGTCGCCCTCGCTCATCATAGTCGGGATACTAATGATGGGCGACCTGGCAAATATAAATTTCAAGGATTTCGACGAGGCAATGCCCGCTTTTCTGACCATACTGATGATGCCGCTGACCAGCAGCATCGCGAACGGGTTCGCTTTCGGATTTGTCACCTACACTATAATGAAAGTGGTAGCGGGAAAGTCAAAAGAAGTGAACATCATTATGTGGATAGTCTCAATAGCTTTCCTGGTGAACATAGCCCTGCGAGGGTGAAATAATGGCAAATAAAAAAATCCTGACGAACAATATTTTTCGTCAGGATTCTTTATTTGTCACATACATTTTTTATATGAGATTAGTATTACATTTCCTTGCCGGCTACGGCGTTCACCTTCGACGCCTGCTGGTCGTTCTGCTGCTGGTAGCTCTTCTGCACGTTGTCAAGACGCTTCATTATCTCGTTCTGCGTGTCCTGAGTTATCTGCGGCATATTCTGATTGCCGTAAATCTTATTGAACTGCTTTCCGGCTTGCTCGAATCCCTTGTTGATGGCGTTACGCATTTCCTCCAGCTTCTTGCTGTCGCCGTTCGCGATATTCTGCGCCATTGAGACAATGCGCTCCGCCACGGCGTCAACTGAGTACTGCCCGCCCTCGCTTATGGCGGCCTGAGCCTCCTCGGGCGTGTTGCCGACCGCCGGCAAATCAAACGAAAGCCCGTTGCGCTCCTCCGCGCCGGTCTCTATGCCGTTGAGCGCGCCAGCCTCGCCCTTGGCGTTGGCCGCTAGCCCTGCCTGATTAGTTATGTTCTTCTGCGTCATCATCGCGAGGAAATCCTGCTGCTGCTTCGCCATGTCGTCATGCAGCGCACGAATCTGATCCGCCGAGAGCCCCTTCTGCGTGGCGGCAACGCCCTGCGCGTTGTCCGTTGACTCCTGCGTCTGAAGGTTCACTTGGTACGCCGGGGCAGTCTGCCCTGCCGCGCCGGCTGACTCGGCCGCCTTGTCGTCTTGCTGCGCGGCCTGCGTCTGCGCCTGTGTCCTTGCCTGCTGCTGCTGAATCTGAGCCAGGTACTGGTCATTGTTCTGATAATTTGTGTTAATAGCCATGGTAAAAACTCCTTTCATCCATGCAAATGAACATCACCAAAAGAATATTAAAAAATTATACGCCATAATACACTTCCACGCTATTATTATACAACAAATCATTCAAAAAATCTCAATTATTTTTTGAATGATTAAAAAAAACTCCAATAATCTGCTATAATTTGATTGAGGTGAGCCTTTTTGATTATAACATCATCGCATATCATCATCATGCTCGTGACCGTCGCCGTCGTCGTGGGCGGAGGCGTGTACGCCGCCCGCTCCGTGCGCTCGGCGGCCGGCTACAGCCTCGGAGGACGCTCGGCGGGAGCGGGGCTTGTCGCGGGCGCCATCGCCGGCACTTGCGTCGGCGGCGGCGCGACTGTCGGCACGGCTCAGTACGCCGCCACGCATGGGCTGTCCGCATGGTGGTTCACTCTCGGCATGGGCTTCGCGCTCATCATAATGGGCATATTCTATGCGCGGCCCATGCGCGACACGGGGCTCGTGAAGATATCGGAGTACATCGAGCAGAACTACGGCAAGAAAGCGGAAATCTTCACAAGCGTCTGTTCCT
>JAFTAB010000110.1 GCA_017458745.1 Schwartzia sp. (in: firmicutes) | reverse complement strand
GATTTTGACGGCGTTCTGAGCTTTGAGACAGCGCCGGTGCTCAAATCTTTCCCCGAGGCGATGAAGGATGACGCGCTGTCCATGATAGCGAAAATCGGAAGATATTTTGACCATGAACTGGAGGTACGTGAGAGAAAATGAAAAAGACGCTTGTTTGGGCGCATCGTGGCGCGTCGGGCTGGGACAAAAAATATTATGCCGAGAACACCATGCAGGCATTTGACTGCGCAATGACAATGGGGGCGGACGGCATCGAGCTGGATGTCCAGCTTACCAAGGACGGGGAGCTGGTCGTCTGCCATGATGAGACTATTGACCGCACGAGTGACGGGCATGGAAATATTCGTGACTATACGCTTTCGGAACTCAGGCAATTTGATTTCAGCAGGCCTCATCCAGAGCAGGGCAGGACGCGCATACCTCTGCTGAAGGATGTGCTTGATTTAATAAAAAATGAGAACGTCACATTGAATATCGAGCTGAAGACCGGGGTCGTGCGCTATCCGGGGATCGAGCAAAAGACCGTCGAGATGGTGCATGAATTTGGCTTGGAGGATCGCATATGGTACTCGTCGTTTAATCATGAATCGGTGCTGCTTGCCCATGAGCTTGCGCCTGCCTCGCACTGCGGGTATCTGCTGGGGCAGCCGATACTCTCAATGCCGGAGTACGCTGTGAGGTATGGAGCGGAGGCACTACATCCTGCGCGGGGCATACTCAATTTGTGCCCGGATCTTATAGTGAAGAGTCATGCCGCGGGAGTGCGGGTCCATGTCTGGGTGGTTGATAATCTGAAGGACATGGAGAATGTGGCAAAGATGGATGTGGACGCATTCTTTACCGACTGCCCCGACAACGCGAGAATGATAGTTGACAACGTGAAATAAAATGAAACTTGTTAAGTGGGAGCTTTAGTGCCCTTCAGCATCGAATAAAAAAAGCAACAATGAGATTTATTTTTTCTCATTGTTGCTTTTTTGTTGGTGCGCGTCTGATTCACGCGGCTGATTTTTTTCTCTTCATCTGCAGCGCGATGGATGCCCCAAGGATTGCAAGTCCGGCGATGTCTGTCGCGAGGCCCGGGTATATCATCATTATTCCGCCCGCGAATAGGATTAATCTTTCGACGGGGGTCATGTCCGTGACCAGGTGGCCGATGAGCGACGAGGAGAGCGCCACCATGCCGCAGAGGGCTGTGACGAGCGCCTGAGTCAGCCCGAGTGGGGTCGCGTCCATCATCAGTATGACCGGCTGCAGCACGAAGATGTACGGTATGATGAATGCCGCTATCGCCAGCTTTGAGGCATTGACTCCCGTCATGAGCGGGTTGCCCCCGCTTATCGCGGAGCCCGCGTATGCCGCGAGAGCCACAGGCGGAGTGACATCGGCTATGATGCCGAAGTAGAACACGAACATGTGCGCCGCGATGACGGGCACGCCCATCTGCACGAGGGCGGGAGCGGCTATCGTGGAGGTGATGACGTAGTTCGCCGTGGTCGGCACTCCCATGCCGAGCAGGAGGGCCGTGATCATCGTGAAGAACATCGTCGGGATCAGCATCCCTCCCGCAAGGTCGAGCAGCGTCGAGGCGAGCTTCAGGCCGACGCCGGTCTTGGTGACGACGCCGATTATGATGCCCGCGGACGCGCAGGCCACGACCACGCCGAGGACGGAGCGGGCGCCGTTGTCAAGTCCCTCGATAATCTGCATCGGTCTCATGCGCGTCGACTTTCTGAGGAACGACGCGGCTATTGAGAGGAATATCGCAAAGAGCGCGGCTCTCATCGGGGTGTATCCCGACACGAGGAGGTACACGATGACTATGAGGGGGATCGCGAGATGGCCGCGCTCCCTCAGAATTTCCCAGGCATTTGGAAGCTGGTCGCGCGGGATGCCTTGGAGATTCTTGCGCTTTGCCTCGAAGTGGACCCCCAGCCACACGCCCGCGAAGTAAAGCGCCGACGGTATGACGGGGGCCTTCACTATCTCGATGTATGGCAAGCCGACGAACTCGGCCATGAGGAAAGCCGCCGCGCCCATGACGGGCGGCATTAGCTGCCCGCCGGTTGACGCCGCCGCCTCGACTGCGCCCGCAAATTCCCTGTCATAGCCGAGCTTTTTCATCATCGGTATCGTGAAGCTGCCCGTTCCGGCGACGTTCGCGACGGAGCTGCCGGACACGGTGCCCATGAGCCCCGAGGACAGAACGGCGACCTTCGCTGGTCCTCCGCTTGCCCATCCGGCTACGGCGTTCGCGAGGTCAATGAAGAATTTGCCCAGCCCTGTCGAT
>JAFTAB010000109.1 GCA_017458745.1 Schwartzia sp. (in: firmicutes) | reverse complement strand
TATCGGCCGGCATTATACCTGCCTCGATGGGGAGCAGTCTCAGCCTGTCGGGCACAATGGACGCCGAGGCGGAGCTCAGGGGCTCGGTGAATCATCCGATGGGAGAGGGCTCGATAACCATAACGAGCGGCGGGGTCGGCGCGTCAGCGTTTGACACCATGGCCGGGCTTTTCAAGCTGCGCGGCTCAGTCATAGAAATCAGCCAATGCGTCATATCGAAATCGCAGGCCGGCCATGAGTACCGCGTGAGCGCGAGCGGCTTCGCGCCCATTCGCGCTTTCACGAGCGAGCTGGGCGATGAGGTCGAGGGGTATGATGAGTTTAATCTCAATATATCGCTTGATAATGGTGACCTCGGTCTGCTGCCTTTCATGTCTGACAGCGTCGAATGGGCGATGGGAGAGACGCATGGCAGCGTGAATATTGGCGGCACGCTTGCCGCTCCGAGGATAACAGGCTCAATCAAAGTGAATGACGGCGCGGTGAAACTGAAGGACATGATGCTGCCCTTCACTGACATGCAGATGGGCGTCGATTTCAGGGGAGACACGATGAGCATCTCCGGCATCAGCGGAAAGCTCGGCAGCGGCAGTTTCAATATCGGCGGCAGCACGAGATTAGTCGGCCGCGAGCCTGTGGATTATAATCTTAAAATAAATGCCGATAAGATGGATGTCCAGACGAGCTTCTTCAGGGGACCTGTGACAGGTAATCTTGAGCTTGGCGAGGGCGAGGTGTTTGGCCATAGGCTTCCGAAGGTGACGGGAAATGTTGAAATCGACAACGTGACCGTGTCGGTTCCGTCAATCCCCGAGAGCGAGGGCGAGCTGCCGAATGTCATCATGGATGTCGGGATTCACGTCGGAAAGCACACTCATCTTTACAGTTACTCGCTATACGATATTTGGCTGGCCGATTCAAATGTGCATTTTGGCGGCACCACGCGCCATCCAAAGGCGAGCGGCTCCATAGAGACCCGGAGGGGGACGGTCACATACCTTCAGACGATTTTCAGAATCATGGAGGGCAAGGCCTTGTTCAATCAGGTTGACTCCTTCATGCCGAGCATCGTTTTCAAGGCGGGCACGCGGCTATCACGCACGAGGGTTTTCCTCGGCATCGAGGGCCCAATCTCGGGAATGAAGTTCCATCTGCAATCCAGCCCGCCCATGAGCCAGGAGCAAATCATCAAGCTGCTGACATTGCGCGATGCTTATCGCAAAGGGGAGGACATGTCCGGCGCGGAGATGGCGGCGCTCCTCGGCGCGGGACTCCAGATGAGCTTCGTGGGGGACATCACGGACTCAATGCGCACGTTCCTGAACCTTGACTTGTTGACGATCACTCAGGAGAATGCGGAAAATCGTAGAGACAATTCGCATTTTTCGGGGTATAATATAAAAATCGGCAAATACATATCGGACAAGGTTATGCTTGAGTACACTCATGGCATTAACCAGCATCTGGAAAGATTCTTTGTGAGGTATGATTTCAATGACCGATTCTCTGCCTTCGTCGGGCGCAGGGAGGGCAACGACAATTTCATTGGCTTTGAGTCGAGAATATCATTTTGATGGGAGGTGAGCTGATTGCGACTTGACGATTATATTGGTGAGCTGAATAAAATAGAGCTTTTGACCCCGGAGCGTGAGGCGGAACTGTGGGAGGCATACAAGGAGCGCGGCGACACGGAAGCACGGAGAGAGATAATATCCTCCTATCAGCCTCTGGTGTTCAAGAATGCGCTGCCTTACCGCTCGTTCGAGTGCGTGATGGACATCATACAGGAGGGCATAGTCGGGCTGATAGAGGCCGTGGAGAGCTATGACCACGAGAGGGGGATAGCTTTCAGCCTTTTCGCCGTCCATCGCATACGCGGCCGCATGAAAAATTTCCTCAAAAAGGAGGGGCTTGCCGATGTCGCGATCATCGACGGCGAAGTTGATGAATCCGGGCTTTCGCGCAGCGAGATGATTGCCGATACGTCGGCATCGGTCGCGGAGATGGCGGAGTCGCATGTGCTCTCCGAGAAACTGCACGAGGCTTTGGCGAGGCTGCCGCAAAAGGAGAGGCTCGTCCTTGAGAATGTCTACATGGGCTCATCTGAGGTGAGCGAAGTGGCAGAGCAGATGAATCTTTCGACGTCCCACATATATCGTCTTCAAAAGACGGGCATCCGCAGGATAAGAGGCATGATGGCACGATTCATTAGCATGTGGGAGTAAACCATATATATATATGATGAATTTTAAGATATATCGCGCGTATTGCAAAATACAGCGATATATGCCTGCTTTTGGCCTGCGACGTTAAATGATTTTTGCGTGAATATATTCGTGAAAAGAAACAGCGGGAGGTGATGGCTGTGAATGATACGCAGATGAGCTTGAAAAAGCACGTCCACGCGGCGAGGGAATGGCTGGGCGAAGCGGAGGTTTCTATAGATGATGACGACGCCATACGAGGCGATTTGTCTTTGATGCTCGCGCAGGCTGAGCTTACTCATGCCAAGGAGACGGCAAAACTCACTGCCTCGCAGAAATGGGCGCGTCGGATTGCCCCGGCTGTTTGCGCTGTCGTGATTGCCGTTGCCCTGTGGGCTGCCTGGCCGGCGGCACGAATAATCGCTCC
Organism: Schwartzia sp. (in: firmicutes); assembly: GCA_017458745.1. Taxonomy (GTDB): domain Bacteria; phylum Bacillota; class Negativicutes; order Selenomonadales; family Selenomonadaceae; genus RUG024. Next base: position 5,204 of record JAFTAB010000109.1, on the reverse strand, counting down.
TGCTGCTCCTGCCGCTCCGCCTTTGGAGGCGGCGTCGTCGCGCCAAAGCGTCAATCTGAACGGGGCGGGCATCGGCATCGCGATGCCGCAAGCCGATGCCACTGATGCAAATGCAAATGAAAATGTTTCGTCATATAATATGGCGGAAAAAATAGAGCCGTCGAGCGAGGCCGAAAATGAAATAATATATGACAGGACGGAAGAAAAAGAAATAATAGAAGAAAAATTTATTTCGGGGTCGGAGACACACGAGGCGGAGACGAATACTGCGTATAGCACATCGGACAAGCATTCTCAGCCTGTCAATGTGCCGTCGGAGGAAATGCAGAAATTGATGAGCACGGCGGCGGAGCACTTGCGCGCACAATAATATTTGTGTATTATATAAAAATGTGATATATTGAGCTGATAAAATTTAAATATCCTGCTGCAATATTAGGGAGGTAGAATTTTGAATACGAAGAAATATTACTCTGCGATATTCGGCGCGATGATGACGGCGGGCTGTGCTTTTTTGCCGTTCGCTTATGTTTCTGCGGCGGAGGCAAATGAAACGGCGGTCGTGGACGCGTCTGATCCTGCGAGGGATGCCGCCGTGCCCGAGGAGAGCGTGCCCACAGCGGCAAACGACTGGGGGCTGGGGTTGCCTCCAATCTCGGAGCCGCCCACCGATATTGTGAAGGTGGGGGAGGCTACTCCTGAGCAGCTTGAGCAGCGGGAGCCGATAAAGCCGCCTCCTACGCCCGAGGAAATAGCCGAGATGGAGAGGCAGGAGCGCGAGGCGAGGGAAAAAGCGGAGCGCGAGGCAGAGGCCGCTCGCATAAGAGCGGAGCAGGAGGAGGCAGCACGCATCGCGCGTGAGCAGGCACAGGCGAAAGCGCGTGAGGACGCGAATGCCGCTGATGCCAAAATCCGCAATGGGGAGGAGCCCATACCCGAGGCCGTAATAGATGAAGCGGCGGGGACGACCTCCGAGGAAGCTGAGGCGTCGGCAGAGACAGTGCCGGAGTCCGAGGCAAAGCCGGAGGGCGAGCATAAGCCTGCGGAGACGGCGCAGACTGAAACTACGGCGGCTGACCGCTGGGCAAAGCTGCGCCCCGAGGAGAAACGCATATCCGAGTGGATTGATTCGCTGGAAGGCCGCACGATTGTCGATATCGAGATAGAGGGCGCGACCGGAGAGCGCGTGGATCTGGCCAAGAAAGCATTGCAGATGCGCCCCGGTGACACTTTCACCAAGAACGCGATTGAAAATGACCGTAACGCGATATACGATGTCGGATATTTCTATGATATTTTCCCGACGTTTTCCATTTTGCCGGAGGGCGTCGTGGTGACGTACCACCTGCTTGAAAATCCTATTCTCAAATCCGTGAATATAACGGGCAACACCGTCATAAAGACGGAGGATCTCGAAAAAATCATGACGGTTGAGCCGGGCAAGATGCTCAACAGCAGGACTCTCCATGAGAATATTCAGGGCATATCGAACCGCTACCATGAGGACGGATATATCCTCGTCAAGGTGAATAATCTCGATATTGCTCGTGACGGCGTGCTCACCATTGACATCAATGAGGGAATACTTGAGGATTATCTTGTAAAGGGCAATACCAAGACGAAGGACTACGTGGTAATCCGAGAGATGCGCATGAAGAAGGGCGAGCCTTTCAACGCGAAGAAGGCGCGTCGCTCAATGCAGCGCGTTTATAATTTGGGATTCTTTGACGACGTAAATATGAAGCTTAACCCCGGCGTGGAGCCTAACGCTGTCGTGCTGGAGGTGGACGTCGTCGAGAAACGTACAGGCACGTTCACGGTCGGCGCCGGTTATTCGAGCTCGGACGGCTTTATCGGAATGGTGGGCATTGGCGACACTAATTTCCGGGGCACCGGCGATGCAATCAATTTGACATTTGAATTCAGCGGCGACAGCAGCGACGCGCACGGCTACGTTTTCTCATACAGAAAGCCCTGGCTCGACAGGAAAGAGACAGCGGCTCTGCTCCGCATCTATAACCGCACGTATGAGTATGATGATTACGATACTCACGGGGACAAGGTCGAGGAATACATGAGAAAATACGCGGGCGGAGAGATAACCCTCTCTCGTCCTGTTAATGAGTATGCCACGAATTTCATCACCCTGCGCAACAGAAAAGACCGCTATATAAAGCATGAGGAAGATCTTGACCGCAGCACGCCCGCATATAAGGAATGGCGCGACTACAATTTCGGCACGACCAGGAGCATCACTTTGCAGCATGTGACCGACACGCGCGACAATGTCTTTTATCCCATGACGGGCAATCGCTTCAGCCTTACATCCGAATTTGGAGGGTTCGGCGGTGACTTCAATTTCCAGAAGGCGTATTTGGAGGAAAATTATTACATAAAGGCAGGCCATGCGCAGGTGTTTGCGCTTCGAGGCATGTACGGCAGAGGATTCGGCCATCTCTCGGAGTCGAATGAGTATCGTCTTGGCGGTCAGAACGACTTGCGCGGTTATCGCGATGAGCAGTTCCGCAACAACAATATGATGCTCGCGTCATTTGAGTATCGCTTCCCGGTGGTCAGCAAAGTCAATGGCGCGCTCTTCACGGACTACGGCGGGACATGGGCGGCAGGATGGAAGCCGGAGGATCTCTATGCCAGCATTGGCTTTGGCTTGTCTGTTGACACGCCTGTCGGTCCTATACGCGTTGACTTGGCTCACGGCCGACACAATAATCGCGTTCACTTCAGCGTTGGAGGCACATTCTGATTTTCTGAGATGATTAGAAATGCCATGAAGCTGTTTTTGCTGTTAGTGGCCTTGTCAGTCCCGTCGATTTCCTTTGCCGCCCCGTCTCAAATAGACGAGGTGACGGCTCATGTCGTCTCGGGCGCGTCCATCCCGTCGCGCGTCGGGGAGCGAATGGAGGCGACTGTCGCGGCCATCGGCACTCAGCTTTTAGCCGGGCGCTCTGTTGACAGCGCAAAAGCGTCAAGGGCGAGCGACGAGAGGATAATACATGAGGTCTTTGACAAGGTGCTTGTCGGCTACTCGGTTAAAAATGTTTCGCTCGTCATTGACGGCGTGACGACAGTGGAGGTCGAGCTTATCCCTTGGGCTGACGTGATACAAAATGTACGGGTGGATATGTCGGTGGAGGGGATGCCGCCGCTCGTTGAGGGTATGGTGCGGCGTGACCTTCAGTCGGTCGATGAGGTCTTCAGGGATTCACTGGTGGGTCTTCCCGTGGCGGCATCCGACTGGACGAACGGCGTGCTAAAGCGCAGCCTGAATGATTATTTTGCGGCGCATTTGCCTGAGTTTCGCGGTGACTTCGATGTGGTCCCCGGGAAAGATGCCGATGTCAAGCTGGTTGTTTACCCGCGCCTTCCCGTAGTGCGGACAGTAGATTTTTTGATGCGCTCCGACTCCGTGCCGAATATTTTTTTGCTGGGCACCCGTGAGCGATTGGAGCACATTTTTCGCGTCATGATTGGAGTCCCCGTTAAGTTCGTCGAGCGTCATAAGGACGAATTTGCGTCCTCTCTTGCAAATGAGATTGACAGCACCGACGAGTACAGGACCCTGAGGCTGAAGACGCAGATGAAGATGCTTCGCGTGGATCAGGATATGCTCGTCATGAGTCGATCCGATACCGAAAAGTATCGGCTTCGCATCGAGGGCTGGGCTGATGTCGGCCGCTCGCATAACAAGGACAGAAATGTGAAGCTGCGCATTCATGGCGGATACAATCTTACGCCCGAGGACGAGGTGTTCATTCAGTCGGATTTCGCTGTCAAGGCTGTCTCGTGGGATTGGTGGCTGGGATATTCCAGAAAAATTCTGCCGATGACTTACGCCGTGATACGATACGACATGGATGAAAAGCGGTTCGTGCTTGGCGGGGAGCAGGGAATATCTGACCGCTGGCTGATGAGATATGAATATCGCTGGGCCGACCAAAAGGGGGAGGCGGCTATTCGTTACAAGATGCACGATTTCATGAGCCTCGAGTGGGCGGTTGACAAGGATGACAACTGGCTCAGAGTAATAGGGAATTTTTAGATTTCAGTTTATTCATTGAAATCTCATAATCGCTTTGATATAATAACTGTGTTTTTACGGCAATGGCCATATTTATTTTTAGAAAGAGGGAATTGTTAAATGTTACAGGTCAACAAGAAGCAGGTCAAAATTTTCAGCATCATCATCGCCCTTTTGTTCGTGGGCAGCTGCGTCGCCGTCGGCGTGTCCTCTATGGGCGCAATATCGGGCAGCACGGCATCCGCAGCTTCATCGGCTATCGGCGTGGTCGATTACAACGAGGTAATGAGCCAGTCGCCCGACCTCCGCAAGGCAAACGAGGACATGCAGGCCGCTGTCGAGCAGGCTAAAACTGATTTCGAGACGAAGTCGGCTGACATGGACGACAATGGCAAAGCTGAGTATTATCAGCAGACGCAGCAGCGTCTCCAGCAGACCCAGCAGAGCCTCATAGAGCCAATCCAGCAGAAGATTGATGCCAAGGTAAAGGAAGTTGCCGAGGCAAAGGGTCTCTCTGTCGTGATTGACAAGAGCGCGGTGATTTACGGCGGTCAGGACATCACGCAGGACGTGATTCGCAAGATGGCGCAGTAATTCGCATCGGGATTAATATTTTGCATAAAAAAGGATTGGCAGCTTTTGTTGCCAATCCTTTTTTATCCGATGGTAACGGGCACTAAAAATCCCACTGAATAAAAGTTTCATTTTGTGGATATAGCTATGTCAATTTTTGATACTTATACTCTCTGTAAAAGAGGAGCCTGTCCGTATATCCGGCGCAAGCTCCCGAAAGCGGGAACGGCATTCCGGCCGTAAGACAACAAGCTCCTGTCAGTTCAAATATACCACAGTGAAATGCTAAAGTCAACGGCGCGGAGGAAAACAAAAACACGTCGGTATCTTCCTGAACTGAATTCGTAAAATAGGCTCTCGATACCCCAGCCGTCGATATGTCTCCACAAAATATGCCACAAAAACATGAAGAAGAAAAGATGAAAAGCCGCTCTAAACAGGGCGGCTTTTCTTAGTGCGCCCGGCATGGGCGCACTCTAATGGGTGAAAGTCCCTAGACTGCCCGGTAGCGGGAAGGTCATAGCCGAACACCAAGGGTGTCCATCGCGAGGTGGAATCTGAAGGAAGGTGCAGGCAAATCTCTGGTCTGACG
>JAFTAB010000108.1 GCA_017458745.1 Schwartzia sp. (in: firmicutes) | reverse complement strand
AGCCCTCTCATACGCTTTTACTACGGCCATGATTTGCTCGGTACTGAAATCGGGGCGGCAGCGAAAAACGTCGTCGGGCTCGCCGCGGGCATGCTCGACGGCATAGGCTACGGCAGCCTGAAGGGCGCGCTCATGGCACGGGGCGCGCGCGAGCTTTCCCGGCTCGTCGGCGCGATGGGCGGCGACCCTATGACCATATACGGTCTTTCTCACCTCGGCGACTACGAGGCGACTTTATTCTCTCACCACAGCAACAATCGCATGTACGGGGAAAACCTCGTGCGTGGCATAAAAACCACGAAACTCGCCGAGGGCGTCGCGACCAGCGAGGCCCTGATGACGCTCGCCGAGAAATACCATGTTGACATGCCGATTTCACGCGTTGTCAATCAAATAGTCTGCCACGACGCCGACCCGAAAGAATCACTTTTCAATCTTTTCCTGCGTTCGACAAAGGACGAGTAGCAAAATGACAAACCAAAACGAGACCGACGAAAAAATCAACGCGAGCGGCGGGAGCAAGGGCTCAAAAAACTTCGAGCATTTTTATCGCTCCCTTTTCGCCTCCACATTCCTGATCAGCGCTTTCACAGTCGGGGGCGGGTTCGTCATTATCCCTCTGCTTCGCGCGAAATATGTTGACGAGTACGGCTGGCTGACAGACGAGGAGACTTTGAACCTCGTCGCCATAGCCCAGTCCATGCCGGGAGCCGTCGCCATAAACGCGGCCGTGCTGATGGGCTTTCGTATGAGGGGACTGCCCGGCGCGCTCACCGCCATGGTCGCGACCGTGCTCCCTCCTTTAATCACGATCTCACTCATAACTCTCGCGTACGCGGCATTTGCCGACAACCCGATCATTCAGTTCATACTGAAGGGAATGCAGTGCGGAGCGACAGCGCTAATAATAAATGTCGCAATCGACCTCATAAGAAAGCAAATCAAAAAGCGGCTCGTCCTGCCGCTCATGATAATCCTCGCGACCTTCATCGCCAATTTCGCGCTCGGCATCAGCATCATGTATCTCATTTTAATCGACGGAATCATTGGGCTGTTGCTCATGCGCGACGAAATTTATTCGTGACGATTTCCATGCCATGCGCTGCTATAAATTTTATTGATTTAGAAAAAAATTGACCGGAGCTCATAATGATTTATCTTCTTCTCTTCTTTGAGTTCGCAAAAATCAGCATAGTGTGCGTGGGCGGCGGCTACGCCTCAATGCCGCTCATGGAGGCAAGCGTCGTCGACGCGCACCACTGGCTGAGCCTGTCCGAATTTATCGACATATTCACCATATCGCAGATGACCCCGGGCCCCATAGGGATCAACGCCGCCACATTCGCCGGCATGAAAATCGCCGGCCCTTTGGGCGCCGTCTGCGCGACGATGGGATTTGTGACCCCGTCGGTACTGCTCTCCCTGATTGTGGCCAAAATATTTTTCAAATACGGCGACATCGGCCCCGTGCAAGGCATACTAAACGGCCTGCGCCCGGCAGTCGTGGCGCTCATCGTCAGCGCGGGCCTAGGATTCGTGTTCCTCGCGCTTTGGAACACCGAGCACCGCCCCGAGAATTTTCTCGCATTCGATAAAAGCCACGCGATAATCCTCGCGCTCGCGATCATCGCGACTGCAAAAAAAATCAGCGTCATAAAGGTGCTGCTAGGCTCGGGAGCGCTCGGGCTGATATTCGGAATAATGGGGCTATGAAAAGAGGCAAGCGAGAAAAATATTGACATGCCTGCTCGTGCTTTGCTATAATATTTTGGTATCGCAAGGCGCATGAAAACAGAACAAGGAGAGGTGTCCGAGTGGTTTAAGGAGCCGGTCTTGAAAACCGGTGATGCGGCAACGCACCGTGGGTTCGAATCCCACCCTCTCCGCCATAGAAAAACAAGGCTTTCGGCAATTCCGCCAAGAGCCTTTTTTTGTTGCCATATTTTGTCACTTATATTTATTTGATACTCGCGTGCATTTGAGCGAATGATATTTATTTTTTTAGCAGGAGTACCGGCTATGAGCGGAGAATATTATATGGGCAAAGAGAATAGAATGACATGAAGAAAGCACGAAATGCGGAATGCACCGATTGCTTCGCCAGCAACGACTGCTTTTGCCCTGTGAGTTTTATTTGGGATAAAGAGAGGTGGGAATGGCAATGAAAAAATGGTATGACGAGGAATATGAATTTTCGGTTGAGGTCATCGGGTTCCTGCGCGGAGACCATACGGAGCGATACTGCCGCAACGGAGAGGAAATAGGCGATACATACACTTGCACATACGGATGCCCCGTGAATCAAGACGGATACGGCATCTGCTCCAAAACCATGATGATGCTTTATCCATTGATGGAAGCAGTACGAAGCGGCGGCGATCTTGAGAATGTTGGCGGCGACGGCAAATACAGCAAAACGTTGGTATGCCCGGACGGCTGCGTTATGTTCCGCCTCACTGCGAAACCTCTCGGAAACGAGAACTTCCATAAAGGCGGATTTTGGAAAGAGCCGGCGGAAAAATAGCCGCCATTTACACGATGCTAACGGGCAGGCAAGACCTGCCTTAACGCCATTAAAAAGGTGATGCTCATTTCCTCATGAATGAGCATCACCTTTACGGGAGGACGAAGTGAAAGAAGCAATAATTTATATCCACGGAAAGGGCGGGAACGCGGACGAGGCGCGCCATTATCAGACTCATTTCCCTGGCTGCGACATCATCGGCTTTGACTACAAAGCGCAGACGCCATGGGAAGCGGAGGAGGAATTCCCACGCTTTTTCGATTCCGCAGCCCAACGCCGTTCGTCCATTTCAATCATCGCGAACAGCATCGGCGCATACTTCGCGATGTGCGCCCTGGGGGATAAAGCGATAAAAAAGGCGTTCCTTATTTCCCCCATCGTGGACATGGAAAAGCTGATCACCGACATGATGCGATGGGCAAATGTGACGGAAGACGAACTCCGAGCATCGGGAGAAATAGAGACAGAATTGGGCGAAACACTCTCGTGGAAATATCTCTGCTACGCGAGGGAACATCCCGTTCTTTGGTCAATTCCGACACACATACTGTATGGCGGCAGGGATAACCTCACTTCCCCGACTGCCGTGTCGAGCTTTGCGCTTCGGATTGGCGCGACGCTCACCGTCATGGAAAACGGGGAGCATTGGTTTCATACGAAGGAACAGATGGAATTTTTGGATAAATGGATAGAAAAAATAAAATTCGACTAAATTCAGTAGGAGTTTTAGACTCACACTGAATCCAGTCGAATTGTCACATAATCATCGGATAAAATGATAATTTTTTGAAACCGAAAACTCATCGGATACCGCTCATGTCAATGCCCTCATGCTCCAGCAGCCAAATCTTTTTGTCAATGCCGCCGGCATAGCCTGTCATTTTCCCGTTTGCGCCTGCTACTCTGTGGCAGGGAATAATCAGGGAGATTGCGTTGTGGCCGACTGCCCCGCCTACCGCCCGCGCTGACATCCCGACTGCCCCCATCTTTTTCGCGACACGCCCCGCGATTTCTCCGTATGTCATCATCTCGCCATAGGGTATTGACAGCAGCATTTCCCAAACCGCGCGCCTGAACTCCGAGCCGGTCATGCGAAGCGGCGGCGTGAAATCGGGGGCCTTGCCGCTGAAATAGATGTCAAGCCATCGCTTTGCCTCATCGAAAATTGCAAGCTCCTTCATTTCATGCTCATCATCAAGCGTGTCGGCAAAATATTTTTGCCCATCAAACCAAAGCCCCGTCAGCGCCTCTCCGTCGGAGGCAATCAAAATCCCGCCCAGCGGCGAGTCATATCGGCTCGTGTATTGCACATAAATCTCCCCCGTAATATTTGCCGTCAGCTTATTTATTTAGAAACTGAAAATAAACAAGCACCGATTTTACCCTTTCCTGTATGACGCAAGCTCCACAAGATTCCCGTCGGGGTCACGGAGATAAATGCTCTCCATCTCCCCCATTGCGCCATGCCTCGGCAAGGGGCCGCTTTCAATCTGCCATTGCTTGCTCTCTATCTCCTTTATCACTTCATCAATGAGGCTGTCAACAACAAAGCAGAAATCAAGGCTTCCCGTCGTCGGGTGCGCGGCGGCGGGCTGAAACTCCCCCGGCCGCGTGTGGATATTTATCTTAGAATTTCCAAAGTAAAACGCATGGCGACCGTTTTTATTCTCGTGCCTCATGCCCAGAACGTCGCAATAAAAATGAATGCACTTATCGACATCAGCCGTCGTCATTACTATATGATCCATGCCATTTATCTTCATCTTTTCTCCTTCCCCATGCCGCATGAACGCAGCATGATCCCGTCTCTCCCGATGCCCGTGCTATTTTACCATATTTACCATGCAGTGCGCCGCTATTTTTTTGGTGACTACTTGATTATTGATAGTTCCTCAAGCTTTTTGAAATCAATGAACGTCTTTGTCAGCGGGAACCGCCTCAAGAAATTTTGATGAAGCTCCTCGGCCGGATAAAAATTCTTTATGCGCATTGCCTCCGCGTGGCATT
>JAFTAB010000107.1 GCA_017458745.1 Schwartzia sp. (in: firmicutes) | reverse complement strand
GGCACTGCTTTTCTGCTGATAGTGATGATCGTGAGCATTTTCGTGTTTGCGTTTCTCGGATGGCCCGACGTGGTGACGCGCATTTTGAGCCGTGTATTACTGCTGCCCGTCGTCGCCGGATTATCGTACGAGGTAATCCGCCTTGCGGGGAAATCCAAAAGCCCTGTCGTGCACGCCGCGATACTCCCCGGTCTTTGGCTCCAGCGTCTTACCACAAACGAGCCCGGCGATGAGATGATAAGGACCGCCATCGCGTCACTTGCCGCCGTGCTTCCGGAAAGCGAACGGGCAAGGATGTGTATAGAAAATGACGACAACGTGACAATCGCAAGTGACGAAGATGAACTAAGCGACAACGAAAACGTCGCCGCCGCGTTCTCCAACGAAATCGCAGCGGGAAATCAATAAGGAAAAGGAATGATCATAAATTTTAACAGACAAGCTGCAGGCCATAGAAGATAAATACCGCGAGCTGGAATCAATGCTTTCCGACCCGGATGTGCTCGCCGACGTTTCAAGATGGCAAAAAATCAGCAAGGAACACTCCGAGCTTTCGCCTATCGCGGAAAAATATCGTGAATACAAAAAGGTGACCGACGAACTTGATTCATGTGCCTCCATGCTCGAGAACAAGGCGGAGCCTCTTGATTCCGAGCTGCGGGAACTCATAGTCGAGGAAATCGACTCACTTAAAAAGCAAAAAGCCGCTTTCGAGGATGAGCTGCCCGTGCTCCTTTTGCCCAAGGACCCCAATGACGAAAAAAATGTCATTGTCGAGATTCGCGGGGGCGTCGGCGGAGAGGAGGCCGCCCTTTTCGCAGGCGACCTGTTCCGCATGTACACGCGCTACGCCGAAAGCCACGGATGGCGTGTGACACTGATGGACTCCAACCCGACAGAGCTTGGCGGGTTCAAGGAAGTATCTTTTTCAGTTGAAGGACGCGGTGCATTCAGCCGCCTCAAATATGAGCGAGGCACTCACAGAGTGCAGCGCGTGCCCGAAACGGAGTCGCAGGGACGAATACATACATCCGCGGTCACTGTCGCCGTTCTCCCGGAGGCAGAGGAAGTCGATGTCGTCATTCGTCCTGACGACATACGAATTGATACATATTGCGCTCACGGTGCCGGAGGCCAGTATGTCAACCGAACCGAGACCGCCATACGCATCACGCATTTCCCGACCGGCATCGTGGTGCAGTGCCAAGACGAGAAATCCCAGTTAAAAAACAAAGAGCAGGCCATGAAGGTATTGCGGGCCCGCGTTTATGAGAAAGCGCAGGAGGAGCAGAACGCCGCAACCGCAAAGGACAGAAAAAATCAGATTGGCTCAGGCGACAGAAGCGAGCGCATACGAACATATAATTTCCCGCAGGGACGCGTGACAGACCACCGCATCGGTCTCACGACGCATCGCCTTCCGGAAATTCTCAACGGCGATCTGGATGAAATCATAGGCGCGCTCATCGCGGCAGACCAGACGGAGCGGCTGAAACAAGCAAACTGATACTGCCTTTTTCAACACGCTTGCAAAATTATTATCGAAAAGAGTAAAAATAATGCCATCTAATGAAATCTGGACGATTGGTCGAATACTCAAATGGACGGAGCAGTACTTCAGCCGCCACGGCATTGACACGCCGCGGCTTGACGCAGAAGTGCTGCTTTCTCATTTGCTGAATAAAAAACGTATATACCTTTATGTGAATTTTGAGAAGCCCCTTTCAAATGACGAGCTGGCATCATATCGAGATTTTATTAAAAGGCGTTGCAACCGCGAGCCGGTAGCATACATAGTCGGCGAAAAAGAATTTATGGGGCTTCCGTTTGCGGTCTCCCCCTCTGTCCTCGTGCCGCAGCCTGACACCGAGACACTCGTCGGCGCCGTAATGGACAGGCTAAAAGGAGAGCACGAGGAACACATTCTGGACATAGGCACCGGAAGCGGGGCAATAATATTATCGCTGCTTCATTTCATGCCTTTATTGACAGGGACAGCCACTGACATTTCATCAGATGCTTTGGATGTGGCAACAGCCAACGCCGTTGCTCTTGACGTCATGAGCCGCGTAAAATTCCTTGAAGGAGACCTCATCGCGCCAATAAAAGGCAGCGATGAAACATTTGACGCGATAGTCTCAAATCCACCATATATAAAAACCGACGAAATAAAAACTCTTTCACCGGAGGTGCAGGCCGAGCCTCATCTGGCGCTTGACGGTGGAGCCGACGGACTCAACTATTACCGTCGAATAATTTCTGACGCGCCAGCATTTATAAAAGACGGCGGTTTTCTTGCATTCGAGGTCGGCTCCGAGCAAGCCAAGGATGTAATTGCGCTCGCGGAAAACGCCGGAAAATGGTCGAAAACCGAAAAAATTTCCGATTTGCGAGGTCTAGCCCGCGTTGTGATACTATGGAAATAATGAAAACCGAGATAATAAAAATCGTCGGCTCTCCTGCCGACGAAAGCAACAAACATGCACTTGACCGTGCCGGCGAACTGATTCGCAGCGGGGAGCTTGTCGCTTTCCCGACCGAGACTGTATATGGTCTCGGCGCAAACGGCCTCGACGCCATTGCATCAAAAAAAATCTATGAGGCAAAGGGACGGCCATCCGACAATCCCCTCATTCTTCACGTCGCGAATCGTGAGATGATTGACACAATCGCGTCTGATGTCTCCCCGCTTGCCGAGAAAATAATCGCCTCATTCTGCCCCGGCCCAATAACTTTGATACTTCCCAAAAAAGCAACAGTGCCCGATGGAATTACCGGAGGCCTTATGACTGTCGGCGTGAGAATGCCCGACAACGATTTTTGCCGCGCTCTCATAAAATCGGCAGGAGTGCCAATAGCCGCGCCCAGCGCCAACATTTCAGGCAGGCCAAGCCCCACCAATGCCGAGGCTGTGTACCGGGACATGAAAGGGAAAATCCCTCTCATACTCGATGCCGGGCCATGCAAATTCGGCGTCGAATCGACAATCGTTGCCCTCGATGAAAACGAGACAATAACCATTCTTCGCCCCGGCGCCGTGACCCGCGAAATGCTGCTTGAGATCTGCGAAAACGTGAGACTCGATCCTGCCATGTCGGGCACGCAATGCGAAAACATCAGGCCAATGGCGCCCGGAATGAAATATCGCCATTACGCGCCAAAAGCCCCGCTCACCCTGATCGAGCCGCAAGCTCTTGAAATTGATGCCATAATGAAAATTCTCCGACATGAAATCAAAAAATCGGAGGCTGCTCATAAAAAAATCGGAATCATCGTCAGCGATGAAATTGCCGCCATGGCAAAAGATGAGCGTCTGGTGCCACGGGAATATGTCGTGAGCTACGGCAAACGCGGTGACCTTAAAAATATCGCCGCGAGACTATATGACTCGCTTCGCTTTTTCGATGACACGGACGCATCGCAGCTTCTCGCCGAGGCCACCACGCGAAAAGGGCTGGGGCTGGCGATAATGAATCGGCTGATGAAAGCCAGCGGCGGCAATGTGATATGTTAATCCCTAAAATCCGCTTTTAGTGAAACCCTTCCGGCTCTTTGCTAGAAACACTCCACTGGACTGTTTCTCTCCTTTCATGGGAGACTTAGTATCATTGCCTCCCCTGAAAGGGGGCGCTTTGCGCGGGAGTCCAGTGGACTCCCCGGACGTTGCCCGAAGGGCGGAGGGGTTCAAATGCAAATTGGAGTTTTTAGAGGTTCTCATATGTTAATCCATCCATGATCTCTACATTATGATCGATAATCTTAGAATCTGCGCCCATTATCATCGGGGTAAAGCCGCTTCATTGCCTGTTCCTTGAATTTTCACTTCACGAAAGAACAGAGAAACATAAAAACATTTGACAAATAAACCCTCGACCTGTATAATCTTTCTTGCTGGTTCACTAGCTCAGTTGGTAG
>JAFTAB010000018.1 GCA_017458745.1 Schwartzia sp. (in: firmicutes) | reverse complement strand
TTGGAGCCTCTTATGAGCAAAGCGAATTAGAGGCTCCTGTATGCATGGGGACGCGAAAGCGTCCATCGTAGGGAGTATAAAACTCCCACTGAATAAGTCTCATTTTATTGAAGGGAATTTCTAAAAACTCAAATCTTAGTTTGAACCCCTCCGCCTTTCGGGAGAGGCAATACTACCAAGCCTCCCCTGAAAGGGGAGAAACAGTCCAGTGGAGTGTTTCTCGCGGAGCGCCGGAGGGGTTTCACGAAAAGCAGTTTTAGAGGTTGCCTAAAATAAAAAGTGGAGCATCAAGATTAATCTCAATGCTCCACAAAAATGGGTTTCAAATTTTCAATGCCATCAATCGGCGAGCAGCATCATCCTTCAGCCGCGTAAAGTTTCTCAAGTTCCTTTTTGGCTATTTTGCCCGTTGACGTTTTCGGCAGCTCGTCTATCTGACGAAATTCTCTTGGTATCTTGAAGAGCGCGAGGTTTTGCTGGAGATATTTTTTCAGCGCCCTTACCTCCACATATCCGTCAGGCTGCACGCTGTAGTAGCAGCAGCCCGCCTGCCCGCGCAGCTTGTCCTCTATCGCGATGACAGCGGCCTCGTGAATGCCGGGGAAAGAATATATGAGCTCCTCTATCTCCCTCGGGTAGATATTTTCGCCCATGCTGATAATCATGTCCTTGATGCGGTCAACGATGTAGACGTATCCGTCCTCGTCCATGCACGCCACGTCGCCTGTATGCAGCCAGCCATCGCGCAGGGTCTTGGCTGTCTCCTCGGGCAGCTTGAAGTAGCCGTGCATGACATTCGGCCCCTGCACGAGCAGCTCTCCCCTCTCGCCCGTTTTGACATCGTGCCCGTTCTCGTCAACGATGCGCACACGCACATCGGGTATCGCGGGGCCGACCGAGCCGGCCCGTGTCGCCTCGGGTGCATTCATCGTGACGACCGGGGATGCCTCGGAAAGGCCATAGCCCTCCACGATGGGGAGATGAAATTTATTGATGAAAGCGTCGGCGATATGGAGCGGGAGTTTCGTCCCGCCGAGTATGACATAGCGGAGCGATTTCAAATCCTCGGGCGTCCCTAGCTTCGTCACGAGCGACAGTATGGACGGGACCATGACTATTATCGTGACCTTCAGCGCGCGTGTCACGTCGATTGTCTTTTTCGGCGTGAATGAGTCCAGTATCGTGATGGTCGCGCCGACGGAAAGCTCCGCCATGACGGCGCAAGTCCATGCAAAGCAGTGGTACATCGGCAGCACGCACAGCACGTTGTCATGGCGGGCGATGTGAACTTGCTGCTGCATGTCGATAGCGTTCATGACGAGATTGCGATGGGACAGCACGGCGCCCTTTGGAGAGCCTGTCGTGCCGGAGGTGTAAATGATGGCGCACGGCTCATCCGGGCCGAAGTCCTTGGGCAGCGGCGGGGGAGGCGGCAGCGTCGTCGGGTTTATAGCCTCGCCTATATCAATCTGCGTGACGCTCTCATAGTCGAGCGCGGAGATGGCCGCATCGAGCGGGAGCGGCTTGTCGACGATCACGACACGCACGTCGGCATTTTTCAAAATGAAAGCTGTCTCGCGCATCGAGAGCTGGAAATTTATCGGCACGACCACGGCGCCGAGCGCGGAGATGGCCATGTAGGCGGCGATGAACTCCGCCCGATTGCGAGAGTAGATAGCGACGCGGTCGTGGATTCGCACGCCCGCGGCGTACAGGCGGCGTCGGCAATTCTCCGCCGCGACCCGCAGCCCGAGGTATGTGAACCCGCCTAGAGTGGAGTAAACTGCGTCGTCATTGTCACGGCCTCTGCGCAGAATATCATGAACAAGCATAAACGTGAGTGCTCCTTCCGTCAGTCAAAGGTAAATTAAATCGACGTGATATTATAACACATCAAAGCAATAAGCGGAATGATTATATATCCTCATTATGAAAATAACCAAAACAAAAAATGCCTGAGCTCATTCATTTTGAAGAAGCTCAGGCGGCGCGCCGTCAAGCGGCGGCGCAAGAAAGCATTTCACTTCGAATAGACATTGTTTCAATCCCCCCCGGTAGATTAAGGAGCACTTATTGGCACATGTTAAAAATCATGACCCTCGCGCACGCCTATCTCATCGGTAGCCGTCATCAGCACGAAAGAGCCCAGCCCGGAGATTATCTCGAGGCTGAGGGTATTGTTTCCTGCCGGCAGGGTGTTCGAGACTATCCGCGGTGTCTCAAGGTCTATGTCCCTCTGCTGCTTTGCCATGTCAACCGCAAAGAGGCCATTGATGACATTCATAAACTCCTGAAGGCTGTCAACAGCCAGCTCGTCCATCTCGGTTATATCCTCATGGCTGTAGTGCCTCGCCATCTCAATGAAAAGCTCCTCGCTGACGAATAGCCCTGTCACCATGGATATATCGCCTGTGAGCTTCTGCGTCACGACATGAGTCCCGGACACGTCCCCGAATATCGGCTTCTCGCAGCTCACCGCGGCAGGCGTCTCCATGAACCGCATGAAAGAGCGCAGGAATATCTCAACAAAATCAATGTAGCTCGGCAGCTCAAATCCGATTGAGTCATCGGCTATTTTTTGGACTACCGTTTTTACCGGCGACTCATCAAGAGAATGATATTTCTCGATAAGCGGGGCAAGCCCTAATATATCCATCTTGCCCGAATCAATAAGAACCTGGGCAAACCGCTCGCTCTCGCCCGGAACTGTCTTCTTGAGCGCGAACGCCTCCTCCGCCGTCATCAATTCCTTGTCAACGGCGACACGCGAGAACTCCGAGTCATTCCCGTTTCCGACAGACGCGATATCCTCCGCCGTGACTTTGCCCTGCCATAGGGCAATAAGTTTCTCCGAGACCTCAGCATCCACGCTTTTGGGAATAAGCTCACGCAGCTCATCGACGGAGACTTTGCCCTCATTCAAAAGATATTGCGCGAAATAAAAACTATTCATTCTGCGCCGCCTTCTTTCGGATTTCCTCCAGTGCCTTCTTTACCTGCACCGTCGTATACGGCTTCTGAATAAAATCAAGCGCGCCGAGTTTGAGTGTCTCCATCAGCTTCTGCGGTGTGCCGGCTGACGACAGCATGATGACCGGTATCTCCGGATTCACCTCATGCAGCACCTGCAACGCCTCGATGCCTCCGACCTCAGGCATGACGATATCGAGGAAAACCCCATCGGGTTTCTCCTGCAAGACCATCATCACGGCCTCTTTGCCATTCTCGGCCTCGATCACTTCGCACCCCATTGTCTCCAGCTCCACGCGGAGCTTTTTTCTCAACAGCTTCGAGTCATCCGTTATGAGGATTTTCAATTTATCATCCAATCCAAACGCCTCCCAGCGAATAATTCATTTCCAGTCATTATATCATATCACAATTTGGATTAAAACATAAAAATTTTTTGATACATTTTTTCATCAAAGAAGGATAATCCACAAAAAAAGTAGAATATATAAGATGAAATTTATTCAGCCGAATTTACCCATTGACGACGGCGCTTGGCTCACGCCTGAAAAGTGCGAGCATAAGCGACCGCCAGCATCGGGTAAATTTTGAATCAAATTAGATGAAAAAATATTAAGGGGGACTATAAATGATTCATGCAATTATCGACATAGGCTCTAACACGATGCGCATGGCAATCTACCAGATCGACAAGGACAAGGTAGAGATGATAATGAAGAAGAAGGTCGTCGTCGGTCTCGCCGCCTACGTCAAGGACGGCGTGATGTCGCAGGCCGGCATCGACAAGGCGAGCCATATCATGCACGAGTTCCGCCAGTATCTCATGGGGCTCCACATCGAGCGCATCGCCTCATTCACCACCGCGGCTCTGCGAAACGCGACAAACAGCAGGGAGGCTGTCGCCGAGATTGAGCGCAGGAGCGGCATACCCATCCGCGTCATCACCGGCGACGAGGAGGCGGCATTTGATTTCTTCGGCGCGTCCCGCTCCATTGACAGGGACGAGGGCGTGCTCGTTGACATCGGCGGCGGCTCGTCGGAGATAGTCCATTTCAAGGACGGAAAGATTGCCGAGAAGGCGAGCCTCGATCTCGGCTCACTCGCGCTCAAGGCAAAGGATGTCACCGGAATCAAACCGACCCCCCGCGAGGTGACGGAAATGCGAGCCGACGTGAAGGAGGCTCTGAAGGGGCTGAACATATTCGACGGCGTGTCGACAGTTGACCTCATCGGGCTGGGCGGCACATTCAGGGGAGCGGTTTCCGTCTACAAGGCGCTGCACCCCGAGGACAACATCGAAAACACAATCCCCGCGACGGGGCTCTATGGCATGATTGCCCACTTCGCCGTGGACGAGATACTGCCCGAGAATGACATGGTGCTTCTGATGCGTGCGGAGCCGGACAGGCTGCACACTCTTTTCCCCGGCTTCGTCATTGCGGGCGCGATAGCCGAAAAATTCAACGCCCATACGATTACCTACAACGCCTCGGGAGTGAGGGAAGGCTTCATCTACAAAGAAATAATACCAAATCTTTGAGATCTCACAAATAAAAAGAGACTAACAAAAAAGCCTAATGGGCGCAAATGTTCACGCTTACGAACGGGAAGCATTAACGCCCATCATCATCGAATAAAATGAGACTTAGTCAGTGGGAGTTTTATACTCCCACTGACTCTAGTCGAATTTACCCATTGCCTTATGGGCGCTTATCTCCCGCTTAAGAAGCGGGAGTATTAGCGCCCGTTAGCATCGGATAAAAAAATCGTCAGCGAGAATTTTCGCTGACGATTTTTTATTAGGGAACCACTGAATAAGTCCCACCACACCCCTGCCGGGTCTTTTTCCGTCATGCTGTGTCAAAGTGCTTTCGACGTAGCGATGCTACGCCTTCAAGCCCTTTTCCTTGCCTGACGAAAAAATTCCTCGACAGGGTCATGAATTGACTTAATCAGTGATTCCTTAGGCATTATTTTATTTTTCTGATGCTTTGCCTTTGCTCTCCTGGTATTTTGCTATCTCATCGTCCATGAGCTTCTTCGGCATTTCCTCGTAGTGCGAGAATTTCACGGTGAAAGAGCCTCTCCCCTTTGTCTGCGCGCGGAGATCGGTCGCGTATTTGTAAAGCTCGATGGCGGGTATCTGCGCCTTTATCTCGGTGAGGTCACGCCCCGCCTTGTCCATTCCCATTATTCTCGCGCGGCGACCGTTGAGCTGGCCCATGACATCGCCCGTGAAATACTCGGGGGTGAGTATCGACATATCGAATATCGGCTCCAAGAGGACAGGGTTCGCTTCCATTACTCCCTTCTTGAGGGCGAGCGCGGTAGCCGTCTTGAAGGCGGCCTCCGAGGAATCAACGGCGTGATAGGAGCCGTCATAGAGATTGACCTTCACATCGACGACAGGGTATCCCGCGATGATGCCCTGAGCGAGCGTCTCCTCCGTGCCCTTCTCGACGGCGGGGATATACTGGCGCGGCACGCTGCCACCGAATATCGTCTCGGTGAATTGATTTCCCGTCCCCGCCGGCAGCGGGCTGATCTCCAGCCAGACGTCCCCGTACTGGCCGTGGCCGCCGCTCTGCTTTTTGTGCTTGCCCTGCACCTTGACGGTCTTCTTTATCGTCTCGCGCAGTGCCACTCTCGGCTCGCTGAACTCCACATCGACGCCGAATTTTCTCGCCACGCGCTCGCCGAGTATGTCAATCTGCACCTCGCCGATGCCCTTCACGAGAGCCTGCTTCGTTTCCTTGTCTTTGACGACGATAATCGTCGGGTCCTCGTCGCCTTCTTTTTCGATTGAGCCTATTGCCTTTTCCTCTTCGCCCTTCTTCTTTGCCGATACCGCCATCACGAGCATCGAATCGGGGTAAGTGATCGGCTCATACTTTATCGGATTATCCTTAGTGCAGAGGGTGTCGCCCGTCTTAGTCGAGGCCAGCTTGCTCGTCACGGTGATGTCGCCCGCGCCGACCTCCTTCAGGCGAAGCTGCGTCGAGCCCTGCATTGAGAACAGCCCGCCAAGACGCTCGCTCGTCTCGCGGCAGGAATTATAAACCGTGGCATCGGCCGCGAGCTTGCCGGAGAACACGCGCATGAACGAGAGCCTCCCCACGAACGGGTCAACTATCGTCTTGAATACCTGCGCCGAGAATGGCCCATCGACTGCCCGCTCAATGGGCTCGTCGTTCGACGGGTCAACGCCCATGACGGCGTCAGTCGAGGGCGCAGGGAAATATGTCACTATGCCTGTCAGCAATTTATGAAGGCTTATATTCTTCAGAGCCGAGCCGCAGTACACCGGGAACACCTTCGCCGCCGCCATGCCGTCGGCGAGCGCCTGTCCTATTTCCTCCTCGGGAATTTCATCGCCGTTGAGGAATTTCTCCAGCAGCGTGTCGTTGAAATCAGCCAAAGCCTCTACCAGCTTCTGCTTGTACTCGTTGACTTCCTCAGTCATCGACTCGGGGATGTCTGTGGCCACATATTCGTCGTCATGCGTGCGCACCTTTGTCTTCATGCGCAGCAAATCGACGACGCCCTGATATGTGTCGGCGGCGCCGATAGGGATCTGCACGGGGACAACGCCCGACCCGAATTTCACGCGCATCTCGTCGACCACCTTGAAGAAGTCGGCGTGCTCGCGATCCATTTTGTTTACGAGGAACGCGCGGGGCTTGTTCATTTCCTCGCAAAGAATCCAGTCCTTCTCCGCCTCGGTCTCGACCCCGCTGGACGCGGGCAGCACTATGAGAGCGGTATCGCAGGCCGTTATTGCTCCCTTCACCTCGCTGACGAAGTCGGGGTAGCCCGGCGTGTCTATGAAATTAATCTTCACTCCCTTCCACTCGACAGCGGCGAGCGAAAGCGATATCGACATCCCCCTCTTTGTTTCCTCGGGCGCGGTGTCAAGCATTGAGGTCGCGTCATCGACCCTGCCCTGCCGTTTGGTCACCTTCGCATTGAAAAGGCACGCGTCCACGAAACTTGTCTTGCCGGCGCGGCCATGGCCGACGACCGCGACATTGCGCAGGTTCTCACTAGCGTAATCCTGCATTTTGATCCCTCCCAAAATTTTTACATTCCAAAAATAAATTCGTGAATATATTTTCGCGATTTTTGTTACGGTATATAAATTCTCTGAAAAATCAAAAATTCCTGCCGCCATATAAAATTTTTCATACAACTCCACATTAAGATTTTTTATCCGATGCTAACGGGCGCTAAAACTCCCGCTTCTTAAGCGGGAGATAAGTGCCCATAAGGCAATGGGTAAATTCGACTAGATTCAGTTATTGGAGCCTCTTATGAGCAAAGCGAATTAGAGGCTCCTGTATGCATGGGGACGCGAAAGCGTCCATCGTAGGGAGTATAAAACTCCCACTGAATAAGTCTCA
>JAFTAB010000106.1 GCA_017458745.1 Schwartzia sp. (in: firmicutes) | reverse complement strand
GTAGAATGTTTTTGAGACATGCAGGAAGCTCCTTTCAGTAGATGTTGGGCAGATTCATCTTACTACAAGTTTTCCTGCTTGTCTTTTTTATGTGTCCGATTTCATTTTACAACTAACCAAAACAAAATGATAAGCAGTATTCCGATAAAGAGCTTGACGATGTTTTTTAGAAGACTCATTTTTTCTTCCGTATGCTTTTGGCTTTTTTCTATGTCCTGAATGATTGGTTGATTGTCTTCCAAGATTGCACCGCAGGAAGGACAAGCTGTGGATTCCGCTTCAATTTTCGCGCCGCACTGCCCACAAAATTTTGTTTGGATTACGGTTGGTAAGTTTTTAGATGTTAATGGCTTCCCGCATAAAGAACAGTATTGCGCCTGATTGTCGTATGTTTTCCCGCACTCTTCGCAGCATTTCATGGCAACCCGCCCCCTGTTCATTATTAATTCGCTGTTGTGACCCGAAACTTAGTCTACGCGACACTCCTAAAAAACTTCACAAAGCATAATCTCTCCATTGCAGATGTTTCTATGAGTTTGTCCTTTTTCACGCATCGTCCTCCGTCCTCGGACGGCTTTTCTCTCCGCTTACAAACCGCAAAACCGCCTTACCTACCACTTCGACCAATGCCAAGCCCACCAAAAGCACGACAAGCCCCAAAAACAAAACCAACAGCTCAGGAATACGCATTACAACCATGAGCACAAAATATATTATGACGCCAATCCCTGCCAAATCTCCCATAGCGCAAGCACCTCCCGCCGCTTTTTATTTCCCCCGCCCCAAAATCTCGTCCACCGTGCAACCGAAAACTTCGGCCAGTGCCACGAGCCGCGAGGCCTGCGGCTGGATCTTGCCGCTTTCCCATTTCGCGACGGCGGAACGTTCGACGCCGATTTTCTCTGCCAGTTCTTCCTGCGTCCATTTCCGTTCTTTTCTGTATGCCCGGATTCTGTTCATTAGTTCCCTCATGTTCGCATAGTGAAGTTAAAATCACTATATATTGATTATTATAATATTATCAACATTTTTGGTCAATAAATAATCGCAGTAAAACTCACGGCTTTTCTGTGATTTGGTTTCACATATAATATTGGCAAGAGGTGTTGCCTATGAATCTCACCGCTTGCCGTCTGCGGGAGCTTCGCGAGAAGCATCATTTTTCGCAGCAGAAGGTCGCGGACTATCTCGGCATTTCACGCACGGCTTACAATAAATATGAGAGCGGAGCCATCCGCCCGACGCGGAAGCTGGACAAGCTTGCCGCGCTTTTCGGCGTCAGCGCCGACTACATTCTCGGACGCGCCGACGAAATCCCCGAAGGCCGCTCCAACGATCCCTATCTCGGCGAGCAGTGGAAGAAATATTTGATGCTCTCCGACGCGGGCCGCGAAATGGTGGACATAATGCTGGACGCCGTCTACAAGCGTGAGCGCGATATGAACGCGCCTTGATATTCCTGCCATAAGTATAAAAAATTCCCCGCGGGTTTTGTTTACCCGCGGGGTAACTTTTTGTCAAAAATCAGTTATGCCTAGAATTTCGATCTGCTCAAAGACAAATTCGTTGAAAATACGGCCTTTTTCGTCCGGCGTCAAATTTTTGGGGATTGTCTTTTCAAAAGCTTCCGCCCGTCGCCCCAACTCCATCCGACGCAACATATTGACAGCGTCGCGCTTTGCGTCTTCGGCTTCCTGCGGGGAAAGATGTTGCTTTGCAATGGAATAAAACTCTATGTCTTTTCTGTCTTTCCATTCGCGCAATTTTTCAGGATCGTCCTTGAACAGCGCGAGGAAGGCTTCGGCCTCCTCGTCGGCGGTCAGGACTTTTGGCGGTGCAGTTTCTGCCGATTGCTGTTCCGCAGCCGGTTCCTCGACCTGTTTGACGCCCTGTTCCCTTTCCATTTCTTGCGGAACTTCAGCGAAAATCTCGGTGTTTTCCGCTTCTGTCCCCGCCTTTTCAGTCTCCTTTTCCACGGTTTTCGGCATTTGAGCGACGGGCTCTTCATTTGGCGGCTGCACGGTTTCCGTCTGTGCGGGCTGCGTTTCGACAGACGCAGCCGGTGACGGCACGTACTGTGGCGGCAAAAAATACAATCCTGCGCCGACAAAAGCTGCCAGCAAAACAGGGCAGGCGATTTTCGCTTTCGCCCATCGACGGCGCATGAGAACCGCACGCTTCAATTCCGCCGCCGAGGCGTATCGCCGCTTCGGGTCAAGCTCCGTGCATTTTTCGAGAATCGGCGAAAGCCAGCCGCGATACTCCGGGCCGAGCATTTTCTTCATGGTGACGCCGACGGCGTAAAGGTCGCTCCGCGCGTCGGTCTGCCCGTAGCCGAACTGCTCCGGCGGCGCGTAGCCTTTCGTGCCGAGCAAGGCAGTATCCTCCGGCTGCTCTTCTTTCACGGTACGGGCGGCGTCGAAGTCGATCAGGCGAACCGTTCCGTTTTGCAGGATAAGATTCGACGGCTTGATGTCACGATGGACGATTCCCAGCCCGTGCAAGACGGCAAGACCGTCGCAAAGCTGCGTCAAAATATCCGCTGCCTCGCGTTCCTCTAAAAAACGCTTCGCCGACAGCCGCGCGGAAAGCGGCTCGCCTTCCGCGTATTCCTCCACGACCACCGTGTCCGCCCCGTCCTCCGCGCAGCACAGCACGGCCGGCCAAAGCGGATGCGGATGCTCGGCCAAGATTGCGTAGGGCAGCCCCGTCGCGTGGATCCGCTTCCAAACGACCACCCGCTCCGGCTTCCAGAGCGCGAGCCAGACCTCGCCCCGCGCCGTCCGCCGGAGCAGGCGCAGCTTGTCAATCTGCGCGTTGAAAAACGCAGACGTGTTGCCGTCCATTAAAATCACCTTGCTTTCCGCCGCTCTTCATTGTATTCTTTACTATGATACCACAATATTGGAAAAGGCGGGATGCAAAATGCCGGAAAAGGACACGCAAAGTTTAGAGCACGAACTTTCCGAGGCCGAGGACTTCGAGCCGTTTCTCACGGAGAACGAGGAAAATTTGCGCGAAAGCACCCTTGCGGAATATCTGCAAAAGCTGTTGGCTGAAAAACATCTTGTGCAGGCAGACGTCATCAGCGCCTCCGGTCTGGAGCCGAAATACGCCGACCACATTTTCGCCGGACGGAAAAAGCACACGTCCCGCGCAAAGGCGCTTTCCATCGCCCTCGCCATGGGGCTGACGCCGAAGGAGGCACAGTATCTTTTATACTACGCAGGCGCGGAGCGGCTCTATGTGCGAAACCCGTGGGACAGCGTGATTTGGTACGCGCTGGAGCACCGCATGACGGTCATGGAAACGAATCTCCTGCTGCGAAGAGTGGGAAAACAGCCGCTGTTGGGGCGTGTGGAAGAATGAATTGAATGAATGGAAAAGTGGATATAGCGCAAAAATTTTGTGGCAAGAAAGTAAGAATTTCCTGCCACAAAATTTTTTTGATAAAATGAGACTTAGTCAGTGGGAGTTTTATACTCCCTACGATGGACGCTTTCGCGTCCCCATGCATACAGGAGCCTCTAATTCGCTTTGCTCATAAGAGGCTCCAATAACTGAATCTAGTCGAATTTACCCATTGCCTTATGGGCGCTAAATCTCCCGCTTTAGAAGCGGGAGATTTAGCGCCCGTTAGCATCGGATATAAGCGGGATGGGATAAAACTCCTGCAACACAAGGATTCCAAAATTGACGGAAATAATTTTTTGTGCAAAAAAGGACTGCCGCAAGAAGAAAACGCTTCTTACGGCAGTCCCTTTATTATACTTTAAGTTTTTTAATACTGAACCTTAACATACTGAGCTGATTGTCAGAATGCCGCCACGATTTCTCCCTTGTACTTCGAGTCGATGAAATCCTTGACTTCTTTCGAGGTGAGTGCCTTCATCAGCTTCTGTATCTCCGGGCGTTTCTCGTCGCCTTCGCGCACAGCCACGATATTGACATACGGGCTGGTCTTGTCCTCCATGAACATCGCGTCCTTAGTCGGGACGAGCGGCACCTGCATCGCGAAATTCGTGTTGATGACCGCCGCATCCACGTCGTCAAGGGTGCGCGGCACCTGAGCCGCCTCGACCTCTTGGAATTTGATATTCTTCGGGTTCTCGATGATGTCATGCACCGTCGCGTTGACAGAGGCCCCATCCTTCAGCTTTATGACATTCGCCTTTGCGAGGAGCATGAGCGAGCGGCCTCCGTTAGTCGGGTCATTCGGGATGGCGATGACGGCGCCGTCCTTCAGCTCATCAAGCTTCTTGATTTTCTTTGAGTAGACTCCCATCGGCTCAATGTGGACGCCGCCCGCGTTCTTGAGCTTCAGCTCCTTGTGCTCAGCGACGAAGTTCTCAAGATACGGGGTGTGCTGGAAAAAGTTGGCGTCGAGCTCCTTGTCGTTCAGCGCGAGGTTCGGCTGAATGTAGTCGGAGAACTCGATTACCTGAAGCTCGATGCCCTCTTTCTTGAGCATTGGTTTCACGATTTCGAGAATCTCGGCGTGAGGCACGGGAGTCGCCCCGATCTTGAGCGTGACGCTCTTGTTGTCGGCGGGCTTCGCCGCGCCGGAGCCTGAGCCTGACGATGCCGGCTGCTGCCCGCCGCACCCGGCGGCCACGGCCATCATCGCCAAAGCGGCGAGGATTAGCAAAATCTTTTTCATTTTTCATACTTCCTTCCATATTAATTTAGTAAAGATTTTACTTCTTATTTAACTTTTTTGCAATAGTGTTTCCTATAAATTGTATCGCCTGCACCAGCACTATGAGCACGACAATGGTCGCGAGCATAACGTCGGGACGAAATCTCTGATAGCCATAGCGTATCGCGAGGTCGCCGAGGCCGCCGCCTCCTATCGCGCCCGCCATCGCCGACTCGCCCACGAGGGCTATGACCACTGTCGTGAGCTGCGCCACGATGCTGGGCATCGCCTCCGGGAGATAGACGCGCCAAATAATCTGGAGCGGCGTCGCGCCCATCGAGAGCGCCGCCTCGACGATACCGTACGGCACCTCATTTAGTGAGGTCTCGACCTGCCGCCCGATGAAAGGTATCGAGGCGAGCGTCAGAGGCACTATCGCCGCCGTCGTGCCTATGGCCGTGCCGACAAGGGCGCGCGTCAGAGGGATAATAGCGACCATGAGGATGATGAAAGGTATCGAGCGCAGCGCATTTACAACGGCGGCCAAAAATTTATTAATCGGCATGCACTCCAATATGCCGTGCCTCGCCGTCGTGACAAGCAGCACCCCCAGCGGTATGCCCACCGCCGAAGCGAACACCATCGACATGGCCACCATTCGCAGTGTCTCGCCGAGCGCCTTCAAGAGGAGCGTCATGATGTCAGCTGACATAGCCAATCACCTCGATTCGTATGTCCTTTGACTGGAGAAACGCCATCGCCTCGTCTATGGCGCTCTGCTCACCTGTCATTCCGATGAGCAGTCTGCCATACGGCGTGTCCTTGATGTGGTCGATATTGCCGCTCAATATGCTCACATCTATCGGATAGTTGCGGATGAGTGCCGCGATGACCGGCTCATCCGCGCTGTCACCTATGAACATGAGGCGCACGAGGAGCTTCGCTCCCGCCACCGGGTCACTCGAAATCTCCTTGCCGCGGAACTCAATCGGCAACTCATTCGGCATGATGACGCTGATAAATTCCTTCGTTATCGGCTGGCGCGGGCTCGTGAAAACATCGAGCACGCTCCCCTCCTCCGCTATCACGCCGCCCGATATGACGGCGACCTTGTCGCATATATCCTTTATGACCTGCATCTCGTGAGTAATCACGATGACCGTGATGCCGAGTTTTTTATTGATGTCCAGTATGAGCGAGAGTATCGCCTTCGTCGTCTGCGGGTCAAGCGCGCTCGTGGCCTCGTCGGAGAGCAGCACCTTGGGATTGGACGCGAGAGCGCGGGCAATTCCGACGCGCTGCTTTTGCCCTCCCGACAGCTGCGACGGGTAATGATGCGCCTTGTCGTCAAGCCCCACCAAGGAGAGAAGCGGCATGACGCGCTCCCTTATCTCGCTCTCGCCCACGTTGTCGAGGCGCAGGGGAAACGCGACATTATCGTAAACATTCGCCGACGACAAAAGATTAAAATGCTGGAAAATCATGCCGATATTTTTCCGCGCG
Organism: Schwartzia sp. (in: firmicutes); assembly: GCA_017458745.1. GTDB lineage: Bacteria > Bacillota > Negativicutes > Selenomonadales > Selenomonadaceae > RUG024. Next base: position 1,011 of record JAFTAB010000106.1, on the reverse strand, counting down.
CGCCTCAGCTCCGACGCGGAGAGCTTGGTCATGTCCTCGCCGTCAATGATCACCTCGCCCCTCGTCGGACGCTCAAGCATATTGACACATCGTATGAGCGTGGACTTGCCCGCGCCCGACAGCCCGATAATGCCGTATATCTCGCCCGTGCCGATGGTCAGATTGATGCCGCGCAGCGCGGTGACGGCGCCATCCGCGCCGTCAAATGTCTTTTCGATGTTCCGTAACTCTATCAATGTAATTCCTGCCTTACTGTTTTATATATCCTTAAATTTTATCCGATGCTAACGGGCGCTAAAACTCCCGCTTCTTAAGCGGGAGATAAGCGCCCATAAGGCAATGGGTAAACTCGACTAGATTCAGTTATTGGAGCCTCTTATGAGCAAAGCGAATTAGAGGCTCCTGTATGCATGGGGACGCGAAAGCGTCCATCGTAGGGAGTATAACACTCCCACTTAATAAGTCTCATTTTATCTTTTCCTTCGTCCAATATCAAGCCAAATATTCTACTCCCTGTTTTCAAATGCCACGGCGTAGCCTATAGTGTACGCCTTATAAAGCGGAGTCTTTTCGCCCCAGTCGTAGTGCCGCCAGCTATGGTCGTTTTGATTGTAATAGTCGAACTCCTTTTTCTTCATGTCGGACTTCTTTCTGAAAGTGTAGCGATTATAGTAATGCCTGCCCTTCCGCATCACTAGCGAAAAGACTTTGAGCTCGTTCGTGTTCGTTATGGCGACGACCGACGACTTATACATGTACCATGCCTGCCCCAGATCAATCGGCTTTTCCTTTCCGTCGTTCTCCTGCTCCTCGGCCTTGTTCCCCTCCGAGGGCTTTCTCTTCGCCGGAGCGGCATAAACATCCTGGCAAAAAGCGGCATCTAATGGCGCGCCTGCGAATATCATCATAAGCGCAATCAAAACGCAGGAAATAATCTTCCTCATAGCTTTGCCCCCTTATCATCTTGCCTGTTGCTCATTATCCTCGCCATGCTCGCTCGGCACATCGTAC
>JAFTAB010000017.1 GCA_017458745.1 Schwartzia sp. (in: firmicutes) | reverse complement strand
TCTCGTTGTGACGGCGGTCGAAGTGCGCGGCGGGAAAAATTCGTCGAACCGCGTCAATGTGGTGGTGTCCGTAGAGGATGCCGACCGCATACTGCTGGCGAACGAGAAAAACGCGTTTTTGTCGAATGGCGCAGTTGTGTTTGTACGATAGGATTATTGGTTTTTAGCAACGATATAGTAAAACGCGCCTGAATGTTCGGGCGCGTTTTTGCATGGGAGCAAGCACTTTGTTGGAGTTCTTTTCTGATTGCACTGTCGGCGAAGTATGCCATAATGAAATGGTGTTTTCACAGGCTAAAGGAATTTCCCTGTTTCAGATGTGACATCACGATAAATGAAATTTGGCTTGTCTGATGATAATCTTCGAGCCAAAATTTTCATTTATAATTTTGGCATGAGATAAGTGCCAATAATCTTGCGCCCTTTTTGTCATCATTTTGCATTTGCCTAATGTCCATTAAATCAGTATAATGGTATCGGAAGTAAATGTCAGGGGGGATTACCATGCCTATCAAGATAGATGGACTGTCGTCGCCGCGCGCCGCGGCATCGGCCGATATGCGCGAGAGACCGGCGGGGGTCGGCGCAGTGCATGGCGCTGATACCTCCTTCTCGATGAGTCTCACGGATCAGGACGGCAATCTCTCGCGCGAGCAGCTACAGAGGTTGCTGAAGAAAATCGACGAGCAGGGCGCGAGGCTCACGAACACGCCGACGTATGACGAGTTGAAATCATATCGCAGCCTTGTCAAGGAGTTCATCGGCGAGGCGGTGTCGCACATGTACTCGCTTCACACCTCTGCGGGCTGGGATCGAATGGGTCGCCAGAAGGTCTACACGACCGTGAGGAAAATTGATGAGGAGCTGGAGTCAATCGCCGAGCATATTCGTCTCGGACAGGCTGACCCGCTGTCAATAGTCGCGAGCCAGGACGCGATTCGCGGGATGCTCGTTGACTTGTATAGCTGAGCGGCTATGACGTGTTTTTCGGTTAATTTGATATACGATAGATGATATATTGGCATGAATGATAATATGAAAAAGGATTCGGCTTGGAGCGGCATGATAGGACAGGATGTGGCGATATCGCGTCTGAAACGTCTGCTGGGCGAGGATCGCCTGCCACATGCGCTGCTCTTTTTCGGGCAGGACGGCATCGGCAAGAGGCGAGCGGCAGAGGCGCTCGCGGTAACGCTTCTGTGTGATGGGAGGAGCGCGAGCGGCACCGAGCCGTGCGGTGAATGTGAAAGCTGCGCGGCAATGGCGAGCGGCAATCACCCGGACTACTATGTCATAGAGCCGACGCAGCCGACGAAGAATGGCAAGGTCAATAGGAAAGCCGCGAGGCTCATCAGAATAGAGGATATACAAAATCTCAGGGCGGAGCTGTCGCGCGTGGCAAAGCTCTCGCGACGCCGTGTCGTCATAATCGACGATGCCGACATGATGAACGAGCAGGCGGCGAATGCCCTCCTTAAGACGCTGGAGGAGCCGACGGGCGATGTCGTATTTATATTGATCACGAGCAGGCGCGAGGCTCTGCTTGACACAATCATATCCCGCTGCCTGATGATGCCTTTTGCTCCGCTCACTGAAAGCGGAGTAATGGAGATACTCGCGGCGAATGATGTGCCGGAGCAGGAGCGAGCTGCACTGGCCTCGCTGTCCGGCGGCAGCGCGGGCGAGGCGATTCGCCTCTATCGTGGCGACGCGCTCGCCTTGCGCGATGACGCGATGGACGTGCTGTCGCGTGCGCGAGCCATGAATGACGAGGCTGTGCTTGGCGAGGGCAAGAGGCTCGGCTCAATGCAGAGGGACGAGATATCGGAGTGGATAAAGTATTTCAGGTTTTGCCTGATGGATGTGATGACGCTCCTTTGCGGGGGCGAGCATCTTTTCAGCGGGGACAGGCGAATGGAGCTTCTCGACATAGCCGGCGCCGTCACCGAATCATGGGCCTCGCGCGCCATGGCGATTGCAAGCGATGTCGAAAAGAGAATACTCAAGTCGAATGCTAACACGGAGCTTCAGATTGAAGCCATGCTGCTCAGATTGGCAGCACTATAATTTGCCGGTATTGGCATGATGAGTCGGGGGACGCGCAATGAAAAGCGTCCCCGCAACAGGGGGAGTATTATTTTGCAGACTGTCATAGGAGTCCGCTTCAAAAAGGCGGGAAAGATATATTATTTTGGCCCCGGACAGATAGATATACAAAAGGACGATTATGTCATCGTTGAGACGGCGAGAGGCGTGGAGTGCGGTCATGTGGCGATCGGGCCGAGGGACGTGGAGGACAGCGAGATTACCCAGCCGCTAAAGGTGATAGAGCGCAAGGCGACGCCCGATGACTTGGAGCGCGTCGAGGAAAATAAAAAGCGTGAGGTCGAGGCCACAAGAATCTGCGAGGAGAAGATAGCGGCACGGGCCCTGCCGATGAAGCTGGTCGGCGTGGAGTACACTTTTGACATCAATAAGATTGTGTTTTATTTCACGGCGGATGGCCGTGTGGATTTCCGCGAGCTGGTGAAGGATCTCGCGGCTGTATTTCGCACGCGCATCGAGCTGCGCCAGATTGGCGTCCGCGATGAGGCGAAGATGCTTGGCGGCATTGGCTGCTGCGGCAGGCCGCTTTGCTGCGCGACGTTCTTGGGCGAGTTCGTCCCCGTGTCGATACGAATGGCGAAGGAGCAAAATCTGTCGCTCAACCCGACGAAAATCTCAGGGATTTGCGGCAGACTGATGTGCTGCCTGAAGTATGAGAACGACGACTACGAGGGTCGCTGCGACGGCTGCTCTGCGGCGCAGCAGAAGAAGGTGCTGCCGCCCACGCAGGGCGGGCGCGTCGTGACGACGGAGGGCGAGGGCAAGGTCATCTCTCTGAATCAGCAGAAACGCAACGCGACTATATTGCTCGACGACAACAAGACACTGGTGGCGTCGTGGGAGGATGTCATAGAGAAGGAGCCGGAGGAGGAGCCTGATCTCGCGAATATCGCCGCTCTCGCGGCAATAGCGGCGATGGAGGATCCGTCCCTTGCGGGGTATTCGCGCTCGCGTCACTCAAAGCGCAAGAGCAATGAGCGTGCCCGTCATGGGCGCGATGAGAAGTCGCACGAGGGCAGGCCGAGAGATGAGCGTCCCCCGCACGGCGCGAAGGCTCCCGCCGAGCACCCGCGCGACAAGAAGCGGCGCGACAGCAAGCCGAAGAATCGCCGCGACAGGAGGGGCGAGATAGAAAATAAAAATCGACGCCTCTCGCACCGCGACATTCAGATGATGATGGAAGAGGACGAATAATCATATTTGGGATTTCTGATGGCTGAGATTTTATCGGATGAGACTATTGACGAGCTTAATCATCTTGGGCGGAAAATCATTCAGAAACGCGGCGCGTTTCGATTTTCGATGGACGCTGTGCTTTTGGCGCATTTCCCGTCTTATCGCCCGAGTGACTCCGTGCTCGACCTCGGCACGGGGACTGGCATTGTGCCGCTGCTGATGGCTGAGGAGGCAGCCCACGTTGACGCTGTTGAGATTGACGGCGAGATGGCGGAGATGGCCCGGCGCAGCGTCGCGATGAATGGGCTTGAGGAAAAGGTAACAATCATTCGGGGGGATTATCGGGAAATAGATGATTTGCTTCCGAGTGAGAAAATCGGAGGGTACGACATCGTGATTGCGAATCCTCCGTATTACAAGGCCGGCTCGGGCAAGGCGAGCCGAAATGAAAGCGTGAGGATTGCCCGCCATGAGGTGAATGCCACGCTCGATGACACGATAAGGGCGGCGCGTCTTTGCCTGCGTCCGAGGGGGCGGCTCGCGATGATTCATATTGCCGAGCGGCTCGATGAAATAATATTGACGATGAAAAAATATGATTTCGCTGTCAAGCGGATTCGCCTCGTGCAGCCGAATGAGAAAAAGGGCGCGAATCTCGTGCTGATGGAGGCGGCGGCGGGCGGCAAAAGCGGCGCGGTGAGATTTTTGCCCGCGCTCATTGTGTACGGCGAGGATGGAAATTATACGAGGGAAATTTTGGAAATTTATGGGATGCAAAGCGGCTATGAATGACAAGGGGACAGATGCTCAAAAGAAACGCGGCGTTCTATATCTTTGCGCGACGCCCATCGGCAATCTCGGCGACATGACATTCCGCGCCGTGAAAGTGCTGACGGATGTGCCGCTCATTGCCGCCGAGGATACTCGCCGCACGCGTGAGCTGCTGGCGCATTTTGATATTCACACGCGCCTCACGAGTTACCACGAGCACAACAAGATGACAAAGGGAAGGGAGCTCATCGACTGGCTGCTCGATGGCAATGACCTCGCCTGCGTGTCCGACGCGGGTATGCCGGCCATATCCGACCCCGGCGCGGAGCTTGCCCGTGACGCGATAGCGCATGGCATAAATGTGGTGCCCGTCCCCGGAGCGAGCGCCGCGCTCACCGCGCTGATAGCCTCGGGGCTTGATACCTCGCGATTCTCATTCGTGGGATTTTTGCCGCCCGCGAAGGCGAAGTCGAGGCGGCGCGAGCTGCTCGACGAGATAAAGACGCACGGGGAGACGCTGATATTTTATGAGGCACCGCATCACCTGAAGGCGACGCTTGGCGACATCCTCGGCGCGCTGGGGGACAGGGAGGCGGCTCTGTGCCGCGAGCTCACGAAGAAATTTGAGGAGTTCAGGCGCGGCACTCTCTCGTCGCTCATAGAGACGCTTGATGAGAATGAGAGCCGCGGCGAGTTCGTCATAGTGGTCTCCGGGGCAAAAGGGGTCGACGCCCCGCGTGAGGCAGCCGAAAAAAAATCGCCCGCCGAGATGGTGGGCGAGCTGATAAAGGGCGGCATGACAAAAAAAGACGCAATGCGTGAGACAGCCAAAAAGCTGAATATGTCGAGGCGAGACGTATACAGGGAAGTCATGATGAGCGGGGAGTGAGTGGGGCATCTCTATTCCTCGCTCATCACCTTTTCCAATCCCTTGTCCTCGAATTGCACGTTGCCTGCCGTAAGGTTCACTATATCGTTTTTTATCGTTTCGAGTTTCGCTTTGTCAATCAATATTTCGATTATGACATCTTCCGCGTAGCCTATGTCGGCCACGCGGATTTCTTTTTGCCGCAGATAGTTTTGAATTGGCGCGAGCATTGGGTATGACAGCCTGGCGGCGAGGCGGGCGCAGGTGTCAACTCGGGCGATTTTTGACGCGGCGATGCCAAGCCCCGCCGCGTTGCCGTATGCCCTCGTGAGGCCGCCCGTGCCCAGCTTTATGCCGCCGAAGTAGCGCGTCACCACTATGATGCTGTTGGTGAGATGCTTTGCCCTCAGCATATTGAGAATCGGCATTCCCGCCGTGCCACCCGGCTCGCCGTCGTCGCTGCTCCTCGGGCGAAGGTCGTTCTCGCTGTCGCTGTCGCCGAGCACCCACGCCGAGCAGTTGTGACGCGCGTCGTGAAATTCTTTTTTTATGGATTGCAGGAAGGCGCGGGCATCGTCCTCGGTCGTGACGTGCGCCGTCGACGCGATGAAACGTGACCGCTCGACCGTGACCTCATCGCGCCCGCCGATGGAAATAGTATAGTAAGACATTCCCTGTACCTCACCCTTTCGGATTCACGCCGTCCCGCAGCTCCCTTATCTCGCTCGCCGTGAAAAGTCCGGCGGGCGAGGTCTTCGCCATGATCTCCTTCAGCAGCTTCGCTTGCTCCTCCTGCGCCTCCGCCTTTATCGTCTCGGGATTTGCTGCCTCCATCGTCATCTTTATCGTGGCGAGCTGCCCTCTCGCGTAGTCGCGGGTCTTCATTATAATCGAGGTCACCAGATCGTAGCTCGTGTCGTCGAGCTCGATGGGCGGGTCCATCGCTTCGAGTTTGTCAAGCGTCATTGCCGCGTCATTCGCGAGGTCGATGAACCTGTCATACGCGACCTCGATGCTTATATTGTCGGCGGCGAAGTCGGAGAGAATCCTGTGGTACTGCCTCCAGTTGCGATCCATCTCAATGATCAGCTCCTGATACTCCGCGTGCCACTCGGCGACTATTTCCTGCTGCTTTCCCATGTGGGTGCGCTCCGCGACTGTCATCACAGCCTCGCGCGAGGGGCGCGAGTAGAGGTATAGGCCGAGGGCGGAGAGGGCGACGATGAGCGAGAGGGCGGTGATGAATTTTTTGCGGCTGAGCACGCGATGCAGTATGAATATTGACAAGATGAGCGCGGCGAGCGCGAGTGACTCCGTTGAGAACATATTAGCCCCCCGTTTCCTGTTTTTTGCACTTATTCTAACACATATTGAAAAATCACGTTAGGAATTTTATAATGAAACGGTGAAATTTGATACGAGGAGCATTCTTTATGAAGAAAAAATATTTATCGCAGTTCTGGGAAATTTTCAAGAGCTATTGGGTGTCCGAGGAAAAGAAACGCGCTATCGGGCTGCTGGGCGTGGTCATCGCTCTCAATTTCGCTACGGTTTACCTGCTGGTGCTGATTAACAGCTGGTACAACGAGTTCTACAATATGCTTCAGGAATATGACTACGCGTCTTTTTGGCCGCTTGTCGGCAAATTCACGGGCCTCGCGCTCCTGCATATCGTCATCGCCGTGTACGCGATTTATCTGCGCCAGCTCCTTCAGCTGCGCTGGCGCACATGGCTCACGAGAAAATATGTGAGGTCGTGGCTCGATGGCACGGCGTATTACCGATTGCAGGTCATGGGCAGCGACATGGACAACCCCGACCAGCGCATACAGGAAGACATTGACCAGTTTGTCACTCTGACGCTCGGGCTGCTCATCGGCTTTTTGAAGCAGCTCACGACGCTGGCTGCCTTTGCCGTCGTGCTGTGGAATCTCTCGGGGATTCTCACTGTGCCTATAGGCTCGATGGAGTTTAATATCCATGGCTACATGCTGTGGTTCTCTGTCATTTACTCTTTCATGGGCACTTATTTCGCGCATCGAGTCGGGCGCAAGCTCATCGGGCTTGACTTCGTGCAGCAGAAATACGAGGCGGATTTCCGTTTCTCCATGACGCGCGTGAGGGAGAACAGCGAGAGCATCGCCTTTTACGGCGGCGAGCAAGCGGAGGAGATAGGGTTTCGTGATAAATTCAAGTGGGTCATCAGCAATTATCGCGAGCTCATGAAACAGACGAAAATCCTCAATTTCTACTCAAATTTCTACGGCCAGTTTGGAATAATCGCGCCGCTCATCCTCGCCGCGCCGAGGTATTTCGGCGGCGCGATGGCGCTCGGCGGGCTGATGCAGACCGTCAGCGCTTTTGGCAGGGTGCAGGACGCGCTGTCGTATTTCGTGGAGGCGTACCAGAACATAGCGCAGCTCATCGCGGTGCTCCATCGTCTCGCTGGCTTCACGGAGCATCTGGGCGAGGTGAAGGGGCTGGAGCCGGCCATCTCCAGAAAAAACGGCATAAGGAGCCAGATGATATTCGAGAGGGTTTTTGTGCAGCTTCCTAATGGGAATATGCTCATGTCGCCGACTTCCTTCGCGCTGCCGGCGGGCAAGAGACTTCTCGTGACGGGCGCGTCCGGGTGCGGCAAATCGACTTTGCTGCGGACGCTCGCCGGGATATGGCCGTTCGGCGGCGGCGAGATGGAGGCGGGGCGCGACGCGAAAATCCTATTTTTGCCGCAGAGGCCGTACCTGCCGCTCGGCACTCTGCGCCGCGCGCTGTGCTACCCCGTCGCCGACACTTCGTCAATCGACCAGGGAGTGATAGAGAAAGTGCTGAAGGACGTAGACCTTGAGCAGTTGATTGACAGGCTCGACACCGTTGACGACTGGAGCCGCATCCTCTCGCTCGGCGAGCAGCAGCGCGTGGCGTTCGCGCGGGTGCTTATAGTGAAGCCAGACTGGGTGTTCCTAGATGAGGCGACGAGCGCTCTCGACGAGGCGAGGGAGCAGAGGCTGTATTTCAAGCTGAAAGAGGAGCTTCCCGGCGCGGGCGTCATCAGCGTCGGTCATCGCGCGTCGCTTTTCGCGCAGCACGACAAGGAGCTGCACATAGAAAATTGTCGGGCGACTTTGAGAGAAATAGCGTAGTGAAAAATTATCGGCACGCCGGATCATGTATACATATTATTTTCATCTTTTTTATTGCTAATGAAGTGCCCGTATGGTATATTAGCATTTGCGGGCGCGCATGTTTTTTTGATGTCTCGGCGCGAGAAAATAGAAAAGCGTCGAAGTGAAAAGCTGTGATGCCTCGCAGTATCATCAATATTATTATTTGGGGGAATGAAGAATGAAGAAGACTCTTGTTTCTGCTTTGACGACGGCTCTCGTCGCCGGCGCGGCATCGACGGCCTTCGCTGCCGCAAATCCTTTCGAGGATGTCCCTGCCGACCACTGGGCGTATGACGCCGTGGCGCAGCTCGCCGCCGACGGCGTAATCGAGGGCTACGGCGACGGCACCTATCGCGGCGACCAGGAGATTACCCGCTACGAGATGGCGCAGATGGTGGCTCGCGCGATGGCAAAGGGCGCTACCGGTGCCGACAAGGCGATGCTCGACAAGCTCGCCGCTGAGTTCGCGGATGAGCTCAATAATCTCGGCGTGCGCGTCGCGGCTCTTGAGAAAAAGGTTGACAATGTGAAATGGCGCGGGCTGTTCCGTTACACCTACGAGAATCGCCGCATCGAGAAAGCCGAGCACAAGCGCGGCACTGCCACGACGAATGATTTCCGTCTCCGCCTCATGACCGACATGGAAATCAATGAGCACTGGACCGGTCATGCACGTGTGGAGTACAAGACCGACATGGCGTCCGCCCAGAACGCGACAGGCTCCAACGGCCAGGTCTTTTTGAACCGCGCCTATGTCGAGGGCAAATATGGCGCGACGACCATCACGCTCGGACGTTATCCGGCATGGACGGAGGTCGACAGCGGCATGGTGTTTGATGATGAGCTGTCGGGCGCGCAGGTGCAGTTCGGCGACAAGGCGTATGTGAAGCTGGCCGCCGGCCGCTATTCGTTCGCCGGAATCGAGAACGGCATTTTTGATTATGGCAGCGGCCAGAACGAGGATTATCCGACGGGCTTCAATCCCAGCGCGTCATCCTACTGGAGCATCGAGGCTGGCACCGACCCCGCCAAGAATTTCTTCTTCGGCGCGGCTTTCCATCAGCTCCGCAACAAGGAGCTTTATCGCAATCTCTCTGCCGACTACAGCGGGAAGGCCTACGACGGCGACACCGCAAATATCTGGGAGATCGGCGCTCGCTATCGCTTCGACAAGAATCTCATGATAAGCGGCGCATACGCTCAGAACGCAAAGGGCGACTTCGCGAAATCGTCCCGCCGCGCATGGTACGCGCAGATCGACTACAAGGGAGCGAAGCTCAGTGACCCCGGCTCCTACGGCGTGTTCGTGGCGTATCGCTCCATCGGCAACACGGCGGTGCTCTGCCCGACCTACAACGTG
>JAFTAB010000105.1 GCA_017458745.1 Schwartzia sp. (in: firmicutes) | reverse complement strand
GAATTTCTGATTGAAAGCCTTTCTTGCCGCGTTGAGCTCACGCTCGCGCGACTCCTCTTCGTCACGCGCCTCATTATTTATCGTGTCGATGGAAAATCCCCGCGCCGCCAGTTTTTGGACTATCTGCCTCTGACTCATCGAGCTGTTCTCGTACAAATATCCGAACTGATGCCCGCATGCGCGCTCGTCATCGAGATAATGGCAGCCCTTCAGCCTGTCGATTGCCTCATCTATCTCGTCGCCATCGTAGCCCTGCCTAGCCAGTTTCTCCCGCAGCCTCTTTTCGCTGTGATCCTGCCTCGCCAGCAGGTCGGTCGCCTTCCTCAGAGCGGTCGGCTTGGCGACCCCCCTATTCATTCTATTGCGCCACATTCTTATTCATCACTCGTCGGCCTTGGCGTCTTTTGCCGCCTTGGCGCTCGCCGCCGCCAGCTTCGCGTCCGCCTTTTTCTCCTCTTCCTCGGCCTTCTGCTTTATCTTTGCCAGCACCTTCTCGGATAGCTCCTCATAGAGAGCCGGGTTGCCCTTGACTATTTCCTTCACCGTGTCGCGTCCCTGCCCGAGGCGGCTGCCATTGTACGAGTACCACGACCCGCTCTTGTCGAGGATGTCAAAATCCGCCGCCATGTCAATGACGCAGCCCTCGCGCGAAACTCCTTCGCCAAACATTATATCAAACTCGCAAGTCTTGAAAGGAGGCGCCACTTTATTCTTTGCGACCTTCACCTTCGTGTGGTTGCCCACCACCTCGGTGCCCTGCTTGATGCCCTCGCCGAATTTCCTAACATCGAGGCGCACCGACGAATAGAATTTCAGCGCGCGGCCGCCCGTCGTCGTCTCGGGATTGCCGTACATCACGCCGACCTTCTCACGAATCTGATTTATGAATATCGCGATCGTGCGCGATTTCGCGATAAAGCCGGTGAGCTTTCTCATGGCCTGGCTCATGAGGCGCGCCTGCACGCCGACCTGCGACTGCCCCATGTCGCCGTCGATCTCCGTCTGCGGCACAAGAGCCGCCACCGAGTCCACGACGATCATATCCACCGCGCCGCTCCTGACCAGCGCCTCGACTATCTCCAATGCCTGCTCCCCGCTGTCCGGCTGGGAAACGAGCAGGTTGTCAATGTCGACCCCGAGCTTCTTCGCGTATGCCGGGTCGAGCGCGTGCTCCGCGTCGATGAAAGCGGCAAGCCCTCCGCGCCGCTGCGCCTCAGCTATCATGTGGAGAGTCACCGTCGTCTTGCCGGACGACTCCGGCCCGTACACCTCGACGATTCGGCCGCGCGGCAATCCGCCTACGCCGAGCGCAACGTCAAGAGGCAATATCCCCGTCGGTATGACCTCGACATTCATATTCGCCCGCGCCTCACCGAGCCTCATGATTGAGCCCTTGCCGAAATCCTTCTCTATTGCTTTGAGCGCCGCCTCAAGCGCCGCCTTCTTGTCCATTTCCGCATTCATCGACTTAGCCGCTTTCTTGTCCTTCTCCAATCAAAACCCCTCCAAAAATGATAGTCAAAATTATCAAATCCATGTGCCATTATATCACAACAAATTTTTAATTGCCACTCTTTGATTAAAAATATGACATCGACTATTATTTTTTCAAATTCCCCCGCCCCTCCTTGAAAAATTTCTCATGCAAATACGCTCCAATCGTCTCCCCGATATATTTCTTCGCGTCACGATCGGGGTGAAGCCCGTCGCTCGTCATATTTTTCTTCAGGTTTCCGTCTTTGTCGGTCAGATACGGCGCGACATCGACATAATATTTTTGCGAGCGAATCCAGTCATTTACCCTCTCCAGCTGGCTCCGCCATCCGCCGGCGGGCGTCTCTATCTCCTCCATCCTCGCCATGCGCTCGGGCTCAATGGGAGGAATCGTGACGAGTACGGGAGTGATTCCGTTTGACTCGCACATATTCATCAGCGTCGAGAGATTGGCGATCACGTCGCCTGCCGGCTCGCCCATGCGAATGTCATTCACCCCGCCGAGTATCACGGCAACTTTTGGAGCAAAAGGCAAAACGTCACGGCTGAATCTTTGTATCATGTCGCTCGTCGAGTCGCCGCTGCGCCCTATGTTTTTTATGGCGACGCCCGAATATGATTCCCAGCAGTACATGAGCATCGAGGGCGGCACCGAGATCGCGCCCCCTCCATGCGTCAGGCTGTCACCTATTGCGACGACAGGCGACGGCGACGTGACGACCCACTCGCGCGGCTCAGACCACTCGCTGTATCTACGGCCGCCGCCGTCGAGCGCGCGCACTCGCCAGTAGTATGCGCCCCCCGAATTAAGCGGGGTCTCGTCGTACAGGGTACGCTCATATGTATAGTAATGGCGGACGCGCTTGTCCCCGCCCTCGCCTCGCCGCCACAGCTCCACCTCGTAGCTTGAAGCATTCAGCACAGTCGCCCATGAGTAGACCGGGTAAACAGGCACATAGCTCATCT